>JADZFZ010000621.1 GCA_020854145.1 Deltaproteobacteria bacterium | reverse complement strand
GTGCTCGAATCGATTGGGCCCGACGACCACCTCGTCCTCGCCCACGCCGGCAGCGCCATAGCCATCGTTGCAGACGTCGAGGATGCGGCGTCGATCGACGGTGCGGTCACCCTCGGTCGCGAGAGCCCAATAGACGTACGGCACACAGCCGAGCTCGGTGCGCGCCGACTCCTCGTCGACAGGACGTGTGCCGCGCGGTGCCGTCATCACGACCCACAAGGCCCTTCCCTGCGCGTCGGTCCCCGCCGACTGCCGCGAGACGACCACACAACCGGTCCCCGAGCGACAGACCTCTTCCGGGATCTGCAACCCATCGGGAGCACGGGACGACGGCGTCCGTTGCTGTGCCATCGCCACGATGTGCATGGACGCGATCCCGAGCGCGATGCAGGCAGCCTTCTTCATCCGCGGCAGCATGCCCACCGCTCGGCAATCGGTGTGCCGCACGAAACACCCTCCCAGGGTGCGTCGCGCTGGGTCGGACGGTGTTCGGCGTGCCGCGCCGGCGTGTCGGGAGGATGACTCGGTGACCTCTGCGAGGACACCCCGCAAGGCCCCCGGAAGGCGGAGCCCCGGCGGGAGCTACTCGGCGCAGAGCAGGCGCGCGACCCGGACACCCCACGTGCCTTGCAGCGTGCGCTCCTCCCATGCGACGGCGCCTCGAAGCGGCGTCAGGCCCGGAGCGACGTCGGCGTCTCCCGCGTCGCTCGTCGGTGCGCTCACGGCGAAGGGCGCGATCACGGGCAAGAGGTCGTCTCCACGGAACACCGCGCCGCGGACGGTGCCGCGCTCGCCCGCACGTTCGGTCCACACCGTGATGATCCGACCCGCGGCGTCGAGCGTGGCGCGAGGTCGGGCGATGGTGGTCCCCGCGAGGCTGGGCACGAGCGCGACCGGCGTCGTCGGGTCTCCCTCGACCGGGACCTGCGCGACCATGAGCGCGCCGGTTCCGTCGGCGGTCGCATCACCGAACAGCAGCACGGCGCCCGATGCGCTCGCGACGAGAGCCGGCTCGGTGGGGCGACCGGAGAGCGACGCGACGCGACGGGCAGCTCCCACGGGACGACCGTCACGGCCGAGACGCACGACGCCGACCGAGCCGCCGTCGCGCCACGCCAGCCACGCCTCCGTCTCGCTCACGGCATCGAGCGTCGCCGCGTCCGTGCGCGAGCCCTCGACTGCGAAAGAAGGCGTGTCGGGCCGCTGTCCGGCAGCGGTGGAGCCCGTCACGACGACGATGCCGCGCGCATCGGCCGGTTGCGCGACCCACAGGCGGTTGCCTGCCGACGCGGCCGCCACGACCGTGTTGCCCGGCATGTCGCGCGTCTGGGGCAAGCCCCAGGTACCGATGTCGCTGGCGCTCCGTCGGATCTGACACTCGAGGCCACGGGAGACGGGGAACCGGCACGTGAACGCCCACGGCTGGGTGCCGACGAGCGCGACCGTGGGCGTGTGCAGGATGACTCCCGTGCAGCCGTTGCCCTCGTCGAACACGACGGGCAACGTCTCCGGCGGGAGCGCGGCGGGAAGCGGGGTCGGCAGCTCGATGAAGGATGCTTCGAGTCGCTGGCAGCTCTGCGATGCCTGCGTGAAGCGGACGAAACCGACGCCGACGCGGTCGGCCGAGAGGGCGACGCTCGGGCGGCGCGCCCGGTCGGTCCCGCTGACGAGCACACCGTGGTTGGGCGCGAGCGCGCACGTGCGTGGCGCGGGCGTGGGATCGGGCGGCGGAGGAGGCGCCTCGGGTTGCGTGACGCGGCGCCGTTCGGCGAGCGTGGTCCCCGATTGGGGTGGCTGCGGCGCCGTGGTCGTCGTGAGCCACACCGCCAGGGCGACCACGATCGCCGAGAGCAGCAGCGGAACGGAAACGATGAGAACCCAGATCCAGCCCGGCGTCGCGGGACGTTTGGGCGTCTCGGGCTCCTCTTCGGTACGCAGCGAGAAAGACTTCCCCACGCAGGGCCAAGGCTAACCGGGTTAGCGCACGAACGTCACGAAGAGGACGAGCGCAGTGGCGGCCACGAGCACGCCGGAGGCCACTCCGAGGATGCGGAAACCCCGCGGACCGAGCTTCTTCGCGAGGTGCATCCCGCCGAAGGCCCCGAGGACGAAGAGGACGAAGATCCCGATGGCTTCGGGCCACGTCGCGCCCAGAAGCACCTCGAGCGCGGTGTTGGCGAGCACCCCCGCCGCACCCCCCGCGATCCAACCGAAGACCACGGCCCAACGCCTCCGGGTATCGGCCTGCGGCTCTGACTCGTCCGGCGCCACGCGCCGATGGTGCCCCCAAGCGACGCGCTCGGCCAGCGACCCGCAGCGAGCGAAGCCGCACGCCGCGAGCGAAGCCGCACCCATGCCGTGACCGCCGTGCTTGTCTGACGGGGTATGCGCTGTTAGGAAGCGCTCGTTTTTCGAAGCCCACCTTGGGGCGAGATGGCGCGTGGTGAGGGGGGCTCCCCGGCGCGCGGCGTCATCACTCGCGGAGATCCGTCGATGCCCTGTGTGATCGGTAGTCGCGTCGCTTCGCTGATCGTCTCGGCGCTCCTCCTGGCGTTCGTCGCGCCGTCGGCCCATGCGCAGCAGCCGGGTCGGACCCCGCCCGTCGCGCGTCGCGGTCGGCCCGCAGCCACGGCCCAGACCGAGCCCGGAAGACCCGTCCCCACGATCGCAGACCTGCCGCGCATCGCGGCGGGGCTCAGCAGCACCAACGCCGACCAGGTGCGCGAGGCGATCGACCTGCTCAGCGTCATCGATCGGCCCGAGGTCATCCCGCACCTCGCGCAGCTTCTCCGGAGCGGGCCTCCGGACGTGGTGACGGACCGGGCCATCGATGCGCTGGGAGGCCTCGGGCATCCCGACGGCATCGACGTGTTGCTGGAGCTGACGCACCACCGTCGCCCGGGCGCTCGTCGCAAGGCGTACGCGGCGCTCGCCCAGATTCGGGATCCGCGGATTCCCACGCTGCTCGAGGCCGGGCTTCGCGACAGCGACCGCGGCGTCCGCGGCCAGGTGGCGCTGTCCTTCGGCGAGATCGGCGCCCGGCAATCGGTCGCGATCCTGTTCCGTGCGTTCGAGCGGGGCGTGCTCGAAGCCGCGACCAGCATCGGCAAGCTCGGCGGGCCCGACACGGTCGAGCGCCTCGCCGGCTACCTCGGCCAGCAGCCGCTGTCGGTCTTGCTCTCGGGCTTCCGGGAGTACCTCTTGCGTAGCGACATCAGCGATCGCGTGAAGCTCGACATCGTCGCGCGTCTCGTCGAGGTCGCGGGTCCGCAGGTGCGCGAGATGTTCCAGCGGCTCGTGCAGGAATGGCCCGCTCCGCGCGGACGAGGGACCGACCGCGTGCGCGCCGCGATGCAGGACGCCGTGCGCAGGATCCCCGACGGGCCCGCACGCACCGGGACGCGCCCCGCCGGGACCGCTCCGACGCCGCCCGCGCCTTCGCCGCCTGCGACTGCGCCGGCGGGAGGTGCGCGATGAACGCCCCGCGCGAACGCGCCGCTTCCAACCGGCGCGTCCTGATCCTCGGTGCGCTCGTAGGCTCGGCGGTCGCCGCGTGCGCAGGCTTCATCGCGACGTCCGGCTCGTTCGGAAGCCGGTTCCCGGACAACGACCGCGAGACCACGGCGCGCATCGTCTCGCAGCTGCCCCGCTCGACCGCGGCGACCGCGCCGGACAACGGGCTGCGCAAGCCTCTCGTCGTCGCCACGCTGCACGGAGAGACTCCGACCGTGGTCGTGTACGACCTCGAAGCGGGACGCGAGCTGTGGCGCAAGCAGGTCCGCACCGACACGCGGCCGCAGATCGTCGGCGGCGTCGTGATGGCCGGCGTGGGCACCGACGTCCTGGCGTGGGATCTGGCGTCGGGCGCGGAGCGCTGGCGTGCGGAGACCGACGGGCTCGCGTTCATCGGCGCGACCGCCGACGAATCGACCGTCTACTACGTGCTCAGCCTGGGCAACCAGGGCGGCGCCCGACGCGTCGGCACCCTGCGCGCGGTCGACGCGCGCACGGGGGCGCTCCGCTGGGACCACCAGGTGCCCGTCGTGTTCGGAGCGCCTGCCGTGGCGGGACGCTTCGTCTTCATCCCATGGGAGCGTCAGAACCTGACGGTCCTCGACGCGCGCACGGGCGACGAGGTCGCGCGTTTCCGGACCACCGACGACGTGCTCGCCTGGGTCGAAGCCTTCCCGGAAGGCGTCTATTACGGATCGCGCGACATCTATCGGCTCACCTCCCAGAGCCACGGCGGCACCAAGCGATCGACGACGCACGCGCCGGCGCCCGCGGCCGATGCGCCCGGAGAGCCGCTCATCCACGCGGACGGATTCCTGCCGGTGCCCGCGAACCGAACGGCGCGCGGTCGTATCCGCTATCACTTCCGGCCCGCCGCGAGCACCGACGAGCGCATCGCGGTGGCCGGCGACACGGTCTACTTCACGTACTTCCGGTTCGTCTTCGGGCTCGCCACCGACGGCGCGCTCCGCTGGGCCATCCGCCGTCAGAGCGACGTGATCTCGGCTGCGGCCACCGAGGCCGGGCTGTTCGTCGTGACGGAAGACGGCACTGTGGCGCTCCTCGACGCGCAAACGGGGCACGAGCGCTGGACGCGTCCGATGGGAGCGCCGCTCGCTGCGGCGGAGCTGAGCGTCGCGGGCTTCGCACCCGAAGGCTCCGCGGGAGCCGCGCCGAACCTGCGCACGAGCCTCTCCGAGATCGTGCTCGACCCCGACAACCGCCTCGTCCCGGCGCGTGCCTTCGCCATCCGTTTGCTGGCGCGTATGGAGGATCCCGAGATCACGCGCGACCTGCTCGACCTGTACGCGCAGCGTTCGATGCCGGGGGCGTTGCGCGAGGAGATCGGTCGGGCGCTGCGGGCGCGACGCACGGGCACGCAGCACCTCGTCGAGGCGCTCGCTCGCCACTACGACTATCTCGAGCAGACCGAGCCGCCGCCTCTCGCCATCATCGTCCCCGCGCTCCTCGAGGCGCAGGAGCGCACGGCGGTCCCGCGTCTCATCGAGCACATGATGGACCACGAGACGCCCATGAACGTGCTGGCGCTCGTCATCACGGCCATCGTCGAGCTCGGTGACGCGCAGGTCGTGGGCCCGCTGCGCGAGTTCGTGATCCGCTATCACGCCGACAGCACGTTCCGCACGAACATCGAGCCGCTCGCCGCGGCGGCCGCGGGGCTGCTGCGCCACGGCGGCGACGAAGGCCGCCAGATGGTGACCGCCCTCGGGCAGAACCCGCAGACGCTGCAGCCGCTCGTCGCTGCGGTCACCGACATCTTCGACCGCGAGCGCCGAGCCGCGGACGCGAGGGCGCGCGCAGAGGCGGAGGCAGAAGCTCGTGCGACGGCGGAAGCGCAACGACAGGCCGAGGCCGCGTTGCCCGAGATGCTGTCGCAGGAAGCGATCAACGGCGCGTTCGCCGAGCGTGCCGACGCGATTCGCGCGTGCATCACGCAGGAGCTCGAGCGCACGCCGACGCTCGCGCAGATCCGCATCCTCTTCATCCTCGAGCGCAACCGCCGCGCGCGCCAGGTCACGTTCGCACCGAACACCCCGCAGCTCGTCGCGTGCCTGCGACCGAGCGTCGAGGCCGTGGAGTTCCCGCGTTTCCGCGCGATTCGTCAGCGTGCGTCGTTCGTGATCTCCGTGCGTGGCCGTCATGAGCAGGACGGCGGACCGGGCGAAGCGGTCGCCTCGCTCGACGCCGGGATGACGCTGCCGCCGCCGATGCCCGTCGAAGAGCCGGGCGTGCCGTGGTGGATGCGGCAGCGCGATGCGGGCGCCGTGGCCACGACGGCGCGCGACGCGGGTGCTTCGAGCGAGGAGCCTTGGTGGGTGGCGGGTGGTGGCGGCGGCGACACGACGCCTCCGCCCAGCATGGACGCCGGCGCTGGAGGCGGCGGTTGGTGGGAGGCCGACACGGGGCCAGGCCGACGAACGCCGGATGCCGGCGCCACGACCCCGCCGACTGCCCGCGACGCAGGACCGGCACGCCCGCCGGCCGCACGCGATGCGGGACCCGCGCGCCCGCCGGCCGCACGCGACGCGGGACCACCCACGCCGCGCGACGC
>JADZFZ010000620.1 GCA_020854145.1 Deltaproteobacteria bacterium | reverse complement strand
GATCAGGCAGACGAGAGCCGGGCGCGCCATACGGTCTCGCCGGTCGCGCAACGCCCGTGCCGCGCGGTTGCACCGGTCGTCGGCGCCGTCGCCGTGTGCACGCGAGAGCACGATCCACGCGTGCGCCGGGGTCGGATGACCCTCCTTCGCGACGGCGCTCCACGCGCGCGTCTGCGCCTGCTACACCGGATGGGCGTGCGCTACGTCTTCTACGGCTACACCGCGCTCGCGCTCGCATCGGGGGTGTTGTGGGCGATGGGCCGTGCGCCGTTCGCACGCTCGACGGCGATCGTGCTCTGCGCGGGCTACGTGCTCTTCGTGGTCCTCGCCGTCGTGTTCCCGCGCCTGCGGGTCTTCACGCGCGCGGTCTGGCGAGGACCGCGAGATGCGCGCGGCGTCGCGCTGACCTTCGACGACGGGCCGCACCCGACGCACACGCGGGCCGTGCTCGAGGTGCTCGAGCGTCACGGCGCGCGCGCGACCTTCTTCGTCATCGGGCGCAAGGCGGCGCAGCACCCCGACGTCGTGCGCGAGATCGTCGCGCGCGGTCACGCGATTGGATCCCACTCCGCGGATCACGCGCGGACGTACACGTTTCGCTCGGTGCGTGCGCTGCACGCGGACCAGGAGGAGAGCGAGCGCGTGCTGACGGAGATCCTCGGGAGCGCGCCGCGCCTCTACCGCCCGCCGTTCGGGCTCGTGAACCCGCGGATCGGGCAGATGATCGACGAGCGGCAGCTCGTGCACGTCCACTGGTCCGTCAAGGCGATGGACGGCATCGCCTCCGCGACGGTGGAACGTGTGGTGCGACGCGTGGCGCCCGGCCTGCGCGACGGAGCCATCGTGCTGCTGCACGACGCCGCCGAGCGCGACGACCGCGTCCCGGTCGCGATCGAGGCGCTGCCCGCGATCCTGGACGCCATGCGTGCGCGCAACTTGCCCGCCGTCACGGTGGACGAGCTCCTCGGCACGGCGACTCCCGCGCTGGGCGAGGGCGCGCGCTCCGCCGCGGGAGGACGGGGATGATCGCGTCGGGGCGCCTCGCGTGCGCAGCGCTCGGGCTCGCCGCCCTCGGCGTCGTGACGGCGTGTGGCGGCTCGAGCGTCTCGCGACGCACGCGGGCGACGACGTCGCCGTGCCCATGCGACGACGCCCCCGTGCCCGCCCCTCTCCCCGCGGCGGAGACGATGCCTGCGCCCGTCGGCGAACCCGTCGGCGAAAGCAGCTCCGGCCTGGCGCGCAGGGAAAGTCGGACGATTCGCATCGAGCACGTCGAGCCCGCGGACGATGGACCGATCGAGCCGCGGTCGCGGGCATCGAGGGTCCCGCGCGGCCGTCGCGTCGACGTGGCCTTTCGGGAAGCCGACCTGGCCAACGCGTTGCGTTTCTTGGCGTCGGCCGGCGGGTTGAACCTCGTGCTCGGCGACGGCCTGGCGGGCACGGTGACCGTGGAGCTTCGTCGGGTCCGGGCGCTCGACGCCATCGTCGCGCTGGCGGAGTCGCACGGTGCCACCGTCGAGATGCGCGAAGGCATCGTGCTCGTCCGGGCGCGTTGACGCGGGGGCACCTTCGTGCTTGCTCGGTCGCGAGATGGGTGCGCTCGCGTGTCGTCCGTTCGTTCGCGTTTCGGTGCTGGGTCTCGCCATCGGGATCGTGGGTCTGGCGTCTGCGTGCGGCTCGCCTCCCGCCGCGACCGAAGATGCGGGTCGCCCTGCGCGCACCAAGACGACGCGATCCGTCAGGCGTGACCCGGACCAGCTGACGCGCGTGTGCCTGCAGGCCATCGCGCGTGCGCGCGAGAGCGGGGAGGGCCCCAATCTGCAGGACGTGCTGCGCAGGTGCGGGGACGTCTTTCGCGAGGAGCCTTGCCGAGGCGCGTACCACCTCGCGGCCGATCGCCGCGGGACCCTCGATGACGTGGTCAACGCGTGCAAGACGGCGTACTGCCCGCAGCTCCCGTCGCCCCGCCCGGCGTTGTGCGGCGGCCGCGAGGTGCCGCGCGAACAGAAGCCGGCCGCGTGGCGCGCGCTCTTTCGCGCGATGCTGGAGCTCGACGTCGGGCGCGAGAACGGCGATCGGATCGATCGGTCCTTCGCCGCGCTCGCGGATGCCCCGGCCTCGCGCCCGTCGCCCGACCCGAGCGCACCGGCCGGAGGGAGCGCCGAGTCGCCTCCCACCGGCGACGCCCCGGCGGCGGATCTCCCTCCTCTCGTCGTGACGATGACTCCCAACGGGGGCGACGTGCGGATCGATCTCGAAGGGCCCGGCAACGAGAACGGCACGTGGACGATGGTGGCGGGCGCGCCCGACACGCAGGTTCGCGACATGTTGGCGCCCACGTTCCAGAGGATCCGACCGAGGCCCGTGTTGCTCCGATCGGTCGGGCGCATCGAGGTCGTCGACTCGATGGTGATCGTCTCGGCGCTGCGTGGGCTCGGCTTCCAGGAGATTCGCGTGCAGTGAAGGTGCGACGAGGAGCGCTCGCGTTTCGGGCGGGTCGAGCGCTTCGGCAGGATCGGGGCGCGGGTCGTAGGCGTCGAGGGCGAGTGACGGCGGCGCGGAGCGGGTGCACCATCCCGGCATGACGCAACCGCCTGCACCCGCGATGGGACCCAACCAGATGCCCGCGACGTGGGACCTCGTAGCGCCCGGCTTCGCAGAGGAGGCCGCTCCGCACTCCGTGCGCTACGCGGCGCGCGCGCTCGAGCTCGTACCGCCCGAGGCGGCGCATCGCGTGCTCGACGTCGCAGCGGGATCGGG
>JADZFZ010000619.1 GCA_020854145.1 Deltaproteobacteria bacterium | reverse complement strand
CCGCCAATCCCGTGACCACCCAGCCGATGCCCCTCGAACGCGTCGCCTCGCGGTGCAGTCGCCGTGCGTCGTCGCTCGCCACGTCGCGAGGATAGCGGGTCGGCCGTACGGTCACGTCCCGCGTCGTGCCGAGGGTGGTGACACGCGACCCGACTCCTCGTGCATACGCGTGAACAGTCGGGGAGCCACCCGCCGGGGGATGCCCGATGCCTCCGCGCTCGAAACGCCGAGGAATGATCGGGCTCACACCGGGGCACGTACCTTGCCGTATCCTTGTCCTCGTGCGTGCGCTCGCAGTACCCGTTTGGTTGGCTTCCCTGCTCGCGTTCGTCGGGTGCGCGCCCGAGCCGGGCGACGACGCGGACGGCGACGACCCGTTCCTCGGCGTGATCTCGCAGGCCGCCTCGACGCCGGGCAACTGGGCGTTGCCGTCCGACGTGGCTGCCGCGGGCGCACCCGTGGTTCGATACGACGACGCGCCGCCCTGGGACGGCGGGGCGCATTGCACCGGCACGTTCACGGAAGGCGCCGCCGAGCTGCGCGAGTACCTGATGGCGACCTATCCGGGCATCAGCAACATCTACGGGTACTCGTGCCGGCAGAACACCGCGAACGCCGCGCAGACGTCGATGCACGGCACGGGGCGCGCGATCGACGTGATGATCCCCGAGGTCGGTGGGCTCGCGGACAACGACGTGGGCGATCCGATCGGCAATTGGCTGGTGTCGAACTCGGCGCGAATCGGCGTGCAGTACATCATCTGGGATCGCACGAGCTGGAACGGCAGCCGCACGAGCGGAGACAAGACCCGCGAGTACACGGGCCCCAACCCGCACACCGATCACCTGCACGTCGAGCTCAACCTCGATGGCGCGAATCGCGAGACTCCGTGGTTCGCCGATCCGACGCCGCCTCCGCCGCCTCCGCCGACCGTGCCGGCGCTCGATGCGCGATTCGTCGCGCAGGGAAGCGACGCAGCGCCTGAGACCGACGGCAGCGCGCAGCTCCGTGCGTGCGTCGGCGCGCCGATCACGCTGTGGTTCGAGGTCGAGAACACGGGTCGCGCGACGTGGGTCGATCGCGGGGACGCGGGCGCCTCGGAGGGCGAGAACGTCCGGCTCGGGGTCGAAGGGGACGCAGCCGACGTGCTGACCGGAGAGACGCGGATCTCGGTCAACGACGCGACGAACCCCGAGGTGCGCTCGCCGTCGGCCGATCCCGCGGGCGACGACTGCAACGACCGCGCGGGCTGCAGGCGCACGGTCTTCTCGGTGCGCGGCACGGTGCCGAGCACGCCGGGTGTCTATCGGTCGACGTGGAAGCTGGTCGACGAGCTCCGCGCGTGGTTCGGGCCCGAGATGTGGCAATCGATCCGCGCGATCGAATGCGCGGCGGTGGACGCGGACGGCGACGGGGCGCCCGCCGACGTCGACTGCGACGATTCGAGCGCGGCGCGGCGGCCTGGCGCGAACGACGTGTGCGGGGACGGGATCGACCAGGACTGCGACGGCACCGATCGGTCGTGCACGGCGCCACCGGACCCGGGATTCGATCCCGATGGACCGGCGGGCGCCGGTCCCGGCGTGCGGGTGGTCGCACCGCCGCCGGGCGCGCCGGATCCGATGGACGGCAAGCCGCTCTCGGGCGGTTGCTCCGCCTCGGGCCGCGAGGGCTCGTCGTGGATCGCGATCGTTGCCGCGCTCGCGGGGCTCGTCGCCAGGAGACGTCGGCTCGTCTAGTCTCGCCACCCGGAGGTGGCGCGATGGCGAGAGCGACCCTGGCGATTGCGGTAGTGCTGGCGGCGCTCGTGCCGGCAGCGGCGCAGGCGTTCTGCGGGTTCTACGTGGGCGGTGCCGATGCGCGACTGTTCAATCGAGCATCCGTCGTGGTGCTGATGCGTCAGGGCACCAAGACCGTCGTCTCGATGCAGAACGACTATCAGGGGCCGCCCGAGGACTTCGCCATGGTCGTGCCGGTGCCGACCGTCTTGCAGCGCGAGCAGGTGCGCACGCTTCCGCGCGACGTCTTCGATCGGGTCGACCGAATGGCCGCGCCGCGTCTCGTCGAGTACTGGGAGCAGGATCCCTGCAATGAGACGATCGGGCTCGGCAGCCTCGGTGTCATCGGTCGCGGCGCAGGCGGCGGCTCGGGCTCGGGCTACGGCCGAGGGGCAGGCGGATTCGGCGTACGCGTCGAAGCCCAGTTCGCGGTCGGCGAGTACGACATCGTGATCCTGTCGGCCCGCGACTCCGCGGGGCTCGATGGCTGGCTACGCGCGGAGGGTTATCGAATCCCGGAAGGCGCGGAGGATGCGCTGCGTCCCTACGTGCAGGCCGGGACGAAGTTCTTCGTGGCGAAGGTGAACGTGCAGCGGGTCCGCTACGAGAACGGGCACGCAGCATTGTCGCCGCTGCGATTCCATTACGACTCGGACACGTTCTCGTTGCCCATTCGCCTGGGATTGTTGAGCTCGGGGGGCGTGCAAGACCTGATCGTCCACATCCTCGCTCCGACGCGATTCGAGGTGGCGAATCGCCCGAACGTCTTCATCCCGACGAATCTCGACGTGGCTCCCGACGCGCGCGAACGATTCGGTGCGTTCTACGCCGCGCTCTTCGACCGCACCGTGGAGCGAAACCCGGGGGCCGCGATCACCGAGTACGCGTGGAGCGCGGGCAGCTGCGATCCCTGCCCGGGGCCCGTGCTCGACGCCGGCGCCATGGCGACGCTCGGAACCGACGTGCTGTTCGGCGCTGCGCTGCCTGGCGGGGGGCTTGGCTCGCTCCCCGCGGCTCCGTCCGCCTCGACGAGCTCGACGCCGACCGTGCGCGTGCAGCCCGAGAGAGCGGGCGTCGAGTACTCCGCGGACGTCGTCCGGAGGGTCGTGCGGCGTAATCTCTCCCAGGTCCGATTCTGTGCGCAGACGCGAGCCCCGGCCGCGATGGGACCGCAGCAGGTGGTGCTCGAGATGACGATCGGAGCCGGTGGTCGCGTCACGCGCGGCGAGGTCGCGAGCTCGACGCTCGGCAATGCGGCGTTCGACCGATGCGCCGCGGACGCGACGCGGAGATGGACGTTTCCCGAGCCGCCGCCCGGCTCGACCGTTCGGGTACGATTTCCCCTGACGTTCAGCCCGGGGCCCACGGGTGGCGGCGCGAGCGGGCTCGTGCTCACGCGGTTGCACCTGCGGTACGGCCGTCAGGACGTCGGCGAGGATCTCGTCTTTCGCGCCGCGGAGCCCGTCGCGGGAGGGCGCGAGGTGCGGCCCGAAGGGCGGCTCGAAGAAGGCGCGCGACCCGCGAGCTTCGACAATTTCCAGGGTCGATACGCGATTCGCCATCCCTGGACGGGGCCAATCACCTGTGCCCGACCGATGCGCGGGATCTGGGGCGGACCACCCGCTGCCGCGCTCGGACAGGCCGGTTCTCGGCCAGACACGACGCCACCTGTGGCTGCCACGGGTCTGGGCCTCGTGGGGCGCGGCGGGGTGAACCTCGGTCAGCTGCTGAAGCAGAACGTCCCCGAGCTCGGGATCACGATTGCCGACGCGGTCGCCGGGGCTGCACCGGCTTCCGCGCAGACGACCGGTGCCGCGCCGGCGAGCCCATCGGCGGGATCGACGGCACGACCGAGCGGGCAATCGCCTCCCTCGGCGGGGGACGCTCGGGTGCACCCCGTCGG
>JADZFZ010000618.1 GCA_020854145.1 Deltaproteobacteria bacterium | reverse complement strand
GCGAGGCCGCGTCCAACACGCGCACCTCGTGATGCGTGCCGAGGTCGATCACGAACGCGATTCGGTCGGACGTCGCGCAGAGCGCGTGGACCTCGCCTCCCGGTTCGCGCGGCTCCGTGTGACGAAGGCGAATGCGGCCCGTGTGCGCTTCGAGCGCGAGCAGATGCGTCCTTTCGGTCCCGTCGTCGGTCGCGACGTAGATCGTGTTGCCGTCCGGCGAGTACACGACGTCGTGGATCGTGCCTCGACGCGCGGCCGGGCTCGAATCCTCGCTCGGATGGAGGCGCCGCGGCACGCCCGACGGCAGGGCGGCCACGAAGATCGCGTTGGGGTTCGGATGGGGCAGGAGGACGGCTTGGCGTCCGTCGCCGCGTACGGTCGCCACCGTGCGTGAATCGTCCGACAGCACGCGCGATGGAGAGGCGCCCGCCGTCAGCGCCAGCTCGAACAGCTCGGTTCGCTCGGCCTGCATGGGACGCGCGGTGAAGAGCACCCGCGTTCCATCCTGGGTCGGCCACAGCGAGTCGCGCCGCAGCGCTCCGTCGACGGCGACGTCGTCGCTGGTCCCGCTCGCGAGATCGATCCGATGGATTCGGAAGGCTTCGTCGCCCGCGCGGTCGCTCGTGTAATAGAGCGACCGGCCGTCGGGAGAGAAGACCGGACGGCGAAATCGCCCGCGGATCGGGAAGACGGCGCGAGGAGGCGAATCGGCGCCCAACTCCTGCAGATAGAGCTTCGGTGCGCCGTCGGAGTTGGCGACGAACGCGACGTGACGCCCATCGGGCGAGAATCGAGGAGCCGACTCGACGATGGGTGCAGGCACTCGAGCGGCGCGCGCGATCGCGTCGCGATCTGCGGGCGTGGGCGGGTCGGCCCGCGCCGTCGCAGCGCTTCCCGCATCGCGGCGCGCGCGATCGCGCCCGGCATCGGTGACGTGTCGTGGACGCGTCGCGTCGCACGACGTGGCCGCGACCAGGAGCGACACGGCCGCGACCGCGCGTGCCCGACGCGAGCGGGTCGCGCCAGCCACGATGTCAGCCCGGCGCGCCGAGCGACACGTGCGTGACCACGAGTCGGTAGTCCGCGCCGTCGCGCACGTAGACGTCGAGCGCGCGCACGGGCAGGCGCACGGTCTGGCCCTGGTGAGGGACCGACAGGTGCGCGCCGTACGCGGCGTAGGCCAGCGCACCACCCGCCACGAGGCGCGTGGTCACGCCCCCGAGCAACGCGAAGGAGACGCCGGCCGAGCGCGCGCCCGCGATGACGGGAGCGATCTCGCCGTCGCCGCGGCGGATCTCGCCGGGCGCCGTGCCGATCATCAGCGAGTCGGTGCGCGCGCCGGCGGGCCACGGGCCACCGGCGAGGAACGAGGTCACGCGCTGGCGCACGGGTTGGCTGCCGTCACCCACGGTCTCGGTGACCGCGGCCGGATCGGGCCATCCGCCCTGCGCCGCGAGCGGGAGCGCGAGGTCGTCCGCGACCGGAGTCGTCCACGCCTGCGCCACGACCTTCCAGTTCGCGCCG
This sequence comes from Deltaproteobacteria bacterium, assembly GCA_020854145.1. Classification (GTDB taxonomy): domain Bacteria; phylum Myxococcota_A; class Polyangia; order Polyangiales; family JADZFZ01; genus JADZFZ01. The sequence goes on along the minus strand of JADZFZ010000618.1, from coordinate 5,844 downwards.
TCCTTGGCGAGCACGGTCGTGACGTGAAACGTCGTCTGTGTTCCGCGCGATGCGACCGCGACGACGTCGAACACCCACGCTCCCTGCCGATCGGCGGTGAACCCGTAGGTCGCACCCTGCGACGTGACGGTCGACTGCGCGTCGAGGAACCGCCCGAAGGTCTCGGAGATCGCCGCCACGGTCGCATCGCGGCCGGCGAGCGATTGGGCCGCGAAGGGACCGAAGACGAACACGTCGGGCACGAAGGCGGCCGCGAACGCAGCACCGTCGTTTCGCCGCACGGCGTCGTGCTGCGCGCGAAGCACGTCTTCGATGGCGACTTGATCGGGCGAGCTGGGCGCCTGCTGGGGCTGCTCGCCGCCGCGGACCTGCTCTTCCTCGGTGGGCTGCGCGCTCGGCGACGTCGCGTCGCCGCCGCACGCCGCCGCGAGCAAGGCGAGGGAGAGAAACGCCGTCGCACGCATCAGAATCGACTGCGGAGCTGGAGCCCGCCGCCATCGCGGAGGAACACGGGCACGAAGGCCGTGTCCTCTTCGCCCTCGTCGTCCTCGCCTCCGCCGGCGACCAAGAGGATGATCCCGATGCCCGCCGCCGCGATGCCCGAGCCGATGAAGATGTCGGCCAGGAGCGCGTTGCGATCGATGTCGTCCGCGAGCGAACGTCGCTCGGCGGGAACGATCTCGTCCTCGAAGTCGCTGTTGTCGGAGAGCGCCGTGATGCCGAAGACGGCGCCGACGCCGATCAACAGGCCGCCGCCTCCGACGAGCACCCACTCGAGCGTGCTGCTTCCGCCGTCACGCCCACGGCGCCGGTCGTCGGGAGCGCCGGTGCCGCCACCACCGCCCGATCCTCCGCCGCCCGCGCCGCCGGACGCGCCGCCACCCGTCCCCGCAGGAGGCGTGGGAGGCGTGGCCGCCGCGTCGCGCTCGGCGCGAAGCGCTTGCACCGACGCCGTGGCGCGATTGCGCAGATCCGCGGTGGAGCCGGGCAACGCGAGGAACCGCTCGTACATCGTGATGGCCTCGTCGCGCTGCAGACCGCGCTCGAGCGATCGGGCCGCGTTGTAGAGCAGCTCGGGATCGTTGCGCAGCTCGTAGGCCGCCTGGAACGCGGCCGCTGCCTCGGCGTAGCGACGGTTGTTGTAGTGATCGAGGGCGGCGTCGACCTGCTGCTGGAAGGCCTCGTCGGAGGTCTGCCCGAGAGCAGGTACGCTCGCGCTCATCAGCGCGACCGCCAACGTGATCGACAGGAATCGTCTCATCGGTCCCCCACGCAATCGGGCACCACTGCAGGTTGATCGACGTCCTCGTAGTCGAAGACGCCGTCCACGAACCAGCACATCCTGAGGAGCGCGTCGTCGTCGGGCTCGTCGCCTTCGGGGATGCGCAGCCGACCCGTGTTGTCGCGTACGGGGCCGCGGAATGCGAGGTAGGTGCCTTCGCTCCCGGCGAGCATCGGGATGAAGGACTCGACGTCGAGCTGCACCGCGCTCGGCACGTGCGCGCGATTGATCTGCGTGAGGTAGACGCTGCTGACGGCGGGGTCGGAGCGCATCTGCTCCCAGATGGAGATGTCCGGTCGCCACCGGCCGTCGCGCATGTCCTGGAGGATCTGCACGAGCATCGGGCCCCAGTTGTATCCGAGCGACGCGACGCAGCTCGGGTCTCCGTCACACGCGTTCTGGTTGTCGTGCCCGAAGGTGAGGATCGGGCGACCGCTCTCGTCTTCGCCCATCGTCTCTTCGATGTCGATGCTGCGGATGTTCATGTCGCGCAGGACCTCCTGCGGGACGCGCGTGTCCGTCTGGCCGTAGAGCACGTCGACGCCTGCGGCGACGAGCTCCATCGTCGCCTGCGTCTCCTCTTCCGGGTTGAACCACTCGCCGGTCCACCGGACGATGACCTTCGCCTGGGGGTTCTTGGAGCGCACGCCCAGCGTGAAGGCGTTGATGTGACGCACCGTCTCGGGAATGGTCACGGGCCCGATGATGCCGATGCGGTTGCTCTCGGTGACCTGCGCGGCGAGACGCCCGCCGAGCCACATGACCTGCTCCATGCGCGAGAAGTAGGAGCCGAGGTTCGGACCGTTCGTGAAGAGGGCGCAGCCGAGGAAGTTGCGATCCGGGTTCTGCAGCGCGGCCTGCTGCATGGGCGCGAGGAAGTCGAAGCTCGTCGCGATCACGACGTCGTCCTCGTCACCGGTGCCGGGCATGCCGTCGGCGCCCTCGGTGAGGAACTTCTCGATCTCGGCGGGTGCGTTCGCCGTGCTGACCGACGGCGCGTAGTGCGTCGCGACGTCCATGAGGTTCTCTTGCACGTAGACACGGCCTTCCTCGTGCGTGGCGGTCCAGCCGAAGTCGCCGACCGGACCGACGTAGAGGTAGCCGACGTTGATGGTGCCCTCGATCGGAGGCGGCGTGAGGAACTCGCAGAACCCGCTCGCGCCACACTCGGCGATGCCGTCACCGGCGCATGGCGAAGAGCCCGAGCACGCGGTCGTGCACCGGTTGGCGCGGCAACTCTCGCCGGGCCCGCACTCGTTGTCGACCGCGCACCGAAGGCCGTATCGCGGATCGCCCATGGGCGCTGGTCCACCGCCGGGATCGGGGTTGAGGATGAGCGAGCATCCGGCCACGAGCGTGGACACGACGGAGCTCGCGAGCGCGATGGTTCGAACGCGTGAAGGCTTCATAATGGGTGGACCCCCGGAAAGAAGGCTCGAAAGTGACTCAGTCGACGACCGGGACACGCCGGCCAGGTTGATCGTCCACCACGCGGACACCCCTGTCGGGCAACGCGGGTCTTCGCGGCGGGTCCGGCTGCTGCGCCGGTGCAGGCGGTGGCGTCTGTGCGACGGGCGAAGACGCCGGAGCCTGGGGACGTCCACTGCGCACCCGACGGAAGCGTGTGCCGCCACGGCTGGGTGGGTCCGCCGCCGAGGCCGTCGCGTCGTCGTTCGCAGCCGGGCGCGCGGCAGTGGTGGACGGCGGGGTCGTCGCGGGAGACCCCGTCGCTTCACGGACCAGATGGGCGAGCACGTCGACCGACTCGCGATCGACCGCGGCCGCGACGGTGGCCTCGACGTGCCCCGGGAGTCGGAAGACGAAAGGACGGGTCTCTCCGTCGGATCCTCGCGCCATGCGATGGGTCATCGGGGTCGTGCCCAGACGTTCGCCGCCGAGATACACCTCTGCGCCCGGAGGGCTCGATCCGAGCCGGACGAGCGACTCGCGGGGAGCGGCGCGCGGTGTGTCGGTGACGGCCGTGTCCGTGCGCTCGTCCGAGCTCGACGTCGAGCCCGACGACTTCGTGCGCGTGACGTAGACGATGCCCGCGACGAGGCCGAGCACGATGGCCGCGCCGAGGACGGCCAGCTTCGCTCGCGAGCTGGAGGACGGCGGGCTCGAGAGGCGTGACGCGTCGAGACCGAACGACGCCGACGTGGACGGCGGCGGCGCGGAAGCGGTCCCCGCGCTCGGGACGCCGCTGGCGATCCCGAACGACGCCGAGGCCTCTCCGCGCACGGGTGTCTTGGCCGGATCTCCCGGCGGCGCGCTGCCGCTCTTGATCATCGGGACGCGGAAGGCGCCCGAGATCGCGAGCTCGCGCGAGAGCGACAAGCTGTCGAGCGCGCTCGCCCCGCCTGCCACGACGAGCGCGTTGCGCAGGTCGACGATCACCTCGTCCATCGACGGGTAGCGATCCATCGCCGACTTCTGCATGCAGCGTTCGACGATCGCCTGCAGCCCCGCTTCGGCGGGACCGAGCGACTCGTCGCCCACGACGTCGCGCATCCGCGGGACCGCGTCGCGCAGATGCTGGTTGAGGACCTCGACCGTTCCGCGCGTGCCGCCCACGAAAGGGGCGCGACCTGCGAGCAACGTGAAGAGCACGACACCGAACGAGTAGACGTCGGTCCGCGCGTCGACGGTCTCGCCGAGGATCTGCTCCGGCGCCATGTACCGCGGCGAGCCGAGCAACGAGCCCGCGCGGGTCAGATCACTCTCGGGCCGATGCTCGGCCGACGGCTGGAAGACCTTCACGAGGCCGAAGTCGACGACCTTGACGAGATCCTCTCCGTGCTCGGCGTCGCGCAGCAGCATGATGTTGCCGGGCTTGAGGTCACGATGGACCGTGCCCTCGCGGTGCGCGGCGCGAAGGGCGCGCGCGACCTGGAGCATGATGTCGATCACGCGCAGCGGTGCGAGCCGATTGCGCGCCGTGATGGCCGAGAGCGGCTCGCCGTCCAGGTACTCCATGACCATGAACAGCTCGCCGGAATCCGTCTCGCCGTAGTCGTGCACCGTGACGATGTGGCGGTGCTGGAGCTTGGCGCAGATGGAGGCCTCGAGGAAGAACCGGCGGCCGAGCTCCTCGTCTACGGCGACGCGAAGGACCTTGACGGCGACGCGGCGACCGAGCGGCAGCTGCGTGCCCAGGTAGACGCGACCCATCCCTCCCCGGGCGATGAGCTGCTCGAGCCGGTAGCGGCCCGCGAGCATGCGCGGCAGCTGCTCCTGCTCGTCATCGACCGACGGCGACGGGACCGCTCGCACCGCCACTCCGGAGTCCGCGGCCGGACCGTCGGGGCGGTCGCGGGCCAACGTGCCCGCGTCGTCGGCAGGGTCTGCAGCCCCGTTTGGCGGTTGCGCCTTCGTCATGTCTCGGTCTGGCGCGCTCCACGCGCCCCCCTGCACCCAAGCTTCGTTGTAAACGAACGACGTGTGAGTCTACAAGGGGCACGTCGAGGTTCGCACGACGGCGACGCGCCGATTGAGCGTGCGCATCGCGCTGTCGCACACGAGCCTACGGGTCACACGCGCCCACCAGCGTCGACGTCGACGTCACGCGTCCAGCGAGCGCAGGAACGTCTTGGCCTCGTCGAGATCGGGCTCCTCCTCGAGCGCCTTCTTGGCGAGCAGCTCCGCGCGGCGAGGGTTGCCCTGCTGCAGCGCGATCATGCCCTGTCGCAAGAACGCGCGCGCGCGCGCCCCGGGAGCGGGCGTCTTGAGCAACGTGACGGCGCGCAGGGCCTTGAGCGCGACCTCGTATTGGCCGAGCTCCATCGCCGTGTCGGCGAGCTCGGTCGCGACCTGACCGTTCTGCATGTCGGTCGTGAGCGCGGCCTCGAGCCACTGGAGCTGGAGATTGCGATCGTTGGCGCGCAACGCGACGCGCGCCATGCGGTGCTGGAGCTCCGCGAGCTGCGGCGAGCGCCTTCCGCGATGGGAGTCCATGCTCGCTTCGAGCAGGCTGACCGACTCGCGGATGTGGTTGCCCGCCGTGTACGCGTCGGCCAGCAGAACGGTCGCGTGGTGATCGCCCGGACGCAGGTTGAGCGCCTGCTCGAGGGCGTCGACGGCCGGCGCCGCCAAACCGGCCGTGATGCACAGCTCGGCGGCTTCGCAGAGGCGCGTGAAACGCGATGCCTCGTCGGTCGCGTGCTGGGCGTCGGCGAGCGCGAGCGCGGCGAGATCACGGTGAGCGCCGATCGCCGCGTACACGGTACGCAGCCGAGCACGCACCTCGCCGATCGCGGGCGAGCGCCGGTACACCTGCTCGAGCCCGCCTCGCGCGTCGGCGGGCCTGCCCGCGCGATCACACGCGTCGGCCAGCGACAGCACCGCCGCAACCTGCTCGTCACCCTGCTCCACGCCGACGAGGTGACCGTAGGCGTCGACCGCGTCGTCCCAACGCTCCGCCGCCACGGCGTTCTCCGCGAGCATGCGTACGGCCTCGCGGTCGTTGGGGTGTGCACGTACCCAGTCGACGAGCGCGCGCCGACTGCGTTCGTGGTCTCCGAGGCGCGTGAGCACCTCTCCGAGCCGCATCACCGCCGCGCGCT
>JADZFZ010000617.1 GCA_020854145.1 Deltaproteobacteria bacterium | reverse complement strand
GCTCCGCCGGCACACCCCGTGCTCCAGGGCCCAGCGGCTTCACGAGAAGACAGGGAGCAGGGACCATGAAAGACATCACCAACCGACTCGTCGCTGGCCTCGTCGTCGGCGCCGTATCGATCACCGGCTGCGCCGCCGACTCCATCACCATGCCGAAGGACGACGACCTCGCGGCAGAGGGCGGCAAGGAAGACCGCTGGAACGCCGCGGGCGACCCGGCGCGCTTCGGCGCGGACCTCGAGTACCGCCTCGACCAGCTCCCGCGCAACGGCCGCAGCGCGCGCCCCGCGTGGCCTTCGACCTACTGGCCGACCTACGAGAACTCGATCAACCACCGGTGGAACACCACCGACTGCAACCTGAACGGCACCGAGGCCCAGCGCGTCAACTGCCTCTCGCCCGCGGAGAAGTACGACTACGCGTTCAACGGCTGGCGTCCTTCGGCCGAGTTCTTCCGTCTGCGTCCGTACCAGCCCGGCAACGGCCAGGGCGACTTCGACGCCGCGTACTACGACCAGCTCGGCCCGCTCGCGCGCCACGTCTCGCGCAACATGGGCAACTGGCGCGCGCACGACGGCATCGACAACGACGGCGACGGCACGGTCGACGAGCAGGGCCCCGACGACTACGACGGCATCGAGACCTGGTGGGGCCTCTGCCACGCGTGGGTCCCCGCCGCGATGCTCGAGGACGCGCCGCAGCGCGCCGTCACCGTCAACGGCGTGCAGTTCTACTCGGGCGACATGGAAGCCCTCCTCATCGCCGCCTACAACCAGTCGAGCGCCGACATGATCGGCGGCCGCTGCAACGACGGAACGACCGAGAATCAAGTCGATCGCGACGCGCAGGGCCGTCCGACGAACGTCGCGTGCCGCGACACCAACCCCGGCTCCTTCCACGTCATCGCCGCGAACTTCCTCGGCCGCATGCAGCGCCCCTTCGCCGAAGACCGCACCTGGGACTACCAGGTCTGGAACCAGCCGGTCGTCAACTTCGAGGTCACGAAGCTCGAAGAGATCACCGTGGCTCGTGCGCAGGAGCTCGTCGGCCTGACCGGCAGCACGTACACGCACAACCCCGCCGCCGCGAAGCTCTTCCTCGTCAACTCGACCCTCACGTACATCACGGAGTCGCACGCCTCCACGACGCCGAACGAGCCGAGCGCGTACGAGCGTCGCGACCGCTACGAGTACATCCTCGAGGTCTCGAGCACGGGCCGCATCGAAGGCGGCGAGTGGATCGGCTCCTCGCGCAACAACCACCCCGACTTCCTCTGGAACCCGCGCCGCATCACCCGCAGCTCGGTCCCCTACCTCGACATCACCCGCGTTCGCGACCTCGTCGCGCAGTCGCGTCAGACCACGCCTCCCCCGACCCCCGGCGGCACGGTTCGCGCGTTCCCCGGCACCGGCAACGTCTCCATCCCCGACAACAACACGACTGGCGTGACCAGCACCGCGACCGTCGGCGAGGCGCTCACCATCGGCACCCTCGCGGTCGAGCTCGACATCCAGCACACCTATGTCGGCGACCTTCGCGTCTCGCTCTCGAACGGCACCACCGAGCGCGTCATCTGGAACAACCAGGGCGGCAGCGACGACAACATCGTCCAGACCATCAACGTCACCGGCTTCAGCGGCAGCGCCGCCGGCACCTGGACGCTCAAGGTCGTGGACAACGCAGCGCAGGACGTCGGCACCATCCGCAGCTGGCGCCTCCTGGTGACCCCGACCTCCGGCGGCGGCGGCACGACGCCCCCCGTCGGCGGCGCGCAGACCTTCAACGGCAGCGGCGGCGGCACGGCGATCCCCGACAACAACACGACCGGCATCAGCGGCACGGCTACCGTCCCCGCCGGCGTCAACGCGAGCAGCCTCGGCGTGGCGGTCAACATCACGCACCCGTACATCGGCGACCTCATCGTCGAGATCTCCAACGGCTCGCGCACCTTCACGCTCCACAACAAGGCGGGCGGCAGCACGGACAACATCGTGCGCACCTTCCCCGTCGAGTTCACGGGCTCCGCGACGGGCACCTGGACGCTGCGAGTGCGCGACGCCGCGGCGCAGGACCTCGGCACCCTCAACAGCTGGTCCCTGATCGTCAACCCCTGATCCCAACCGGCACGAGATCACTCGGCCCCGCGCGCCCGACGGCTCGCGGGGCTTCGTGTCTCTGCTGGCTACCGTCGCTTCCGCCCCCGTCGTCCAGCTGGAGACAGTAGCCACCAGCGACGATCGCGATGCGTGTGATCCTCGCAGGAAATGGGGCCATTCGCTCCCAGCGACTCCGGCACGTCGGCTGCTCATGCCTGCGAGCATGGAAAAGATCGCGAACCGGATCGTCGCAGGGCTTCTCGCGGGTGCCGTCTCGCTGACGGGCTGCGCGGCCGATGGGGTCGGCGCCGGAGACGGCAGCACGATCGGCGGCGGCAAGGAAGACCGATGGAACGAAGCCAATCGCCCCGACAACTTCGACGGCGAGCTCCGTTACCGGTTCGCGGATCTCCCGACGTCGGGCCACGCCGAGCGCACGTCCTGGCCTTCCACCTACTGGCCGACGTACCAGGACTCCATCAATCACCGCTGGAACGGCGGGTCCACCGGCACCGATCGTCTCTCGCCCGCCGAGAAGTACGACCTCGCGTTCAACGGCTGGACGCCCAGCGAGGCGTTCTACAATTTGCGCCCCTTCGCCTCCGCGGGCGCCGCGTTCGATCGCGAGTACTACGACCAGCTCGGTCCGCTCGCGCGTTACGTCAGCACCCACATGGGCAACGCCGACTCGCGCGACGGAGTCGACAGCGACGGCGACGGGCAGATCGACGAAGCCGACGACAACGACGGTGTCGCGACGTGGTGGGGCCTCTGCCACGCGTGGGTTCCCGCCTCGATGCTCGAGAACCAGCCTGGCGGCACGCCGGTCACGATCAATGGAGTGACGTTCTACTCCGGCGATCTCGAAGCGCTGATGATCGCGGCCTACAACCGGTCCGGCGCACAGATGATCGGCGACCGGTGCAACGACGGCGGCCGCGGCACGGGCTCCCGTCCCGTCGAGCGCGACGAGCACGGACGCGCGGTGGACCCCGAGTGCCGCGATACCAACGCCGGCGCGTTCCACGTCATCATGGCGAACTACCTCGGCATCATGCACCGGCCGCTCGCCGAGGATCGCACCTACGACTTCGAGGTCTGGAACCAGCCGGTCGTCAGCTTCGAGGTCACGAAGAGCGAGACCATCGACCTCGCGCGCGCCAACCAGCTGCTCGGCGTCACGGGCGACTCGTACACGTACAACACCGACGCCGTCTCGTTCGTCTACGTCGAGTCGACCGTCACGTACATCACCGAGTCGCACGCGGGACGCCTCCCCTCGAACCCCGAGCAGTACAAGCGGCGCGACCACTACACGTACATCCTCGAGCTCGACGCGGACGGCAACGTCATCGGCGGCGAGTGGACGGGGAGCTCCCGCTCGGGACATCCCGACTTCCTGTGGAACCCGTCGCGCCTCTCGCGCAGCTCCACGCCGTACCTCGACCTCGATCGCATCCGTGACCTCGTCGAGCAGTCGCGCGGTGCGGCGAACCCGGGCGGCGGCACGACCGGCGAGGCACGCGCCTTCGACGGCACCGCCGGCATGCAGATCCCCGACAACGATCCCGCCGGCATCACCGCGACCGCCACCGTGCCCGACGCGATGAACGTGAGCGCCCTGTCGGTCGAGCTCAACGTCACGCACACGTACGTCGGCGACCTCCGCATCACGCTGAGCCACGGCGGCACCGAGCGCGTGCTGCACGACAACGAAGGCGGCAGCGACGACGACATCGCTCGGACGATCCCGGTCTCCGGCTTCGAAGGCCAGAGCGCGCAAGGGGATTGGACGCTGCGCATCGTCGACGGCGCAGGCCAGGACGTCGGCACGCTCGTGAGCTGGCGCGTGCTCGTCACCCCCAACAGCTGAGAACGGGCGAGGGTCGAGCGCGAGAACCCGCGTTTGACCACCCCGCGGCGCGAGGGTAATCGCATCGTGTGAAACGCGACGACGACGGGCCGACCGATGGAATGATCCGCCGACCCGATCGGTTGCGCGCTCTCGTCGTGCTTCCGATGCTCCTCGTCGCGCTCGCAGCGTGCTCGTCGTCGCGCGGCCCGAGCGAGCCTTC
>JADZFZ010000616.1 GCA_020854145.1 Deltaproteobacteria bacterium | reverse complement strand
CGAGTACCCGAGGTACTTCACGTACACGCAGACGCCGCGTGCGTGCTTCTTCACGGGGTATGCGAGCTTGCGCTTGCCCCATTGGTCTACTTTGACCAGCTTGCCTTCGAGCCTGCCCACGACGTCGGAGATGCGGCTCGCGACCTTGCTCGCGCTGTCCGGATCGACGTCGGGTCGAAGGATGTAGATGGTCTCGTAGGCTCTCGCTCTGTGCTTGATCGCTTCCGGCATTCTGTCCTCTCGGTCTTCGGCCCCGGCACGGAGCCGGAGCGAGGAACGCGTGCCCTGCACCGGCAGGCCACGCGGCGGACCGGCCGACGGTCCGACTGGCGGGGGTGACCCCCTGAGACTCTGTTGGACGCTCAGCCGGCGCGTGCTGCGCGGGCCTTCTTCGCGGGCGTGCCTTCGCGGGGGTTGATCTTGTTCATGGCGGCGGTCAGGCCGTCGGCGGCGATGCTCTCCACCGCCTCGACCGCACGATCGATCACGTTGGGCAGCTCGATGCGCTGCTCGGGATCGAAGTCCGCGAGCACGTAGCTCTCGACCGTGCCGTGCGTCGGGCGGCCGATGCCGATGCGGACGCGCACGAAGTCCGGGCTCCCGAGCTGCTCGATGATCGATCGGATGCCGTTGTGCCCCGCCGCGCCGCCGCCGCTCTTGACGCGCACCGCGCCGAACGAGAGATCGAGCTCGTCGTGCACGACGACGAGCGCGCTCTTGTCGAGCTGGAAGAACGCGAGCGCCTTCTGCACCGAGTGGCCGCTCAGGTTCATGTACGTCATCGGCTTGAGCAGCACGACGTCGTCGCTCTTGCCGTTGGAGCCGGCGAGGCGACCCTTCGTGAAGACGCCACTGAACTTCTCGCGCCAAGGCGGGACGTCGGGCATGCGCTCGCGCAGGCGGTCTCCGACCATGAAACCGACGTTGTGCCGGTTCCTCTGATAGGCAGACCCTGGATTTCCCAGACAGGCGACGAGCAACACGATGCGAATCGGCCGACACGCCCGCGCACCACGACGCGCGGGACCGCGAGAGCCGCCTCCTTACTTCTTCTTGGCGTCTTTCGCGGGCGCCTTCGCTGCCGCGGCCGGAGCCGCAGCCTTCCCACCCGCCGCCGGAGCGCCCTTGCCCGCGGCTGCTGCCGCCGGAGCCGCGCCCGCCGCCGGCGTCGCTGCGGCGGCGGTCTCTTCGGCGCTCTCGCGCTTGTCCTCGGTGACCACCGCGACGACCGTCAGGTCGGCGGGCAGCAGCACGGATACGCCCTCGGCGACGGGCAGCTTGCCCGCCGGGATGACGGCGTTCAGCTCGAGCGTCGTCACGTCGACGACGATCTTCGCCGGGATCTGCTCCGGCAGGCACCTCACCGGCACGCGGCGGAACACGAGGCGAAGCTCGCCGCCCGCGGTCACGCCGGCGGCCTTGCCCGTCGTCTCGACCGGCACCGACACGTGCACGGGCTTGTCGAGCGAGACGCGCTTGAGGTCGGCGTGGAGCAGCTCGCGCGACACCGGATGGATCTGGATGTCGCCGAAGAGGGCCAACCGCTCGGGCTCGCCCTCGACCTCGACGCGCAACACGGCGTTGCGCCCGTGCGCAGTGGAGAGCGCCTTGGTGATCTCCTTGGGGTAGAGCGCGAGCTGCACGCCGCGCTCGCCGCCGCCGTAGAAGATCGCCGGGACCTGACCCGCGCGACGAAGCCGGTTGCACTCGTTCTTGCGAATGCCCGGGCGGTGAGTGGCTCGAATCGTCTGGAGCTCCATCGTGTCCTCTGAACGCTTCTCTCGATATCTGTTGGGGCCGAGCGGCACCCGGTCTATACGAACAGCGAGCTCACCGAGTCGCTGTTGTGGATGCGCTTGATCGCCTCGCCCAAGAGACGCGCGACCGAGAGCACCGTGAACTTGCCGCTCGCGACGGCCTTCTCGCTGAGCGGGATCGTGTTGGTCACGATCACCTTGTCGAGATCGGACTCCACGATGCGCTCGATCGCGGGGCCGCTCAGCACGGGGTGCGTGATGCACGCCGAGACCCGACGCGCGCCCGCGTTGGTCAGCGCCTTGGCCGCGTTCACCAGCGTGCCCGCCGTGTCGACCATGTCGTCGAGGATCAGGCAGTTGCGCCCCTCGACGTCGCCGATGATGTTCATCACCTCGGACACGTTCGCGCGCTCGCGGCGCTTGTCGATGATGGCGAGGTCGGCGTCGAGCCGCTTCGCGTACGCACGCGTGCGTTCCACGCCACCGGTGTCCGGCGAGATGAAGACGACCTCTTCGTCGAAGTCCTTGCGCAGGTGCTCGAGCGTCACCGGCAATGCGAAGAGGTGATCCACCGGGATGTTGAAGAAGCCCTGGATCTGCCCGGCGTGCAGGTCGATCGCGACCAGGCGCGTGATGCCGGAGGCGGCGATCAGGTCCGCGACGAGCTTGGCCGTGATGGGCGTACGCGGCGCGACCTTCCGGTCCTGACGGGCATACCCGTAGTAAGGGACCACGGCGGTGATGGACGCGGCCGACGCGCGCTTGAGCGCATCGGCCATGATCAGCAGCTCCATCAGGTGGTCGTTCACCGGCGCGCTGGTCGGCTGGATGATGAAGGCATCCACGCCGCGCACGTTCTCTTTGAGCTCGACGAAGCTCTCGCCGTCGGAGAATCGGCTGACGCGGCAACGCCCGAGGGGAACCTCGAGGTATGCGGCGATCTCGTTCGCGAGCGCCGGGTTGGCGTTTCCCGCGAAGATGCAGATGGACTTCAGCACGACGTTTCCCTTCCGACGCTCGGGCTCCGGCGTTTCGGGGACGGGCTAGTTAGCAGTGGCCTCCGGGGGTGTCAAACGCGGACTCTCGTGCGAACAATGGGTCTCGCGTGACGACGACGGCCCAGCCAGCGGCCCCCAGGAAGGGGTCTGCCCGCCTCGACTACGTCGATGTCGCGCGTGGCTTCGCGGTGCTCTTCATGATCCAGTGGCACTGCGTCCACGCGTGGCTGCGCGACGGCTGGCGCGCCACGACGGGTTACGAGATCGCGCAGACGTTCGGCGGCTTCGCGGCTCCGGGGTTCCTCTTCCTGGCGGGTGCCGGGGTGAGCCTCCGGTTCGCGGCGGAGGAGCGCAAGGGCATCCCGGCGCGCAAGACGGCGCTCGCGGTGGCCAAGCGCGGGGCCATCGTGCTCGTGCTCGGCTACGCGTTGCGCGCCCAGTTCGCGATCGTCAGCGGCGCGGCGCGTAACCTCCTGCGATTCGACGTGCTGCAGGTGATCGGGCTGTCGATGGCGATCGGGGCGGGCCTCGCGTTGCTGCTGCGCGCGCTGCCCCGTCATCCCGTCCGCATGTTGCTCGTGGGCCTGCTCGTCTTCCTCGCGACGCCGCTGATCGCGCGAGCGTTCCCGGCGGACACGCCCGCCTGGTTGACGGCGCCGATCGTCCGACCGGCCGGGCAGCAGATCACGGGCAATCTGGCGCTGTTCCCGTTGTTTCCGTATCTGGGGCACCTGCTCGTCGGCATGGTCGCGGGGGTCGCCTGGGATCGAGGCAGCCGGGGCAACGCTCCCGGGCGCGTCGTGTGGGTGGGCACGCTCGTCGGCCTGCTCGTGTGTGGAGCGTGCTTCGATCGCTCGCCTCTCTACCCGGTGCTCGCCCGCCTGATGCCAGGGCCCGACGGGGGCGCGGCGCTGCGGTACCTCTCGCGCGACGCGATCGTGATGTTGTCCGTCGGGCTCTCGTGGATCGTGGCGCGATGGACCGGGCCGCTCGGCCGCGTGATCGGCGACCTCGGCAAGGCCTCCATGCCCGTGTACTGGATCCATCTGTCGATCGCGTACCTGGTGCCGCAGCGCAAGCTCGACCCGACGATGACGACGCTCGCGACGTTGGCGCTCACCGCGTCGATGTGGCCGGTCGCGTGGGTGCGGCTCGGTCCGTACGAACGATGGATCCGCAGGCTCCGGGGGCGCGGGCGCGGAAGCGAGCGAGCGCCCATTGCCTCCGCCACGCGACCCGAGTAGCGTCTCGCCGTCGCCGAGGGGGCAAGGGGAGGAGACACCGGATGGCGAGACCGCAGGTCGCATTGGTCACGAGCCGGCAGGACTTCGAGGAACACTGGCGCGCGGCCCTCGCCAGCGCAGGGCTCGAGGGTCTGCCGTGCTCACCGGATACCGCGGGCGCAATCGTGCGCGCTTCCGGGGCGCTCGTGCTCGACGCGGCGACGCCCGAGCTCGCCGACGAGGACGAGCTGCTCGCGTGGGCAGGCAGCGCGGCTGCGCGCGGTCGGCCGTGCGCGATCGTGGCCGCGAGCGACACGGAGAAGAGGCGGCTGACGCAGAGCGTCCTCTTCGATGTCGCGCGAGGGCTCGTCGTCGGTCCCGACGACGTCTCCGTCGTGACGGCCACGTTGCGTCGTCGAACGGACGTCACCGCGGCTCGGCGCTTCGACTACGTCACGGTGGCGCCCGACGGCGACGAGATCCTCGCGATCACGGCGGCGGGGCACAGCCAGCTGCTCGCTCGTCCCGCGAAGGAGACCGACTCCGGTGCCGCCGTGGTGGCGATTCAGTTCGACGAGGACGCGCGGCGCGCACAGGTGGTGCTCGACGACGACGCGACCTTCGCGATCGACATCGAAGACGCCACGATCCGTGCGTCCTCCGGCGACGGCGCAGGCACCGCATCGGGCATGGATCAGACGTTGCCGATCGACGGTGTCTCGCTCGGCAAGCGCATGCGCCAGCTACGCGTCGCGGCCGGCCTCACGCAGGCCGAGCTCGCGCGCCGCACGGGCATCCATCGTCCGAACATCGCGCGCGTCGAAGCGGGCCGGCACACGCCGTCGCTCGAGACCGTCGCGCGCATCGCGCAAGCGATCGGCGTCTCGCCCACGAAGGTCCTCTCGGGCCCGTAGGACGGTCGAGCAGCCCTCGTCCCGCCGCCTGGCCGACATACCGGAGGATCCGTCCTCCGGTTGGCGCCGCTCCTTCGACAAGGCCATGCTCGATGCATGACGCCTCCCGCGGCTCTCGCAGGTCCTCCGATCATCGTGCTCCGAAGCATCAATCGCGAAGGGGAGACGTACGCGCTCGAACCGCGCTCGCTGGAGCGGCTTCGTAGGGAGCTCGGTGGGCGCCTTCGCAGCCACCCGCGCATCTTCATCGCGCACGAGACTGCGGCGGACTTCGAGCACGTCCATGGCGCGATCGTGCCGCAGATCATTCAGCTCCTGACAGGACTCAGCGAGGAAGAGCTGAATCAGCTCGGCGGCGTCAGCTTTCAGGATCCGGTGACTGAGAAGGAGCTTCCGCGGGTGTAGCGAGAGCTCCAGGCGGCTTGCTTTGGCCGGGACCCGTGAGCAACTCGGGGAGGTCGGCGGGCCACTGATCGAGTGAGAACTTCGCGCCCCAGACCTCAGCGTGGGTGTTGGTGAACCCGACTTCGACCAGGAGATCGTCGGTCCTGGCAACGTCATCCGCGAGCGGCGGCCTTCCCCGCTTCGGCTGCGTGGTGCTCGCCGCCAGATGCTCCTCACGGGCCTTGTGGAGATCAGCCCGTCGCGCAATCACGAAGCGCCAGACTCCAGCACCGCGAACGAGCAGCATGAAGAAGAGCTCGATGGCCTGCGGCGCCGCCAGTTGCTTGCGAGAGAGATTGAACTTCGCCTTCGATGTGCCAACCGTCCCATCCGCCGCGGCGGCCTTCACCTGGAGGCGGAACGTCGTCTTGTCGTTGTCGTCGATGACGAACACGTCGTCTCCCACATCGACGACGGGGACCGCGACGTTCCAACCGCGCAACAAGAGCTCCGACATGGCGAAGTACTCGCCGGCTCGCCCAAAATGCGTCTTCTTGCCCGACATCGGCCGATGCATCCTCGCACGAGTCGGTGGATCCAGCGCGGGGCACGCTCGACCGTGTGCGCGGCTCAGGGCCGTGGCGGCGGGGTGGGCTCGTCGCCGTCGATGGGGACGCACTCGCCATCGCGGCAGACCTGATCGGGGCCGAGGAACTCGCGGCAGAACGAGTCTCCGCCGACGAACTCGCAGCGCGGCGCGCACACGCTGAACGTGCGCGTCCAGCAGATCTGCTCGAGCGAGCCGACGCCGACGCACGTGCTGTCGTCGAAGCAGCGGCAGGTGAACAGATCGATCATCCCGTCGTCGTCGTCGTCGAGGCCGTTGCAGCACTCGCCCATCGCCCCGAACGGCGAGCAATCCGCGTCGCTGCAGTCGCCGCGGCCGTCGCAGTCGTCGTCCGCGCGATTGGTGCACATGGCGACGCCGAGCTCGCGCGACGAGCACACGCCGCCGCCGTCCATCACCCCGGCGTCGACGGGCGGAGGCGGATCGCCGCAGCGCGGCGTTCCGAAGCAGTCGGGATCGGCACAGTCGATCTGGAAGTCGCAGTCGTCGTCGCGGCCGTTGCCGCAGCGCTCGGGGCGCGGCCGACAACAGTCCGGCGAGCTCGCGCACTCCTCGTCGTCGCAGTCCCAGAGACCGTCGCAATCGTTGTCGCGCCCGTCGAAGCAGAGCTCGAAGGGCATGCAGGGCATCCCGCACTCGCCGAAGCAATCGGGATCCTCGCAATCGAAGAGTCCGTCACCGTCGTTGTCGAAGCCGTCGAAGCACTGACCTGCTTCGCTCGTCGTGCCGCCCGCCGAGATGTTGAGCTGCACGAAGCCGCGGCCCGTGCCGAAGCCGTCGAGCACGACCACGATGCGCTGTCCCTCGAAGAGGAACGCGCTCACGCGCGACTGGGTTCCGAACGTGTCGTCGTTGCAGGCGCCCGGCAGCTCGGGGCCACCGCAGAACGAGTCCTGCAGATAGAGCAACGTGTCGTAGCCCGAGCCCACCGTGTCGAAGACGAACTCGCCGGTGAACGGCGCCGTCCAGCCGACCGCGATCTCGGGCGCCTCGTTGCCTCCGCACGAGCCCGAGAGGCGCTGGGGCGAGAAGGTCGTGTCGCCCGAGAGCACGGCCGCACCGACGACGGGCATGAGCTCCACCTCGGGGCACGATCCGAAGCACTCGGGGATCCCGCTGCACGCGGGATCGATGCAGTCGACGAGGCAATCGGCGTTGTCGTCCACGCCGTTGAAGCACTCCTCCATGCGACCGGGGTCACCCGGGCAACCCGAGCAGCGCGGGGTGAAGACGCACGCCGGGTCGGCGCAGCCCGACAGGCCGTTGCAGTCGAAGTCCACCCCGTCCTGGCAGCCTTCGATCGCACCCGGGTAGATCGAGGGGTTCGAGTCGGTGCAGTCGCCGCCGCCGCAACGTGCGTCGGGCCAGCCGTCGGAGTCGCGGTCGAGCAGCTCGCTGACGCAGCCGCGCGAGCCCTCGTCGCACCGGTCGGCCGTACACGAGTCGCCGTCCTCGCAGGACACGACCGGGCCGTCCGTGCAGCGGCCGCCGTTGCAGACCTCCGCGCCGTTGCAGAAGAGGCGGTCGTCGCAGTCCGCGTTGGTCGTGCAGGTGCCGAGATCGCGGCGCGGGCTGGTGTCGCGCACCGATCCATCGACCGACCCGTCGCGCGGGAGGAAGCCGCTGTAGTCGTCGAGCGCGGTGCTCCAGCCGCAGCCGCCCGCGACGATCAGCACCCACGGCACCACCCACCCCGACCAGCACGTACGGCACGACAGGCGAAGCAAGGACACGGGTTCCTCCGACGCCGAGAAGGTACCAGAGCACGGACGAAAGTCGCCTTGCTGGCAGCGCGGCTCCCCACGGTGAGGGCCCGGTGGCGAGAATTCCGCCCGCGCCCATCGACGCGCGTCCCCTCTCCCCGCGCAGCGGGGAGAGGCAGGGTGAGGGGCGGGCGCTCGACGAATCCTTCGCCAGACGCTCGGGCGTGTTGCGACTTCGCCGTCGCCGCTCTCGCGGGACTCGGGCTCACTCGGAATTCACGCCCTTCACTGGCGCTCGGGCGTGAATCTTCGCGTGCCGCGAGCGCGCGACTACCATGCGCGCCCGATGACCAAGAGGGTGGCGATCTACGGGGGCGGGGTAGCGGGTCTGTCGGTGGCGCACGAGCTCGTCGAGCGAGGTGGCTTCGACGTGCACGTGTACGAGAAGGACACCGCCGTCGGCGGCAAGGCGCGCTCGCAGTTCCTGCCGGGCACGGGCGCGGCCGGAAGAAAGGATCTGCCCGGGGAGCACGGGTTCCGGTTCTACCCGTCGTTCTACATCCACCTCATCGACACGATGTCGCGCATCCCCTTCCCGGCGGACCCGAGCTTCGCGCACGTGGCCAAGAACCTCGTCGCGAGCCGCGAGGGCGGGATCGCTTCGTCGCGCGACGGACGCAAGCTCATCGAGTTCCCGCGCCGATTGCCGACCGCCCCGTGGGAGCTCTTCTCCACGATCCTCGAGATGGTGGAGGCGCTCGCCGCGGGGCCCGATCTCGACGACGAGGACGTGCCGCGGTTCGCCTGGCACATGGTCAAGTACCTCACCTCGTGCCGCGAGCGGCGAGAGGGACAGTGGGAGAAGCTCTCGTGGTGGGAGTTCGTCGACGGAGACCGTTACTCCGACACGTTCAAGAGCCTGGTGCGCGCCATCCCTCGCACGATGGTGGCGATGGACCCGAAGAAGGGCAGCGCACGCACCATCGGCAACATCTCGATGCAGTTCATCCTCGAGTACACGCGAGCCGACGGGGACAACGACCGGACGATGAACGGTCCGACGGACGAACGTTGGCTGGAGCCGTGGAAGGCGCATCTCGAGAGCAAGGGCGCGACGTTCCACCTCGGCAAAGGAGTCGCGGCGCTTCGCTTCGACGGGACGCGCATCACCGAAGGTGAGCTCGCCGACGGCACCCTCGTCACGGCGGACCATCACGTGCTCGCGGTGCCGCTCGAGGTCGCGCATCCGCTGATCACACCGGCGATCGCCGCCGCCGATCCGCAGCTGGCGGCCTTTCGCTCGCTCGCGGTCGCCAGCAACACGGCGTGGATGGTGGGCGCGCAGTACTTCCTGAAGACCGACGTCCCGATCTGCGAAGGGCATTGTTTTTACCCGGAGAGCGCATGGGCGCTGACGTCCATCTCCCAGGCACAGTTCTGGAGGCGTGCGGGCCGGGCGTTCGAGGACCGGTACGGCGACGGGACCGTCAAAGGCGTCTTGTCGGTCGATGTCTCGGACTGGGAGACGCCGAGCCCGTTCCTGGGCAAGGCCGGACAGGCATGCTCGTCGCGCGACGAGGTGCTCGACGAGATCTGGAAGCAGCTCAAGGACGGCCTGAACGACAAGGAGACCGTCATCCGCGACGACATGGTGGTCGCGCGTCACCTCGACGCGAACCTCGATTTCACGTCCGGGCTGCCGCGCAACCCGACGCCGCTGCTCGTGCACCCTCCGGGCAGCTGGGCCAAACGCCCCGATGCGAGCACACGCATCCCCAATCTCGTGCTGGCCGGCGATTACGTCCGGAGCACCACGGATCTCGCGACCATGGAGGGTGCCAACGAGACCGCTCGCCTGGCGGTCAACGCGATTCTCGCTGCCGAAGGGCGGAGCGCGGAAGCGTGCCAGCTGTGGGCGCTCGACGAACGCGAGAGTGATCTCCTCGCGCCCTTCAAATGGCTCGATCGACAGCTCTACGCGCGGGGACAGGACCACGTGATGGACATCGTCGCGCCCCGGAGGATCTCGGCGACGGCGATTCGCGCGGTCACCTCGCTGCTGCGGTTCCTGTCGATGGGATTCTCGGTGGTGACATAGTCACGCGACGTCCCATGGGACGCGGTGTGATCGCCCCTCACCCCGACCCTCTCCCGGGCCGGGGAGAGGGGGCCTCGCCGCGACGTGCCTGTGATTCGGGAGGCGCCACGCGGGGCGCGACGGGTCGCGTCCCCTCTCCCCGCCACGCGGGGAGAGGCAGGGTGAGGGGCCCGCGTAGGATCCGATCTTGCTCACATCGCGCGACATGACGCGGCGAGCGACTCTCGGGCTCCTCTGCATCGGACTCTCGCTCTGTGCCTGCGGAGGCGACAAAGACCCCGTTCCGGACATGCCGGCAGACGGCGGAGCCCGCGACGGCAGCCGTCCGCAGGGCGACGGAGGCACGACCGACGAAGACGGCGCGGTCACGCCGCCGACACCGACACCGACGCCCCCGCCTCCGGGGGACGGCGGGCCGACGCCGCCCGCGCCGCCTCCGCCTCCGGGTGACGGGGGGCCCGCTCCGCCGCCTCCACCCGTGCCGCCGCCTCCGCCGCCTCCGCCGCCCGAAGGAAGCCTCGCGCTCTCGTTGACTGCCGACGGCGGTGGAGCGACCAACGCGATCGTCTCGCTCGGGGTGCCCTTCCCGCCGGGCACGTTGCGCGACGCGTCGCTCGTCGTCGTGCGCGACCCGTCGGGTGCGGAGGTGCCCGCGCATTCGGCCGCGCTCGCGACGTGGCCGACCGACGGCTCGCTCCGCTCGGTGCTCGTCGCCTTCCGAGCGACGCTCGGCGCAGGGGCGAGCGCGACGTGGTCCATCGAGTACGGCACGAGCCCGTCGATGCGCGCCGAGACGCTCGCCGCGGCGCCGGACGGTCCGGTCTCCGCCGTGCTCGACGCCTCGTGGTACGCGACGAGCCGCGTGATCGGGTTCCAGGTACCGGCGGCGGTCAATCGCGCTTTCGCCGCTTGGGAGACCGAGATCGAGGACTACTACGACGACATGCACGGCGGCTCGCGCGAGCAGTGGCGCGACTATGGTCTCGACTGCGACCGCACGAGCGCAGAGCGCACCTACTACGACGGTCCCCACGCGCTCTATCAACGGTTCATCCATCGCGCGACGGCCGACACCTATCGCCGCGCACGCGAAGAGGCCGTCTGGTATCGCGCCAACGAGCTCGCGTGGCACGGAGACGTGGCGGTCTACTCCTGTCAGGATCCCTGGGATCCCGATTCACCCATGGATTGGGGCAACCTCCGGCGCATGCTCGGTCAAGGCATGCTCGACGACTACCTGCTGACGGGTGATCCCGAGGCGCTCCGCGCGCTGCGTGGGCTCGGCGAGGCATTCCGGCAGAACCTCGATGCGCTCACGATGGGTGGACGCGAGATCACCGTGTACGTGACCGAGCGCAACATGGCTTGGCCGCTCATGGGGATTGCCAGCTATTACGCTGTGAGCCCGACTGCCGAGGTGCGCGCGGCGCTCGATCGCCTCGTGCAGATGACCATCGATTGGCAAGCGCGTGGCACGAGCGGAGCGTTCGAGCACGACATCGTGCGTCCCGATCCCGAGGAGTGCGGCGACGGACCCGCGGGCGGATCTCCCTTCATGACGTCGCTCCTCATCGACGGCTTGATGGATGCCTATTTCCTCACCGACGACGCGCGCATCCTCCCCGTCGTGACGCGCACCGCCGAGTGGTACCGGGACGACGCGATCACGACCGACGGGACCGCCTTCCAGTATCTATGGGGTTGTCGCGACGTCGATTACGCCTCCGACCCGTACGCGGACCTGAATCTCCTGATCTCGCACGTCTTCGGGGCTGCCTACTACGCTTCCCGCGACGCGTCGTGGCTCGACTTCGGCGACACGATGGCGCAGCACGGAGTCGACAACATCTATGCGGGTGCGCCCAAGCAGTGGAATCAATCCACGCGCGGGTTCCTCAAGTACCTCGG
>JADZFZ010000615.1 GCA_020854145.1 Deltaproteobacteria bacterium | reverse complement strand
TGTCGGCGGGCCGCCCTGGATGCGATTCTCCGTTCATGTCGTATCGCGTCTTGTCGTGCTCGATGGTCTCGGTCGTGTTGTGGATGACGGGATGCTCGGGCAACGACGGGGTGGACGGCGACGGCGAGGGCGACGCGGGTGGCATGACCGACACGGGTCTGCGGACGCCCGATGGCTCGGCAGCGGACGCGGGCGACGAGGACGCGGGCGGCGCACAGGGCGACGGCGCCCGACCGATGCCGCCCGATCGCGACTTCGACGCCGGCGACGACGGCGACGGCGCGCGGCCCATGCCGCCCGATCGCGACTTCGACGGCGGGCTCGCGTGCGCGGACGACTGCGACGACGGCATCGTGTGCTCGCTCGACTCGTGCGACCCGACGACCGGCGAGTGCATCCACCTCGCGCCGGATCGCGACGGCGACGGCGTCGGCGATGCGGCGTGCCTCAACCGCGAGCGCATCCCGCTCGGCGACGACTGCGACGACGCCGACCCGCGCGCCGGCTTCCCCGATGGTCCGGGCCCGCACCTCGACGTGCTCGCGGGCGGCTGCGACGGCTACGACAACGACTGCGACGGCGAGGTCGACGAAGGGTGCGACTGCGTCACGGGCACCACCCGCGCGTGCGGCGTGTCGGTCGGCGCGTGCCGTCCCGGCTACGAGACCTGCGAGGACGGTCGCTGGGGCATCGCGTGCGACGGCGGCGTCCTGCCCACGGGCGAGATCTGCGGCAACGAGATCGACGACGACTGCAACGGCACCATCGACGACGGCACGCCGACGTGGCGCTTCGACGGCGACGGCGACGGCTTCGGCGCGGGCGAGGTCTTCGCGTCGTGCGAGCCTCCCGATCGCAGCATCCCGATCACGCCTCCGCCGGGCGGCCCGCCGATGACGCCACCCCCGCCGCCGCGCGACTGCGACGACGCGGATCCGACCATCGGCCCCGGAGAGCTCGAGGTCTGCAACGGGCGCGACGACGACTGCGACGGCCTCGTCGACGAGGGCGTGCACGGCATCTACTACGAGGACGTCGACGGTGACGGCTTCGGCGACGACGGCATCGCGACGCGCGCGTGCACCCCGCCCCCCGGCTACGTGCCCGAAGGCGGCGACTGCGACGGCGACCCGCTGAAGTTCCCGAGCGCCCCCGAGATCTGCGACGACTTCGACAACAACTGCAACGAGGCCATCGACGAGGGCTGCCCTTGCACCGAAGGCGCGACGCGTCCCTGCGGTCGCACGGAGGCCGCGTGCACCGCGGGCACCCAGCGCTGCTTCATGGGCGTGTGGCTCGGCATGTGCGAAGGCGGAACGCGCCCGCGCGAGGAGACCTGCAACACCCTCGACGACGACTGCGACGGCGCGACCGACGAAGGTCTACGCATCCACCTCGTGCGCGATCGCGACGGCGACGGCTGGGGCGACGGCGACGTCGACACCGTGTGCGCCGGCACGGCGGGCTACGTCGATCGCGGCGGCGACTGCGACGGCACGAACGCCTCGGTCCATCCCGACGCCTCGTTCGCATCGACCCCGCGCCCCGGCACGACCGCCGACTGGGACTGGACGTGCGACGGATGGGCCGAGCTCGAGCACCCCGGCGCGCGCGTCGTCCGCTGCGGCACCGACGCCGACCCGTGCGCCTACGAAGGCCACGCGTGGCTCGAGACCGCCGACGGCCACCGCGCCCGCTGCGGCGAGGCCGGCACCCTCCTCACCTGCCGCGACTGCGTCCCCACGCCCCTCGCCCCCGACACCCTCCAGCGCTGCCGCTGAGGGGACAGGATCACCCGTGCCAACCCCGCGACATCCCACGCGTCCTGGGCGAGCAGTTCCAATCCGTGCCGGGGTCGCCCGGCGTATGGCGCACCCGAGCGACGCGGTGAACACTGGCGGCACCCATGCAGCTCGTACCCGGTCAGTGGATCGGCGGTGAGTTCCGCGTCGTCCGTCCGCTCGCGGCAGGCGGCATGGGATCGGTCTACGTCGCGGAGCAGCGCGGCACCGGGAAGCTCCGCGCGCTCAAGACGCTGCACGCGCCCATCGCGACCGACGCCGCGGCCGTCGAGCGCTTCGTCCGCGAAGCGCACGTGGGAGCGTCCATCGCCAGCGAGCACGTCGTCGAGGTCATCGGCGCCGGCGTCGACGCGCAGACCGGCATCGCGTTCATCGCCATGGAGCTGCTCGAGGGCGAGACGCTCGAGGCCCGCGTCCTCGCGCGCGGACCGATGCCGCCGGGAGAGGTCGCGCTCGTCTTCCGGCAGCTCGCGCACGCGCTCTCTGCAGCGCATCGCGCGGGCATCGTCCATCGCGACCTGAAGCCGCAGAACGTCGTGCTGGTGCACGCGCGCCGCGGCGACTCGCCGTTCACCGTGAAGATCCTGGACTTCGGGATCGCGAAGCTCATCGAGAGCGCCACGAGCGCGGGCAACTCGCAGGTGATCGGCTCGCCACCGTGGATGGCGCCCGAGCAGCTCGACGCCGGCGCGCCGATCACGCCCGCGACCGACGTCTGGTCGCTCGGCCTCATCGCCTTCTTCCTGCTCACCAGTCGCGTCTACTGGCGTGGCGCGACCGCGAGCATCCCCACGCTCGTCGCCGAGATCGTGCTGGCGCCGCTCGCGCCCGCCTCCGAACGCGCACGAGAGCTCGGTGCGTCCCCCCTCCCCCCATACGCGTTCGACGCGTGGTTCGCGCGCGCGGTGGCGCGACGGCCCGCCGACCGGTTCGCTTCGGTGGACGCGATGCTCGCTGCGCTCGAGACGCTCGTGATCGTCCCGGCGTCGGAGCCGCTCGCGCTGCGTTCGTACCCACCCGTCGCGGGGCTCGCACCCACCGTCGCCGCGGGTCCTCCCTCGGCGCTCGCACCTCGGGGCCCCGCATCCGCTCACCCCGGACCCACCGTCGCCGTGATGCCACCACCACACGCGCTGTCTGCGGCGCCCGCCGCGCCTCCGAGCCCGAGCGCGATGCGCTGGATCGCCATCGTAGCCGTCGTGGGCGGGCTCGGCGTCACGGTGCCCGGCGCGCTGGGCCTCGTCATGCGCTTCGCGTCTCCGTGGGCTACCCAATCGGGCTACGCGCCCCTGCTGGCGTCCGAACCGGACCGCGACCCCGCGGCCGTCGCCGCGTGCCGCCAGGCGCGCGCGTGCTGCGACGCGGTGCTCGGTCCGACCGACTCGCGCTGCACGGCCGTCACCGAGTCGCTGGCGGCCGCGACCTGCCTCCAATTCACGCATAGCTACGCGATGATCCGGACCACGCTCCCCGATGCCTGCGCGGGGCCTCCGGCCCACGCCACCGCGCGCGTGCCCGGCCCCTCCGCACCCTGATCCGCCCCTCGGCGCGCGCGCGAGCCGTCGCGTCTGGCGCTCGCCCCGTGCGCGGTGGACACTCGGCGGCGCTCGTGAATCTCCAGCCCGGCCAGTGGATCGGCGGTGAGCTCCGCATCGTCAGGCCTCTCGCCGAGGGCGGCATGGGCGCCATCTTCCTGGCCGAGCAACGCGGCACCGGGAAGCTCCGCGCCGTCAAGACGCTGCACGCGCCCATCGCGCGCGACGCCGCCGCCGTCGAGCGCTTCGTACGGGAGGCGCGCGTCGGCGCGTCCATCGCCAGCGAGCACATCGTCGAGGTCGTGAGCGCCGGCATCGACGAGCCCACCGGCCTGGCGTTCATCGCGATGGAGCTCCTCGAGGGCGAGACCCTCGAGGAACGCGTGCTCTCGCGCGGACCCATGCTCCCGTCGGAGGTCGCGCTCGTCTTCCGCCAGCTCGCGCACGCCCTCGGCGCTGCCCACCGCGTCGGCATCGTCCATCGCGACCTGAAGCCGCAGAACGTCATGCTCGTACACGCGCGACGCGGCGACTCGCCCTTCACCGTCAAGGTCCTCGACTTCGGCATCGCGAAGCTCGTCGAGAGCGCGACGGGCGCGGGCAACTCGCAGGTCATCGGCTCCCCGCCGTGGATGGCGCCCGAGCAGCTCGACGCGGGTGCGCCCATCACACCGGCGACGGACGTCTGGTCGGTCGGGCTCATCGCGTTCTTCCTGCTCACCGGCCGCGTCTACTGGCGCTCGGCCACCGCCAGCATCCCCGCGCTCTTCGCCGAGATCGTTCTGTCGCCGCTCGAGCCCGCGTCCGTGCGCGCCCGCGAGCTCGGCTCGCCCACCAGGCTGTCTCCCGGCTTCGACGCGTGGTTCGCGCGTGCAGTCGCGCGCGCACCCGCCGATCGCTTCGCCTCGGTGGACGCGTTGCTCGCGTCGCTCATCCCTCTCATGGAGACGGCGTCGCCATCGCCCCACGACGTCGCCACCCGCTCTCGTCCGCCGGCCGCCGCGCCGAGCGCGCCGCTCGCGCCGACCGTCGCTTCGAGCCCCCCGGCCGCGCTCGCCTACGTTCCTGCCCCCGGCACCACGCCGCCCGCGCCCGCGAGCCCCGCGACGCAGCGATCGCTCGCTCCCGCCCCCGCACCCGACGGCCGGCGCGGCTACCGCGTCGTCGTCGGCGTGATGCTCGTCGCCAGCCTCGCCATCATCCTCTTCGCCTGCGTCAGCGTCGGCGGCATCGTCTACCAATGGGTACACGCGGGCTACGTGGTCGGCTCGGCGCTCGCGCCGTACGTACCGGGCCCCGAGAGCATGGCCGCCTGCAGCCAGGCCTCCGCGTGCTGCTGGGCGGTGCACGGCCCGACGAGCTCGACGTGCCCCAGCGTCCAACGGCTCGCCGAGTACGGTCACAATCGCGAGAGCTGCATCCGAGTCACGCAGAGCACGGCAGCCCTCCGACGCCCGCCGCCCGCCGCGTGCCTCGGGCCGCCGGCCAACGTCGTCGCGCCGCCACCTCCGGCACGGACCCAGGTGCCGGAGTGCGTGCGCGCCGTCGCGTGCTGCGACGCGTTCGTCGACGCCCGGCTGTCCCTGGTCATGGACGAGTGCGGCACGGTCCGATCGAGCCTCGCCATCCCGCACGCCGCGTCCGCGTGCACCACCGCCGTGCGCAACTGGGCCGAGCGCTTCCGCAGCGCCGGGCGCGCGGTCCCTCCGGAATGCCAGCTCCCGCCGTGATCGCTCCCGAGCCGCGCGGGCGCTAGACCACGACGCATGGGGGCCCCCCTCGAGCGCTCGCTCGGCGCGTGGAGCGCGATGCTGCTGACCGTCGGCGCCATGGTGGGCACCGGCATCCTCGCGACCCCGACGCTCGTCGCGAAGGCCACCTCGTCGCCGGCGCTGTTCGTCGCGCTCTGGATCGCCGGCGGCGTCGTGTCGCTCCTCGGTGCGTTCACCTACGCCGAGCTCGGCACGCGCAAGCCCGAGACCGGCGGCCTCTTCGTCTATCTGCGCGACGCGTTTCACCCGCTCGTCGCGTTCGTCTTCGGCTGGACGATGCTCGTCGTCCTCGTCCCGTCCTCGGTCGCGTTCTTCGCGCAGGTCACGGGCAGCCACCTCGGCCCGCCCATCGCCGCGGTCACCGGCGCCGACCCGTGGACCGTCTCGTTGATCGTCTCCCTCGTCGCGTTGCTCCTCATCGCGCTCGTCAACGTGCTCGGGGGAGCACGCGGCGGCGCGGTCCTCCAGAACGCAGCCACGATCCTCAAGGTCGTCGGCCTCGGGTTCCTCGTCGTGCTCGCGCTGCTCCTGGTCCTCGGCGGGCCGGGCGCGACCACCGTCGTCGAGGCGCCGGTCCCATCCCCGCCACCCGAGACCGCGGACGTCTCCTGGCTCGCGGTGATCGCCGCGCTCGTACCGGTCTTCTGGGCGTACGACGGGTGGATCGACGTCACCTCGGTCGCGGGCGAGCTCCGCAACCCCGAACGCGACGTCCCGCGCTCGCTCGTGTGGGGCGTGCTCGCCGTCACCTTCCTGTACCTGATCGTCTCCGGCGCATTCCTCGCCGCGCTCGGCGCCGCGTCGCTCGCGCGCACCGAGGCCCCCGCGCTCGAGCTCGCGCGCGCCACGCTCGGACCGAGCGGCCCCTCCGTCGCCGCCGCCATCGCCGCCACCTGCACCTTCGGCGCCGGCGCCGTCGGCCTCATGTCCGGTGCGCGCGTCGTCTACGCGATGGCGCGCGACGGCAACCTCTTCGCCTTCGTCGCACGCGCCGACCGGCACGGCAGCCCGTCCGCGGCCGTCGGCGTCACCAGCGTGCTCGCGCTCGGGTACCTCGTCATCCCGCAGCTCGGCTCGCTCGCCGCCACCTTCGTCGTCGGGGCGTGGCCCTTCTATGCCCTCGGCGCCCTCGCTCTCCTCGTCCTGCGCGCGCGCGGCTCCTCCGACTCACCGCTCACCTACCGCACCCCTCTCTACCCATTCACCGTTCTCGCATTCGTCGCCGCCTCCCTCGCCGTCGTCGGCAGCTACGCAATCGAGAATCCCGCCCACACCGCCCTCTCCTTCGGCCTCGCTCTCCTCGGCCTCCCCATCGGCCTCCTCCGGGGGACAGGATCGACCCGATCAACCCATTGATATTCCATCGCTCTTGGACGAGCAGTTCCAATCTCTCGCAATCGGCCTGAATTCCGAGTGAGCCGAGCCCGCGAATGCCGGCGACGGCGAAGCCGCCACACGCCCAAGCAACGAACCCGCATTCAATACGTGTCCTCCTGCCGCACGTTGAATGGGAATCCCAATGCCATTCTCGTGCTCCCGAGCGCGGACAGATTCGATTGCCATTGGAGCTGTCCTTGCGTCGAGTACGAGTACACCTGTCCTCCGGCGGCGACGAAGAGCACCCCGCCGTCGAACAGAATCGAAGGCCGCGTCTCCAGCGGCACCGGGAAATCCGCCGTGCCCACCATTCGCCCCGACGGATAATCGATGCACCACAATGTCGTGCGCGTGCACGCCACCACGAACAGCTCGCCGACCACGAGCTCGATCGTCTCGCGCGCATAGAGCGTGTGCTGCCACAGCACCTGCCCCGTCCCCCGCGCGAGCCCGAGCACGAAACCATTGAACGCCACCACCAGCACCTGCGCGGCGGCCTGAGCCTGACTCTCCCGATACATTCGACTCGTCTCCCCTCACACCGCCCTCTCCCGCGGGAGAGGGAGACTCTCGCCTACGCCTCGCGCGAACGCCGTCAATACTGGTCCATCTGTCGAACGTTCCCGGGCAGCGCCAACGCCACGCGCCCGATTCCCTTGCCCGGAAACCCGTCGTGCCAGAGCAGCTCGCCCTGCATCGTGTAGCAGCACACCTCGCCCCCGCGTCCGACGAGCAGGTGCCCGCGGCTCACCAGCATCACCGGCCGGCCCGAGTACGTCCCCGCGAGCTTCTTTCGCCACAGCAACGTCCCCGTCGGGTACCCGAACGCGAACAGCTCCTGCTGCGTGCACGCCACCAACATCTGCGCATCGAGCATCAGCTCGACCCCATTGTCCGACCCCGGACTGTCCAGGTCGTGCTCCCACAGCCGCTTGCCGGTCTTCGGATCCATCCCGTAGACGCGGCTCGCGAACACCACGACCAAGACCTGCGGCTCCGGCTCTTCCTCTCGGTACATGCCGCCATGCTACCGGAGACACGGCCCCCGCCGAGCGGCTTGCCTGACCCGAATCGCTCTGGTACGAAGCTCTCCGCTCGGGCGCTTAACTCAGCGGTAGAGTGCGACCTTCACACGGTCGAAGTCGCAGGTTCGATCCCTGCAGCGCCCACCGG
>JADZFZ010000614.1 GCA_020854145.1 Deltaproteobacteria bacterium | reverse complement strand
GCGAGCAACTCGGCGATCTCGACGAGGTCTGCGTCCCCATTGTCGGGGTTCGCTTCCGCGACGATCGCGATCGCCTCGTCCACCACGGCGCGAGCCTCTTCGGGCATCCCGCGGTCGAGCGCCTCGTCGGCTTCGATCAACGCGCGCGCGTAGGCGACGATGGCATTGCCCCGCGAGAATCCCTGATCGGGGCGGGCGAGCAGCTCCTGCATGGTCGCTTCCACCGCGACACCGAATCGCTCACCCGATCCCGGACGCGTGAACGTGCCGCGCGCACGGATGACGTCGTCGGGCGACGATTCCGTCGTGTCGCACGACGTGAGCACCTGGTGGAAGACCATCGAGTCGCCGGGGGCCAGGTGCTGCTCGCGGACCTGCGCGGGATCGCCCGACACCTCCTCTGCGCTCGTCTCGCGAATCGCCATGTGCCACGGCAACGTCAGCTCGAGCCGCACGTCGCGCAGCGAGACCTCCATCGCCTCGGAGAATCGATCCACGAAGATGCGCCGCGGCTCTTCGACGGAGTCGATGTAGACGTACGCGCCACGGCCGGCGTCGGTGACCGCGTTCATCAGCGTGTCGTTGACGCCGTCGCCGACGCCGACGCCCACCAAGTAGATGCCCTCCGATTCGCCTTCGTCCGCGTTGTCGGCGATGAGCTCCAGATCGGTGATGCCCGCGTTGGCAATGCCATCGCTGATCAGCACGACGCGATTGAGCCGTTGCTCGTCGTAGTAGCGGCGCGCGAGCTCGTAGCCGAATCGCAGCCCGGCGTTGAGGTCCGTCCCACCGCCGGCGCGGAGCGCATCGGCCACGCGCGTCGCCGTCGGGTCGTTCGGTCCGCTCACGACGTGGCCCTCGAGCGAGACCGTACGCGCGGTGTTCCACTCCACCGCCGAGACGATGTCGCCTTCGTTCAATCCCTGCAGGATGGCGCGCATGACCTCGCGCTCGCGCTCCATGGGCTCGCCTTCCATCGAGCCCGACGTGTCGAGCACGAACGTGATCACGCGTCCGCGCGAAGACTCTTCCGGCATCGGCGCCTGCAGCCCGACCTGGAGCAGCCACTCGCCGGGCTCGTCCCCTTCGCGCAGCTCGGGGATCACCTCGAGCTGCCCGGCCTCCGGCGCGCGGTAATGGACGTTGTAGTAGTTGAGGAACTCGTAGACGCGCAGGTAATGGCGGGACGGGCGGGCGCCGTTGCGAATGTCGCGGCGCGCGATCGCGGGCGACGCCATCGAGTTGCTGTCGTCGGCCGACAGGTAGAGGACGACCGGCTCGCGCGACTCGCGGAGCGCGCAGCGGTCGGGCCCCGCGTCGGCCTCGCCCTCGGGAGGAGGCGGGGGCTCGGGCGGCGGCGGCGCTGGAGGCGGCGGCGGCGCGGGCGGACCGGACCGCGGCCCCGCATCGGAGGAGCTGGGCGCGCTCGCATCGTACCGCCCCGAGCTCGGCGGTGGCCTGCCCGAATCGGGTGTCGAGGTGTATCCGGGAATGCCCGTCCCTCCGTCGTCGTCTCCGCAACCCAAGAGACCGAACGTCACCATCATCGCCGCGCACGAGACGCGGCCGACGCCAAGCAAGCGATTCCTCATGGTGCCCTCCGCGACGGGGCAGAGCACCGGCCGTGCCCGCAACGGATCCCCTCTCTCGGAAGGCGCGGGCGCGGTGGTCGGCTGCAAGCAGAGCCTCGCGGATGCCTCGGAGGTGAGGCGTGGAAGTCGCGAGTGTTGCGCCGAGACTACCGAGGTGATGCTCGACGCGCGCGCGACGCGGTGCGCGCGGCGGGACGGTCGACCGTGATGGGCGCATAGAGCAGCTGCATGCGTGCGTACTCGCCTCGGCGCTCGTATCCGACGAGGCCGTACAGCACGTTCCACCAGTGGTCCCCGGAGCGCGGTGAGCCGAACGCGAAGAGCGGGAAGAAATGGAACTCCCAACCCTCTTCGCCGCGCCTGCGCGTCTCGCGGTGGTAGGCGTTGAGCGTCAGCGTCGTCGTCGAGCGCGGCGTGCGGAATCGCCAGAAGACCGGGAACACGACCGTCGATCGGTAATTGTCCTCGATGTCCTCGAAGTCCCAGTAGATGGGCGCGAGGACGAGGTGCCGCCAGCTGCGCCCCGTCTCCGAGTAGACGAGCGGGTGCAGGTTGAACGTGCTCGAGCGCTCGTTGTGCGAGATCTGGAGCGACGGGAAGATCCACAATCCCGCCGCGTCGCGCGTCCGGCTCCGCCAGCTGCCGAACAGCGGCGTGACCAACGTGTCGTATTGCCCCTCGCGGTGCCACTGCGCGAAGAGCGGGGTCACGGTGGTGGACGCCCCCGGTCGCGTCCCGTGATAGACGAACGGCAGCACCAGCCAGTTCGCCGTGCCCGCGCGGTCGTCGCCCCACGACCAGACGATGGGCGCAGACGCGTCCACGTACGTGTCGCCGCGGTGACGCTGGTACACGGGCGTGATCAGCGTCGAATGGTCGTCGGCGCTGTCGATGCCGAAGACCGGCGTGATCAGCGTCAAGTGATCGCGCCGCTGCCGATACGCGTGATGGAACAGCGGCAGCACCGTGGTCGACGTCGAGTCGCGCGTGTGCGTGTGGAACGCGAGGGGCGCGAGGCCGAAGCTCGTCCGACGCGGCGTCGTCGCGTGATAGACGGGCCCGACCACCGTCGTCGAGGTGCCGTCGTCGTCGTCCGCGAAGTGCCAGAAGAGCGGCGGCACCACCAGATGACGCGCGGGGCCGTCGGTCCCACCCCACACGAGCGGGAAGACGCCCCAATCGACGTTGTCGCGGCTGCGCGTGCGCCAGAAGGGCCCCGCCAGCGTGAACGCGCTGCGCCGGCTCCGCGCGGAGAACGTGAGGAGCGGCGGGATGACCGTGTACGAACGGTCCTCGCGTCGCCCCGCGAAGACGAGCGGCACGATGCCGAGATCGAAACGGTCGGGGCCACCGTGGTACCAGCCGAGCGGCGTGGCGAACGTCATGTCCTCGCCGTCGCGCACGCGCGCGAAGAGCGGGAAGACGACGTCGGCCTCGCGATTGCGCGATCGGCGATGTCGGTAATACGGCGGTACGACCAGCGTGAATCCCTGGCGGTCCTGCTCGTGGAAGAAGAACGGGAACACGGCCGTGCGCCGCCAACCAGGCCCGCTCTCGATGAGCACCGGGGGCACCAGGAAGCGGGACTCGCGCGTCTCGGCGCGATCCTCGTAGCGGAGCGTCCCCGCCCACTCGGGCATCGGCGCGGCTTGGTCCGAGGACTCCTCCTCGGTCTCGCCCTCGCCTTGGCCTTCGCGATCTGCGCCCCCGCCGCCTTCGCCCTCGGCTTCGCCGCCTTCGCCCTCGGCTTCGCCGCCTTCGCTCTCTTCGCCTTCGCTCTCTTCGCCTTCGGCCTCTTCGCCTTCGCTCTCTTCGCCTTCGGCCTCTTCGCCTTCGGCCCCTTCGCCTTCGCTGTCGTCGGTCGGCTCGGTCTCGTCCGCGTCCTCGTCGTCCGCGGACTGCGCGGACACCGCCGCAGGTACGGCGAGGAACGCGACCAGAAGCGCGACGAGCGCGCGAGAAACGAGCCGGGGGTCCATCGGGCCGACGCCTTCTACAGCGCGATCCCGCGCGGAGCAACGGCCACGGGTCGTCAGTCGACCGGGACGACGTGCAGATACGCGAGGAACGTGTACGCGAAATCGCCGGTCGTCTCCGACCTTCCGCCCATCTCGAGCGACAGGCGGCCGTCGCGCAGATCGACCACCGCACTGCGCACGAGCTGCGGCATCGCGTCGGTGGTCGGCTCGTCGTCCACGATCACGGTGCCCTCGATGGTCGCGTTGTGCGGGTCCCCCGGGTAGCCGCGCGCCGGGCGGCCCACCGCGACGGTGACCTCGTATCGTCCGTTCTCGAGCGCGAGCTCGAACCGGTTCGCGCGCCCGTAGTCGTCGTACACGTAGCTGCGCGCAGCCTCGTCGTAGCCCGCGACGTCGTCGTAGCCGTACAGGGCGATCGCGGGATCTCCCACGTTCTCGCCGAGCCAGCCGTAGCCGAGCTCCTCGTTCCACGGAACCCAACCGACCTTCAGATACGTGCGCCCGTCGATGACGAGGGGGTCGGCCGTCGGCTGCCCCGCCGGATCCTGGAAGTTCACGTAGTACGCGGCGCGCGGGCGCCCTCCGCGATCGACCTCGAGCACCGGCACCGTGTCGCGCGAGCCCTCGACGAACCTGCCGAGCTCGAATCGCAGCGCCATCAACGCGTCGGGATCGTCGGTCCAGCTCGTGAGGCTCGACGCGACGCTCGCGACGGTCGCGTCCGGCACGGCATCGACGTCCACCTCGGGATGCCCGCTGCCGTTCGCGAGCCAGAGGTACTCGTAGTCCTCGAATCCCTCGCGGAGCAGCGCGGCGCGCACGGTGGGCTGCGGGCCATCGAAGAATCGCCCGCCGTCGTAGTAGGCCCATCCGGTCGCGCGCACGCGCCACGAGACCCACGGCAAGATGCGCTGGTGTAGTCCCTGACGGTCGAGCCGCGTGGGGTTCGGGAACGGATCGGGATCGTGGTCGAGGCTGTAGAGCCAGACCGATTCGCCGTGGTCTCGTTGCCGCGAATGGGCGTACGTCTCCTGGTACGCCTGGATGTGCGCGATCCAGATGTCGTAACCGCAGGCCCCCTCGGGACGCTCGGCGATCGCCGGCGTCGGCTCCTCGCTCACTGCAATTCGCAGATTGGGCGCCGCGCTCCTGGACAATCGGCAGAGGTGCGCCGCCAATCGATGATCCTCGTCGTCCTGCGGCTCGTTCTGCACGTACCAATACGTGCGATCCACCAGGCCGTTGTCGGTCAGATAGGCCTCGAGCGCGCCGAGGAACTGCGACCACTCGGCATTGTAGGCGTCGCCCCCGAAGTGATCGCCTCGGTCGATGCCGCAGAACGACGCCGGGCGCGGCGTCGAGTTGTCCACGAACTGGAAGAGCATGGAATCCGGGAATCCGGCTCCATTCCACCCTTCACCGAGCATGTAGCGGCGCGAGAGCCACCCGATGCTGTACGCGTCGCCCTCGTCCGGCTCGTCCCACAGCACTTCGCACCGATTGCTCGACCGGTCGTTCTCCCAGGTGATCCCCCAGTTGAACCCGCTCGGCCACGCCACCGACGCCGGCGTCAATCGGTGCTCGTAGAGCGTGGTCTTGCCCGAGTCCACCGTGCCGTCGCCCACCACGTCGGCCACCGAGAGGTTCAGCTGCGACGCGAAATGGATCTCGCGCGGCAACGCGAAATCGAACACGTGGAGCGTCACCGGGACGGCAATCGGCGCGCCGCCGGACGGCGTCAGCGTCAACGTGGTCGCATGGTCCCCCGCAGGCGCGTCCTCGGGCACGTAGACCGTCAGCCAGAGAACGGTCGCCGCCCCGCCCTCCAAGACGACGCCGTCGGACGGCCCGATCGGGCGCAGGTGCTCCGGCCAGCCCTCCTCGCGCTCGGCCACCGCGATCTCGGTTCGCTGCGCGCCCGACAACGAAGCGAACGGTGCGATGCTGGCCGTCAGCGATCCACTGCCCGGACCGAGCAGCAATTGCACCGGCTCGTGCTCGTTGCGCGCCGCCGACAGCCGCAATCCCGATTGCGTCGCCTCCGGCGCCCGCTCCTCCGCCGGCACCTTGTGCGTGGCCGGGCGCGTCCACAGGACGAGGTCCGCGCTGCTCTCCGTCAATCGATACGAGAACGCAGTCGGGTCCGCGACCACCGGCCCCGCGTCGGGCACCGGCGGCGGTGGTGCGCCGTCCATGCGCGGCATCGGCATGCGCCCGTCGCGCACGCTCCCGTCGGGATCACCGCCGGCCGGTCCATCGTCGTCCCCGCACGCCGCGAGGACGAGCACGATCAGAAGGGCACGTCTTGCACCCATGGGTGCATGGTCCTACCGACCGAAGCGCTCGTCGAGCCTCGTGAGCTGGCTGCCGAACCCTTCTCTCTGCATCTGCGTCAGCTCGTCGCTGTGCATGGGATCGAGCGTGACGACCATGCGGGTCGTCGGACCGGACGCGGAGATCTCGAC
Organism: Deltaproteobacteria bacterium; assembly: GCA_020854145.1. Classification (GTDB taxonomy): domain Bacteria; phylum Myxococcota_A; class Polyangia; order Polyangiales; family JADZFZ01; genus JADZFZ01. The sequence goes on along the minus strand of JADZFZ010000614.1, from coordinate 16,330 downwards.
GGCCCGTACGGGGTGACGCCGGGGACGAAGTCGATCACGTGCGTGATCGCGAGGCGCCGGTGGGGTTCGAAGCCGACATAGGTCCCGCGCGTCTCGTGTCGGGTGGGTTGGCCGAGCCGCTCCCTGGCTTCGACGTGCTCCGGGGCGTCGGCGATCATGTCGTAATCGAGCGCGCCGCCGACGCGGGCTTCGAGGGTATGGACCTCGACGCGGAAGCCTCGTGGACGCGGAAGGTGCCAAGCATTGTCGACGGGCGACGACCGGTGCCAATTGACGCGGAGGTTTCCCTGGCTCGCAATTCGGTCGGGGGTATCGGCACACCCGCGCACACGGTTGCGCAAGGAGATCCTTGGGTCGCGAGATAAGTCACGCCGGGTCCCCGCGCTACCGCTCGAAACACGCGCTCGCGATTCGCAGCTTCTTGCGTACGCGCGCGGTGGCGTCCACGAATCGTGCGGTGATGGGGTCGTGGTAGCCGCTGGCCGCGGGCAGGTCGGCGACGTGCTCGCCATAGAACGCGTTCTGCCGCTCGACCGCGAGCTCGCGCACGAGCTTTCCGACGATGGACGCGAGGGCGACGGGGACGTGCGACGCGTCGGCGTCGATCTCGAATCGCATCTCGCCGAAGCCGTCGAGCCAATAGGTGCTCGCGTCGCGTTGCTCGTCGCACGTCAGGACCGGGAATCGGTGCGACAGGCGCATGTGCGGGACGTAGCGGCGCAATCCGCCGATCATTCCGCACACGAATCGGCCCTCGCGACGCTCTCCGTGCGTGAGCCACGCGTCCTCGGAGAGTCGCTCGAACGCGCGCAGATCCAGGACGAGCTTGTTGACGCCGGATTCCTTGGCCGCGTTGATGAGGCTCGCGCAGTGATAGACGCACCGCACGCGCAGCAGCTCGAGGCCGAGACTTCGGAGTGCCCGAATCGCTTCGCGCCCGCGGTCGAGATCCTCCTCGCTCGCGAATCGGGGCAATGCGACCGGTGCCGACCAACATTGCGCCCGCGTCGTGCCCGGACAGCGGTGCTGCAGCCGGTCGGGCCCGTCGAGCTCGATGGCTGCGAGCAGGGCATCGACGTCGGAAGGGACCGATCCCGTCGTCGCTTCGACGACCGCGAGCGCGATGCCTTCGGCCGCTGCCATCTTCCCGTGCGCCGAGGTCGCCTTCGAATCGTCGATGCCGACCTCGCGCGCTTTCGCGATTGCGCGCCCGCTCCGATATCGCGACGACGCGCGCACCGAGACCGCCGTGCAGAGGAGCGGCCCGAGGCGCGGGCCCATCCCGTTCTCGTCGAGCCCGACGAGAAGGCCGGTCGTGACGCGCGTGCGGGCCTTCGGATCCGGTCCCAGCAGGGGCAGTGTCCGGGAGTCGGCCCGAGAGGCTCGGGGATCAGGCACCCGGCAGGCCCTCGATCGGGATGTTGTTCTGGATGTACATCTCCTTGAGGCCCTTCTTGTCGGTCGATTTCAAGAAGGCCTCTTTCGCCTCGACCACCTTCTCCTTCACGAGCTTGACCAGGTGATCGTTGAGCGTCTGCATCCCCTGGGCTTTGCCGGTCTGCATGACGGAGACGAGCTGATACGTCTTGCCCTCGCGGATGAGGTTCGAGACGGCCGGGTTGGTGATGAGAATCTCGTAACAGGCGACACGCCCTCCGCCGATCTTCTTGCACAGCATCTGGGCGACGACGCCTCGGAGCGACTCGCTCAGCATGACGCGGATCTGCGATTGTCGGTCGGCCGGGAACTGGTCGATGATTCGGTCCACCGTGCTCGGGGCGGTCGTCGTGTGCAGCGTGCCGAACACGAGGTGACCGGTCTCGGCGGTCTCGATCGCGATCGCGATGGTCTCCAGGTCGCGCATCTCGCCGACCAGCACGATGTCGGGGTCTTCGCGGAGCGCCGCGCGCAGGGCGCGTTTGAAGCCTTCGGTGTGCGTCCCGACCTCGCGCTGATTGACGAGACACTTCTTGTTCTCGTGGACGAACTCGACCGGGTCCTCGATCGTGATGATGTGGTCGGTGCGATTGCGATTGATGAAGTCGACCATCGTCGCGAGCGTGGTCGACTTGCCGCTGCCGGTCGGGCCGGTGACCACGACCAGACCTTTGGGCAGGTAGCAGAGGTCGAGCACGTTCTTCGGGATGCCGAGCTGCTCGGGGGTCAGGATCTTGAACGGGATCTGACGAAACACGGCGCCGACGCCCTTTCGATCGCGGAACAGGTTCACGCGGAATCGAGCGATGCCCGGGATCTCGTAGGCGAAGTCCGTGTCGTTCTCGGCGGCGAACTGCTCCCTGTTCCGTGGCGGCGCGATCTCGTCGAACATCTCCTGCAGCTCGTCGGACTCGAAGGGCGGACGGTCCTCCATGATCTGCATCTCGCCGTGGAGCCGACAGATGGGCTGCTCGCCGCTCGAGACGTGCAAGTCGCTGGACCCCGTCGAGATGAGCGCCCGGAGGTACTTCTCCATGCGCGGGACGCCGGGGGGCATGTCCCATTTGATGCCTTGGATGACCGACAGGCGGTCTTCCCGGGCGGACGACGTAGCCGCGGGTGCCGGCGCGGGCGCGGCCGGAGCCGGCGCGGCCGGCGCGGGGGCGGCCTGGCCGTACGACGATCGCTGTGCAGGCTGCGGTTGAGGCGGAGCCGCCGTGCGCGGAGCCGGCTCGGCGAAGTCGAGCGCGCTGCTCGACGACGCGGGCGTGATGGTCACGCGCAGCGCGCCGGCCGCCGCTTCGACGCGCACCGTGACGGGGCTCGGTCCCGTGTCGTGGGCGAACTCGGCTCGGCCGGTCGAGCGAATGGAGTCGAGCGCGGCCTGCGGCGCAACCTCCTGCACGAGCGCCATCACCTGCGCGTGCTCGATCTTCTGCGCGGAGTGTTTGTCGCCCGTCGCGAAACGGAACGCCACGGGCGCGTCCGACAGCAGGACGACCGCATCCGCCTGGTAACGCGCGAGGTGCTGCACGTAGAAGTCGATGCGCTTCACGAAGAGGCCTCCGGACACGGACACGCGCACGCCGCGCGTCGCGAGCAGCGATGAAAGGGCGTGCGCCGAGCCACGTCAAGCCGGAGGGCGTGATTGACCGCCTGCCGACGCGCGCGCGATAAGTCCCGGGGAGGAGCCGAGCAGTGGCGGAGGAGCCTGTCGCGAGCACCGACGACGCACGACGCGCGACGCCCGCCGGGGACGAGCGACCGGCGCCCACGGCCCCTCCGCAGGACGGGCACGCGCTGCCGACGCAACAGCTGGCCGCATTCGCCCTGCCTTTCGTGAAGGTGATGGCGCTGGTCGCCGGCCTCTGGCTGCTCGGTCGCGCAGTCGACGAGATGCAGGGGATCCTCACGCCGATCTTCCTGGCATTCACGATCTCGTACGTCCTCGACCCGCTCGTGGACCGGCTCGAGGCGCGGAAGATCCCGCGCTCGATCGCGATCGCCATCGTGATGCTGGGCTTCGTGCTCGCGATGGCGGGCTTCCTCCTGTTCGTCATCCCGAGCCTCGTCGAGGACATCGTCCGCGTCGCGAAAGACGTTCCGCGGCGGATCGCGGGCGTGGTCGTGGCGTTCGAGCCGTGGCTGCGGGAGCGCGGCTTGGAGGTACCCCACAGCGTCGAGGAGGCGATGACGCGCTTCGGAAGCCAGCTGCAGGAGGCCGCACCGAGCGCGCTCGGCGGCGCCACGCAGGTGCTCCAGACGGCCGGACGCGGAACGCTGAGCTTCATCTCCGGCGTCGGCAATCTCGTCGTCGTCGGTGTCTTCACGTTCTACCTGCTGCTCGACTTCGACGTGATCACGCGAAACGCGCGCGGGCTCGTCCCACACCGCTACCGCGCCGACGTGCGGGACGTGGTGCGCGAGATCGACGCCACCCTCGCGCAGTGGATCCGCGGCCAGCTGACCGTGATGCTGATCCTCGCGATCCTGTACAGCGTCGGATTCTCGATCGCGGGCATCCGGCTCGCGGTCGGGATCGGGATCCTCGCGGGCGTGCTGTCGTTCATCCCGTATCTCGGCACGGGGGTCGGCCTCGTGCTCGCCGTGCTGATGGCGCTCATCGACTGGCACGGTCCGCTGCCGCTCATCCTCGTCGTCGCGGTCGTCGCGGCGGTGCAGGTGCTCGACGGGCTGTTCATCACGCCTCGCATCGTCGGCGGCAAGGTGGGGCTCGGCCCCGCGTGGATCATCATCGCGCTCATGACGGGCGGGCAGCTCTTCGGCTTCCTCGGAGTCCTTCTCGCGGTCCCATCGGCCGCCGTCATCAAGATCCTCGTGAAGCGCACCGTCGCGTACTACCGGCGCACGGGCGTCTACCGTCGGGACGCTGCGCCCGGAGCGCTCGAAGCGGAGGACGAGGACGGTGCCGAGGCCCAAGCGGCGCCGCCCGAAGCGGCGGACGACGGCGCGCCGAAGCCGCCCGACGACGGCGGCGTGAGCCCAGGCGAACCGAAGCCCTACAGCCCCCTCGCTGCGAAGCTCGAGGAGGCCGCGCGCGCACCGTCGTCGGAGGCGACGGCGGCCGACGCGACGAGGACCGATCGATCGGAAGCGACGAAGGAGGGCGCGACGACCGAGGAGGACGCGACGACCAAGGAGAGCGATTGAGCCCCGGCTCGTCGCCGGAGTGGCGCGTGAACGCTGGCGAGAGCGCCGACGACGAAGCGGTGCTCGACCGAGAGCGTGAAGCCCAGGTACGGTGTCTCGCGAGCCGCGACCTGCTGGAGGGGGTGCAGGCGTTCTACCAAGAGAGGGAGCCCGAGCTCCCCGATCCCGAGGAGTGACAGGCGTGGGACGAAAACATCCGCTGCGTGTGGTGGTGCTCTCGAGCCGCGACGAGCCCGAGTACCGCGAGGTCGCAGGCATCGTGGGCGAAGCGCTCGCGGAGCCGCCGCTGCGTGACCCCGACGCGGCCGTCGAAGACCGGACGTCGCGGCCGAGCTTCGAACCGATGGAGGCGGCCGACGCGCTGGTCGAGGAGGCCGACGCGGTGGTCGCGCTCGACGCCGAGGCGCTCGACCGCGCTCGCGAGCACGGCAATGCGTTGTGCGTCGCGATGTTGCCGTGGCTCGACGGGGTGTGGGGCGGCGATCTGCGCGACGCCGATCTCGTCCTCGTGGCCCATCGCGCCGTGGTGGACGATCTCGAAGCGCGCGGGGTGGCGCCCGAGCGCGTCGTCGTCGTCGGAGCGCCGCTGCCGCCCGCGTACGCGCCGCCGACCGACCGCGCCCTGGCGCGCGGCCGCGCTGGGATCCCCGAAGGACACGCCGTCCTCGTGGCGCCGACCGATGCGCTCGAGTCGGAGGATCTGGGCAAGGTGCTGACGCAGCTCTCGCTCGTGCGCACGCCGCTCATGGTCCTCTTCGACGTCGGGGACGACGCGCTCGCGAGCGATACGCTCCGGAAGCTGGCGCCCGCGTGCGGTGTCCCGAGCCGCATGTTCGGCGCGGGTCCGCAGCGCGGGGAGTACTTCGCGCTGGCCGACGCGGTGATCGCGCGTGTGCGGGCTCCCGAAGCCGTGCGGGGCCTCGCCGTGGGCGCGCCGCTCCTGCTCATCGACGCCGCGAGGCGCACCGGACCGAGCGTCGCGCGCGCCTTGATGGACGCGGGCGCCGCGAGCGCGATCGAGTCCATCGCGACGCTGGCGGTGGACGTCGAGCGCGCCATCACGCCCGATCGGCTCGCTGCCGGACAAGCGGCCGCTGTCGCCGCGTCCATTCGCGCCCAGCCTTCGGTGATCTTCGAGGCGATCCGTCTGGCCGTGATGGCCCGCACGAGACGACGGCGGCGCCGCGGGCTGCCGCTCGGGCTCGAGTCGCTCTACGAGCCGGGCGAGGAAAGGCTCGATCTGTCGCAGTCGGGCTCGACGCGGCCGCCGCCGAAGACACCCGGCGAGACCGACGAGGAGCGCGTGGAGCGAGAGCTGGCCGCCCTCAAGAGCCGCCTCGGCAAAGCCTGAACGTCGGCATTCCGGCGCCTGACTTGGACAGCGGCCGGCCGCGCGGATATATGGTCGGCGCCCATGGCGACCGCATCGCCACCGCCCCCTCGCGCGCACGACGTGCAACGCGCGATCGAGATCGTCGGGAAGCTCCCGCCGAAAAGCCGCCTCGCGACCTTCGCCTCCGGAGTGCTCCTGAGCCAGGCCGATGCCGGGACGACGTTCGCCGGCCGTGAGTACGTCGAGACCCGTGCGCGATCGGTTGGCCTCACACGCGAGGAAGCGGAGACCGACGCAGGCAACGTGATGACGATCCTCGAGCGCGGCCCGAGCACGCCGCTCGAGCGCGCGTTGCTCGCAGCGCTCGCGGTACGCGGGCTCGGAGCGCGCATCGAGGCCGCCGACGAGGCCGATCGCGACGCGGCCGTGACGGAGGTGCTGCCGGCCGTGGACGCGCTGGAGAACGGCTCGCCCTACCCGCTGCTCGGCTTCGTGGACGGCGTGCTCTCGGACGCGCACGCGCGCCGGTTCTGGTCCGCGCTCGCGAGCGACACGCTCGAGCAGGACGCCACGCTCGCGGCGCGCGAGGGCTCGCCCAGCCACGCAGCGCGGGCGCGACTGGTGGCTCGCGTCTACGCGCTCGCCGCGGCGAGCCCGGCACGAGCGGGCGAAGCGCTCGCGAGCGTCGCGCGCGAGGCCCAGGATCCGGGCCTCCGTGCCTTGGCGACTGCCCTGTCGGGCGGGGAGCCCGGAGCGTCCCCATCGCACGCGGGCGCGGGGTCGGCGTCGAGCTCCAGCGCAGGCGGGCGTCCCTCGGCAGCGCCCGGCGCAGAGACCGGAGCGCTCGTGGGCCGACTGGCCGAAGCGCCGCGCAATCGCGTCTGGGCGGTCGTCTCCGCGATCACGGGATTCTCGGTGCTGAGCGCCTTGGTACGGCTCGTCGCGCGCGTCGTGCTCGGCATGCGCACCGACGCGCGCGTGACGATCGTGCCTGCCGGCGTGAAGCTCTCGCGCACGACCAAGCTGCTCGGTCGCACCGTGCGCGAGGGCGAGGAGACCTTGTCCCTCGAGTCCATCGCCGCCGCCGAGCGCGAGACGCGGTTCCGCTCCGCGCCGCTCTACGTCGGCGTGACCGCGTTGTGCCTGGGAGGGGTTCTCGGCGTCATCACGCTCGTGGACGGGATCCGCGCGAGCGAGCCGTCTCTCGCGCTCGTCGGCGCGGGGCTCGCGTTGCTCGGCGCTGCGATCGACCTCGCGCTCAACGTGCTCGTCCCCGCCGGACGTGGTCGCGTCCGCGTCGCGCTCCGCGTCCTTCCTCGCCGCACGTTGTGGCTGGCCGACGTCGAGACCCGCGCGGCCGACGTGTTCCTTCGCGACCTCGAGCGCCGCCTCGCGCGTCGCTAGCGCCCCTCTCAGTTCCCCGGGAAATCCTGGATGATTCGCGTGGGCTGCCCGCCTGCGAGCGGCGGCCCGCCACACGCGGGTGGGGCGCGCGGGGGATCGGACCTTCGCGCCGGCACGAGGTGCGACACCACCGTGTCGAGCGCCGCCGTGTCGTTCGATCCGTCCTCCCAACGAATGCCCAGCTGTGCGCCGTCGACGCGATCGACGCTGGCCTGATAGACGGCCGAGCCGCGCCAGCGGACCCTCGCCGCGTCGCCAACCTGCGGCGCGAGCAGCGAAACGGAGCTCGCGGCGACCTCCGACCGACCTCCATCGCGTCCGACCACCACGGCCCGACCGCCCGAGCACTCGGTGATCGCGCCCGCCGACCGAACGATCCACCGACGCGCGAGCACCCGCGGCCCGTCGGCGCTCTGCCCGGCCTGACGGCACGCGCCGTCGAGCCACCTCGGACGCGCGGTCGGCTCGCTCGTGCGCGACGCCCGCTCCACCCAGCGCACCTGAACGATCTCCAGCCACTGGTCGGAGCCGTCCTCGAACCTCACGCGAGCGACCGTCCCTTGGATTGCCTCGACGCGCGCGGGGAACGAGTAGCTCCCGGAGAAGGCGCCCACCCGTTCGCCGACGGCGAGACGCAGCTCGGACAGATCGCTCGGCCGCACCTCTTCGGTCGCTCCGTCGGCGTACGCGACGCGCAGGCTCGCGCCGCACGACGTCAGCGTCGCCGGCGCCCACGCGTCGCCTTGCGGCCACGAGACCTGCCTGGCCACATCGACCGGCGGCGGCGGGGGCGTCTCCTGCGGTGTGGACTGCGTGCCCGCAGGCGCCTGCGCGACACGCGCGACGACGTCGGCGAGGCTCACGATCGCGCGACCTCCGCCACGCGCATCGATCATCTCCACGACCAACACGTCACCTTGTCTCTCGACGATGCGCGCGATGCGCATCGCGGTCTCCCCGTTCCACCGCATCGCGACGAGCTCGCCGGCGCCCAGCGTCTCCGCATGCACCGCGGACGCACGGACCCACAGATGCCGCCCGTCGTGCAGACGCACCTCGACGAGCCGACCTCCTTCGGCGCGCTCGACCTCCAGGCCCAACATCTGCGACCCGTCGCGATCGACGACCACCACGCGCGTCGGCCACGGATCGGGCCGCGATCGAACCATCACGTAGCGCTCGCGCCCTCGCTGCATACAGCCCGCCGCGACGAGAACCGCGAGCGCGCCCAAGGCGGCGCGCGATGTCGACATCGTCGACGTCAGCGTATCGCAGTCCGCCTACGCGTGAGGAGCGCAGCGCAAGCGAGGCCCAGCAGCCCTGCGAGCGCAGCCGATCCGCGGGCACGCGTGGAACCACCCATCGCCGCGCAGCTCCCGGTCACCTCGCGCGGCGCGCCCGATCCGCCCGCACCCGCCGGCGGCGATGTCACGACGACGGCCGGGCCCGTCGCGCTCGGCGGCGGGGTCGATGCGTCGCGCGCGGGCGGCGGAGTGGGTGCGCCACCGTCGACACCGGGCAGCGGCGGGTCCGAGCACGGAAGGTCCGCCCCGTTGCAGTCCTGATCGATTCCGTCGTCGCACGCCTCGTCCGCTCCCGGCCGGCGCGCTGGGTCGGCGTCGTCGCAGTCGGCCTCGGACGACGAGCCGTCACCATCGGCATCCACGACGGCGGGCGTCCTCGGGCGCACGCGCACCTCCATGCGGATGTCATCGGGACCGAACCAGGTGACGCCCTCCTGCACGAGGCCGAACGTCTCGGCGATCACCTGCTCGCTCGTGACCTCGGGCGCCAGCAGCACGAACGAGAATCGGCCCACCACACCGGGCCCATAGCCCGAGTGGTCGGGCCCGCTCGCGCGATTGGGAGACATCCAGCTCTCGACGTCGAAGAAGACGCTGTCGTGATCGTTCGGACGGGTGGTCCCGAGCCGCGTCCCATCCAGATCCCAGGTGGCGGAGCCATCGTTTCGAAGCTCGACCCACGCCGTGGCACGGTCCCCCGAGACCATCTCGGGCGGCACCTCCATGCCGACGAACGATGCTGCGTATCCAGGCACCGGGGGCGCGCCACCTTCGATGCCCGAACCAGGCCAATAGTGCGTAGCGATCCACACGTGGTCGCGCCCATCGAGCGCCCATCGTTGCGAGCCCCACTGGCACATCCCACGGCCGTGCCCGAAGAGCTCGCGTCCCGTGCACAGCGGGTCGGAGACGCCGTCCGCCGTCGGGTCCGAGTTCTCCGCGCTGTACTCGCCGGACACCAGGGTCCCGCCGCGCGTGATGCCCGATCCACGCGTCGTGTCCACCGCCGCGCTCGCACGATCGTTCCGGTCGTCCCGGTACACCTGCGACCGCGTCGTGTCGTCGAGGTCTGCGCAGTCGTACTTGCCGCCGCGTGCGATCCAGTTCCACGCGTACGTCCGAATCGCGAGCGACCCAGCTCGGAGCGACTCGTCGTGCCACGACGGGATCCACTCGTGCGGCAGAACGCCCTTGATGTACTCCTCGAAGTCGATCACATCGATCCGCCCCGAGCAGCTCTCCGACGCACCGTCGATGCTGCGCCGCCAGAGACGAATCGTGGCCGGCGGCGCATCGAGGGCCCCGCGCGCCACACCGATCGCATCGCTCGACGGCGACAGCGCGGCAGGCGGATCGCCGCGCAGGATGGCCCTCGCTTCGGGTCGGAGCGCGGGATCGCTCGCGTCGTCGCGCAGCACGCGCGCCTCCTGCAGCGCGCGCAGGTACCGATCGACCGCGTCCTCGGGCGGCGAGGCCGGGAACATCGTCAGGTCGGCGCCGCGGTCGGCGAGCCCCCGCGACAGCCTCTCCATCGATAGGTAGAGCGGGTGCTCTGCCCGGATCGCCGCACCCGGGACCTCGCTGAAGAGCGCGTAGCGCCCGGAGGCATCGGTCGACGTCGTGGCGTCGCCGAACGTGATCCGGGCCCCCGCGATCGCGTCACCCGTGAGCTCGTCGCGCACGACGCCGCGAACCGTGGCGCGAGCGCCGTCGCCGGCCACGATGGGCTCGAAGCGCCACGACGGGGGCGACGTGTCGTTCTCGGCGCAGCCCGCGGACAGGCCCATCGCCAACATCCCAACGACGAGAGAGCGGAGCATCGATGGCTCTGGCAGCACGCGGTTTGCCACGCGGATCCGCCGGCGCTCAGGGTGAGCCGGGGTCGGTCGTCCCCGGTTCGGTACGCTCCGGGCGTGCTCCCGAGTGCACACCGGGTGATGGTGGCTCGTCGGCCGGCGGGCGTGCTCGTTCGTCGCGGCCGAGCGGGCCCGGCGCGTCCGGAGGCCGGCCCGGGGCGTCGTCGCCGCCGCCCGGGAGCAAGCCCGGCGGGATGGGCGATCGGCCCCCGCTGCGGCGGCGCCCGAAGCGCTGCCACAACGACACCATCTCGTCGATCTGATCCTCGGACGCCGACCCCGTCGCGATCGCCTCGTTGCCTTCGGCCGCGACACGCACGCCGCCGAGCACGGTGCCCAGAACCGTGAGACCGATGAGCGGGCTGCGACGCAACGACGCGAGCTGACCGTCGACGGCCTCGACCGCGCTGCTCGCGCCGTTGGGGCTCGGCATCTGTGCGACGGCGCCCACGCGCCAGCGGCCGTCCGTCAACGCGGCGCTCACGCCGAACGACCTCGCGCGCGCGAGCGGCGCGAGCGCCGCGGGCAAGCTCCCCTCCAGAGAACGTTGCGTCGGACCGCTCAGCGCGAGCGCCGCCGCGAAGTCCTGGCCGTCCGAGATGCGGCGGACGACCGACGACAAAGGCGCGGAGCCGGCGAGCGACGGCGCGCCTTTGACCAGCACGTCGATCACACCGTGCACGAGCGCGCGTCCGCCTCCCACGGCGTGAGTCTCGTTGAGCAACGCGATGCGCCCATCGCCGCGTTCGGCCGCGAGCACCAGGCGCCCCTCGTATCGCTCGATGCGCAGCGCCCCGCCTTCGCCGCCCGCGACCGCTTCCGCACACGCCTCGCTCCGCGCGCGCGACAGGTCTCCGCGCGCGATGTACGCGAAGTCCTCGGTGCGTCCGCGCCCGTCGAGGGTCGCGAGAAGCACGAGCTCTTCGACCTTCTCGATCGGATCGAACCCGCAACGTTCCCGGATCTTCGACAGCTTGCCGCTGCGGCGATCTCCTTCCGCGAGCAAGTCGGACAGATGCCGCGATCGACGCAGACGCCCGAGGTCCAGCCTCGCCACCATGTCGGCGCGCGCGGGGACCGCGGCCAACAGGTCGCGCGGAACCTCGAGCGTCGGCTCGCGAACGAAGAACCACCACGCGGCGAGCCCGCCCACCGCGAGCCCCGCGACCAGGAGCCCGACCCGCGTGATCCACGGCGAGCGCGCACGCGGAAGCGTCGACGCCGGCGCCGGCCCTTTCGTCTCCGCGGGCGCCTTCGGCGACGTCTCGGCCTCCGCCTCCGACCCGCTCTCGGGGGTCGCCTCGTCCGCACGCGACTCTGCGCTCGCATCGGCAGCCGCCTCCGCGCCCGATCGCGAGTCGCCCGCAGCCTCCTCGTTCGCGATCGGGCTCGCGCTCGCAGCATCGGAGCCTGGGAGATCTTCGCCCTTCGGGTGCGTGGCCTCGTCGACGTCGTCGCTCACGGGCGCGCACTATAGCGGCGCGGCCCAGCCGGAGCCCGACGGCTCGCTCCCATGCGCTCGCTTGACCGCGCGCCCCGGCTCACGCAGCGTCGCGCGCCATGCCCTGGATCCCGATGCGATTTCGGCAGGACACGACCGTCTTCGCGCGCTGCGACGTGAAGGGCTCACCCATCGCACGCGGCGGGCGCGTCGACATCCGCTACAACCGCGGCGACCCGCGCCTCTACCGGGCGAGCGTAGCCAATCTGAACGCCATCCCCGACGCGGTACCCTTCGACGACCCCACCGTCGACGCCGGCGCTACCGACACGACGAGCGGCAGCGGAAAGGCCGCGCCGAGGACGACCGCGTCGAAGACGGCCCCGAAGCCCACGCGACTGCCCTCGATCCCCGGCAAGACCGAAGCCCTCGCGCCCGTGCTCGCGAAGGGCCACGAGAGTCACCCTCCGAAGATCGCGAAGGACGGGGGCCTCGTGATCGCCTACGCCGACGGCGCGTGCACCGGCAACCCCGGCCCGTCGGGTCTGGGCGTGCTTCTGCTCGATGGTGATCATCGCCACGAGCTCTCCGAGTCCCTCGGGCACGGCACCAACAACATCGCCGAGCTCACCGCGATCCTGCGCGTCCTCGAGGTCGTTCCGCGTGAACGCCGCGTCGAGATCCGCACCGACAGCCAGTACGCGATCGGCATCCTCTCGAAGGGATGGAAACCGAAGGCCAACACGGAGCTCGTCGCCGAGATCAAGGACGAGCTCCGCGGCCGCGAGGCACGCTTCGTCTACGTGCCGGGGCACGCAGGAGTCGCCGGCAACGAACGCGCCGACGCCCTCGCCCGCGCGTCCATCGATCGCGGCGGAGGCACCGGCTGGGTCACTCGCTGACCAGCCGCGCCATCAACCGCCCACGCCGCATCGAGCGCACCGCCCACTGCCCGTCGACCGACCGCGCGAGATCGATCGTGCGCACGCGCGCGCCCACGCCCGGCACCGTGAACCACACGTGCACCCTGGCATCGGTGTCTCCCAGGCGCTCCACCTCCACCCGAACGTCCCGCGCGCCGGGGTGAATCGCCGCGATGTGCCGCGCGGCCTCGCTGCGCACCTGCAGACGCGCCTGTTGACCCGGGCTCATGTAGCCGCCGCACGCCCGAGCGTTCGACTGCCCTGCGAACACGGCCGTTGCACCGAGCGCCAGCGACACCGCCAAGATCCCCACCCGAACCGTACGAACCGTCATCGGAGCCTCCTCGTCTTCGAGGCCGAACGTCTCGGCCTCACAGCGAGAACGCGTACACCAATCGACAGGTGCAGATTTTCTCGCGTCGAGTAGACATCGCGCACCATGAGCGTCGAGATCCGCGATCACCTGCCCGGACGGGACATCGGAGACTTCCTTCGCGCGGGGCATGCGGTCTTCCGCGACGACCCGTACTGGGTGGCACCACTCTCCTTCGAGATGAAGCAGCGCCTCGATCCGCGGAAGAACCCGCTCTTCGAGCGTGCGGACGTCATTCTCTTCACCGCCCGTCGCGATGGCCGAATCGTCGGGCGCATGTCGGCGACGGTCGACCGCGAGTGGCAGCGCCACTGGAACGACAAGACGGGATTCTTCGGATTCTTCGACACCAACGACGATCCGGAGGTCGCCCGCGCGCTCTTCGATCGCGCCGAGGCGTGGCTCCGCGCACGCGGCGTCAACCACATCCTGGGCCCGATGTCGCTCTACTCGAACGACGAGATCGGCATTCTCGTCGACGGCTTCGAGCACCCGCCGTCCCTGATGATGGCGCACTCGCGCCGCTGGCAGGCGGGGCTCGCCGAAGCCTGCGGCTATCACAAGCTCACCGACCTCTTCTGCTGGCGCTTCGAGGGCAAGCAGGAGGTTCCCAAACGCGCGAGGGCAGCGTGGGAAGCCGTGAGCGCGATGCCCGAGGTGAAGCTCCGCTCGATCGACATGAAGCGGCTCCACGAGGAGCTCCGCATGATCGTCGACATCTACAACGAGAACTGGTCGGGCAAATCGCTGTTCGTGCCCACCACGCAACGCGAGGTCGAGAAGATGGCCGAGGACATGTCGCTCGTGCTCGACCCCGACATCGCCTTCGTGGCCGAGGTCGACGGCAAGCCCGCCGGGATGTGCATCATGGTCCCCAACATCAACGAGGCGATTCGCGACCTCGGCGGCCGATTGTTGCCCCTCAATTGGATCAAGCTGCTCTGGCGCGTGAAGGTGAAGCACCCTCGCTCGACGCGGCTCATCCTGCTCGGCGTGCGCGAAGAGGTGAGAAAGAACGTCAAGCGTTACGGCGGGCTCTCGGCCGCGATGTACGTCGAGGTCGCCCGGCGCGGCGTCGCCAAAGGGTACGAATGGGGCGAGCTCTCGTGGACGCGTGAGGACGACGCACCCATCAATCTCGGGATCCGGGCGATGGGCGCCAAGATCTACAAGCGCTACCGGATGTTCGAGAAAACCGTGTGATCGTGCCTCGCGGCTGCGCGCCCGGCTGCGGCAGCCGCGAGCATTCCGCGTCCCCCGGAGCACGCGGTGGGGTCTCGCGTCCTGGGGTCGAGTGAATCCAATCCGGCGTTTGCCGACGTAATCCCGTCGGCACGATGGTTGAGTCACCCACGCACGTGAACCGATTCGCCGCGCTCGGTTGCTTGCTCGCCTCGGGGCTCGTGGCCAGCTCCGCGCGCGCCGACGCGGTCGAGGGCGCACCGGGCACCGAGGCGGACACCGTCGCCGACGGCCCCTCGGCGGAGCTCGGCGCCGGTACGGTCGACGTCGAGAAGTCGTCGTATCTGGTCCTTTCTCGATTCGAGCCGGAGCGCGAGGTCTCGGGCGCACACGACACCCTCGGCGGGCACCATCTGCAGTTCGCGCTTCGTCGTGCGCGTGGCGGTCGCGTCGTCGCCCGCGTGACCTCGGCAGGGCGCGCCCTGCTCTCGGTGGCCGTCGGTGCTGGACGCGACCTGGTCTGGCGCATCGACGGCATCGACGTGCTCCGCGCCTCGCGCGATCCCCGAGCCCGCGCGGAGCTGACGGCGGCGCTGCATTCGTCCGTCGGACGCTCCCTCGTCGAGCTTGCACGCGACCTCGACGCGCTCGTCGCCGCCACCGGCGACACCCGCGCGCGCGAGCTCTCGCAGCTCCTGCTGCAGGGCGTGCTCGAGGACACGGCCGAGGGGGCGTTCGGCGCTCCGCCCGCCGCGCTCGCGGAGCTCCGCGCCGCGCTGGCCGAACCCGATTGATCCGGCGACTGGACGACGTGGAGCCGGCGAGTGATCGTCGGAGCATGGTCGCGTCGTCGTTCCGCCACGGCTTGGTCGCTGCATCGCTGTGTCTCGTCGGCCTCGCGAGCACCGTCGGCTGCGAGGAAGCTCAGGAGACCGTCATCTGCGACAGCGCCTCCGACAAGCTGTGCAACAAGTGGTTCTCGTGCCGACCGGCGGTCGCCACGGCGCTGTGGCGCGACGAGGCGACGTGCCGCAGCACCGTCCAATCGACCTGCTCCAACACGGAGATCCTCGTCGGCTGCGACATCGACAACTCGGATCTCGCGCAATGCGATCAGTCGATCGAGGACTCGGCGTGCGGCGCGCTCCCGGCCAGCTGCGAGGCCATCATCGACTGCTCGACCATGCGCTGAACGATCTCAGCCGCCGGTGACTCGGCTCCAGCCCGAGCGCTCCGCAGCCTCGGAATGGGTGACGAACGAGTAGCCCGCATCGCGCAATCGCACGATGGCCGCATCGATCGCATCCAGCTTCCGTGACAGCGTCACCCGCAGGTCGGGCTGGTGGGGCGCGAGGTGCTCGAGCCCGTCGCGCCGCGCGTCCGACAGATCGATGCCGTGCAGCTCGAGCACGACGACCGGACGCCCGACGACCATCGACGCGAGGGAGCGCGACAGGGTCGGGCCGCCCAGCACCAGAGACGTCCCGATGAACGGAAATCGGGCGCCGCGCGTGACGCCAATCGGCATCTCCAGCATCCCGGACCCTCGCTGCCAATAGGGCCGGCCCAATCGATAGGGATTGGCCGGTGCGCTCAGGACGAGGGGATGATCCGCGATGCTGCGGCTCTCTCGACCCCGCAGCGCGATGAGCCCGATTGCGGCGGTCTTGGCGGCCCAATAGGCGGGACACGGAAAGACGCTCGAATCCCAGCCGATCCCGGCCTCGGCGAGCACGTCCGCGAGCGCGTCGCTCATCGTGTAGCCGGGTGCACGAAAGCCCTGCGGCCGTAGGCCTGTCGCGCGCGCGATCGCTGCCGCGCCGCCCTCCACCTCGCGCCGCATCGTCTCCCGGTCGCAGCGCGAGAGGTCGTACCGGTGCGACAAGGAGTGATTGCCGATCTCGTG
>JADZFZ010000613.1 GCA_020854145.1 Deltaproteobacteria bacterium | reverse complement strand
TGCAGGCCGATCTGCAGCGCCTCCAGACCCGCGAACGCGACGCACGCGAGGGCGGCGGGCAGCGGGCGCCAGCTTCCGATGATCACCGCCGCGAGCGCGATGAAGCCGCGGCCCGCGGACATCTCGTTCGTGAACTGACGCTGCGCGAACACGAGCCACACGCCGCCGAGCCCGGCGATCGCGCCCGATGCGAGCACGGAGATCGCACGCACGCGGCGCGGCGAGACGCCCATCGTCTCGGCCGCCTCCGGGTGCTCGCCGACCGCGCGGATGCGAAGGCCAAGCCGGGTGCGCGCGATGATCGCGTGCACGCCGAGCACGACCACGATCGTCGCGACGAAGAGCGGGTGCCCGACGAGCCCGAGCACGGCCCACACGCCCTGCGACGCCGTCTCGCCGACGAGCGCCGGCAGCTGCGGCGAGTTGGACGACGAGTCGTACAGACGCCGGAGCAGCAAGCGTGTCAGCCCGATCGCGAGCAGGTTGAGCGCCACCCCGGTCACGACGGAGTCCGCGCGAAAGCGCACGGTCGCGATCGCGTGCAGCGCCGACACCAGCATCGCGGCGCCCAGGCCGCCGAGCACGCCGAGGGGCGCCGAGCCCGTCTCGAGCGCCACGACCGCTGCCCCGAACGCCCCGGCCAGGAGCTTCCCCTCGAGCGCGATGTCGATGACGCCGCTCCGCTCGCTGACGACGCCGCCCATCGCCGCGCACGTGTACGGCACGGCGATCCGCAGCAGCTGCGCGAGGAACGCGAGCGAGAGCAGCTCGCTCATGCCTGCTCCTTGGTGCTCGCGCGCGCCGCCGCGACGCCGCGGCGGAGCACCGCCTGCACCTCGCGACTGGCCGCCACGACGACCAGGATCACCGCCGCCTGCAGCACGTCGATGAGGTCCTTCGGCACGAGCGCGTTGATCGCCAGACCACCCTGCGAGAGCGTGCCGAACAAGAGCGCCGCAGCGGCGATGCCCCACGGGTTGCCCTGCCCGAGCAGCGCGACCGCGATCCCCATGAAGCCCACGCCGGCGCCGAACCCTTGCTCGTAGAAGTGCTTGTACCCGAGCACCGTGGGCACCGCCGAGAGCGCGGCGAAGCCACCGGCCAGCGTCATCGCGAGCACGCGCACGCGCGCGACGTTCACGCCGTTGGCCTCTGCGACGCCCGGTGAGAGGCCGACCGTGCGGTGCTCGAGACCCCACGTGGTACGTTCCAGAAACCACCAATACGCAAACCCCGCGAACGGCACCACGAGCAGGCCCCAGCTCGCCGCGCTCCCGCGGAGCGCGCCCACCGTGTCGGCCAATCGACCGAGCGTCGCGCCGGGTGCGATCTCGCGCGTATGGAGCGTCTCGGGCAATGCGAGGTGCTCGGCGACGAGGTAGCCGATCACCGCGAGCACGACGAAGTTGAGCATGATCGTCGTGATCACCTCGTGCGCGCCGAACCGCGCCCTCAGCCACCCCGGCACCGCGCCCACGCAAGCCCCGCAACACACGGCCGCCAGCGTGCAAACGAGCACGGCGAGCGGCCACGGCAGCCATGCCGGCAGGGCCGCGCCGACGACCGCGCACGCGAGCGCCGACGACTGGATCTGCCCTTCCCCTCCGACGTTGAAGAGACCCGCCCGGAACGCCAGGCCCACCGAGTAGCCCGCGAGCGCGAGCGGAGCGGCCTTGAAGAGCACCTGACCCATCCCGTAGCCGCTGCCCCAGGTGCCCGCGACGAGGAGCGACCACACGCGGAGCGGTTGCTCTCCATTCACGATGATCAGCAAGTTGCCGACCAAGAGCGCGATGGCGAGCGCGAGCGCAGGCGGCAGCGCCTTCTCGACGAGCCCGGTCCACCGCGCGCTCACGCCGCACCCTCGCGTGCTCCGGCGGCCCGGGCGCCGAGCATCAGCTCGCCCAGCTTCTCGCGATCCGCCTCGGCGCGATCGAGCACGGCCACGATGCGCCCGCGCACGAGCACCGCGATGCGATCGGAGAGCGCGAGCAGCTCGGTGAGCTCGCTCGAGACGAGCAAGACACCCGTGCCCCGATCGCGCGCGCTCCCGAGCCGCCGCCAGATCTCCTCGATCGCGCCCACGTCGACGCCGCGCGTCGGCTGCGCGACGACGAGCGCTCGGGGCACCTCCGCGCCCGAGGGGGCGCGCTCGAGCTCCCGCGCGACCACGACTTTCTGCTGGTTGCCCCCCGAGAGCGCGGAGGCCGGCAAGCTCGCGTCCGGCGGGCGCACGTCGAAGGCACGGAGCAGCCGGTCCGCGCGTTCCCTCATCGCACGCACGCGGAGCGCTCCGTGACGCGACACCGCGCCGAGGCCTCCGAGCGCGACGTTCTCCCAGAGCGGGAGCCCGAGCACGAGCCCTTCGCGATGTCGGTCGGCGGGCACGCTGCCCAGGCCACGCGCGAACCGCTCGGCCGTGGAGAGCTCCGTGACGTCGTCGCCGCCGAGCCGTACGCGGCCCGTGCTCGGTCTCACCAGCCCCGCGGTGACGGCCCACAGCTCGTGCTGACCGTTGCCCTCGACGCCGGCGACGCCCAGCACCTCGCCCTCCCGGACCTCGAGCGACACGTCGTCGAGCCCGACGCGCCCGGGCGCTCCGATGCGCGCGCACGAGACGCGATCGAGCGCGAGCGCGGCTTTCGCTTCCTTCGCGATCGGAGCGACCCGGTCGGGGCCGCGACCGAGGTGCACCTCGCGACCGACCATGCGTCGCGCCAGGTCCTCGGCGCTCGTCTCGGCGATGGCGACGTCACCTTCGTGCCTGCCGCGTCGGAGGATCGACGCGCGGCTCGCGACCTCCATGACCTCGTCGAGCTTGTGGGTGACCACGACGACGGTCGTGCCGTCCTTCGCGAGCTTCTTCACCAGCGCGAGCAACGCGCGTGTCTCGTGCGGCGTGAGCACGGCGGTCGGCTCGTCGAGGATCAGGAGGCGTGCGCCGCCACGAAGCGCTTTCAGGATCTCGACGCGTTGTCGCTCGCCCACCGACAGATCGGCGATCTTCGCGCGCGCGTCGACCTCCAGACCGTGCGTGGACGCGAGCCGTGCGACCTCGGCTTCGGCGGCGGCCCGATCGAGCAGGGGGCCCTTCGTCGGCTCGGCGCCGAGCACCACGTTCTCCGCGACGCTGAGCGTGTCGACGAGCATGAAGTGCTGGTGGACCATCCCGACGCCCGCTGCGCGTGCGCCCCGCGGATCGAGCCGCGCGTAGCGCGCGCCGAGCACCTCGAACGCGCCGCGATCGGGCACGACGAGCCCCGCGACCACGCGCATCAACGTGCTCTTTCCCGCGCCGTTCTCGCCGCAGACCGCGTGCACCGTGGCGCGCTCGACGCGCATCGAGACGTCGTCGAGCGCGACCACCGCGCCGAAGCGCTTGCCGATGCCTTCGAGCACGAGCGCCGAGCTCCCGGCAACTCCCCCTCCCCCGTCGGAGACGGGCGCGGCGCGCTCGGCGAGTCCCCCTCTCCCGTCGGGGGAGAGGGCCGGGGTGAGGGGCGGCGCGCTGCCCTTCTCGCTCATCGCGGCGCCTCCCCACCCATCGAACGCGGTAGCGCCTCGCGGCTGCTCGGCACGACGAGAGCTCCGCTCGCGATGCGGCGGCCGAGCTCGCTCACGCGTGCCGCCACCGCGCGTGGGATCCTTCGCGCGTGCGGGCCCTGGTGGACCCAGTCGATGCCGCGCTCGCGCAGGCCGAACGTGCGGATCCCCCCGCGAAATCGGCCTTCCAGCACGGCGCGCACCGTCTCGACGAGCACGACGTCGACGCGCTTGAGCATCGACGTCACGACCACGCCGGGCATGTCGTCGTGCTGATCGGAGTCCACGCCGATCGCGAAGACGCGCGCCTGACGGGCCGCCTCGAACACCCCGAGCCCGGTCGATCCCGACGCGTGGAAGAGCACGTCGGCGCCGCGCGCGATCTGCGCGAGCGCGAGCTCCTTGCCGCGCGCCGGGTCCTTGAACGCTTCGGGGGTCACGCCCGCGTAGGCGACCGAGACGCGGCAGGCGTCGCACACCGCGCGTACGCCGGTGCGGAAGCCGGCTTCGAACTTGTGGATCAGCGGCACGTCCATCCCGCCGACGAACCCGACGTGGCGGGTTCGCGAGAGCAGCGCCGCCGCCGCACCGACGAGGAACGAGCCTTCCTCCTCGCGGAACTTCAGGCCCACCAGGTTCGGCGGGATCCGACCGTCGGCGGGCGGCGCGAAGTCCACCCCGGCGAAGCGGACGTCGGGATGCTCGCGCGCGACGACGACGAGATCCGTCGAGAAGATGAACCCCACGCCCACCACCAGGTCGAACCCGCGCGCCGCGAAGAGTCGCAGGGCGCTCTCGCGATCCTCCGCGCCCGAAGGCTCGACGTACTCGACGTCCACCCCGAGCTCGCGCCGTGCGCGCTCGAGACCCGCGAACGCCGAGTCGTTGAACGACCGATCCCCTCGGCCGCCGACGTCGAACACGAGGCCCACGCGCGCGCGCGGCGGCCGGCTGTCCGCTCCAGGAGCGTCGCTGCCTCCACCCGGGAACAGGAGCACGAGGTCGAGCACGAGCAGCACGGCGAGCACGGCGAGCGGGCGCGCCGCCGGCCCCATCGGCCTGGACGTGCTGCTGCCCTCGGGTCGGCCCTGCTCCCCGGCCGAAGGGGACTCGCCGTGGCTCCCCGACACGGGGCGCGACTCTACCCGTTACCGAGACTCCCCGGGCATGCGTCTCCGAACGCCATGTGCGCGGGCCAACTTGCCGTCGCAGCCGGCGGACGTTACGAAAAGACGAGCCATGATTCGCCCCATCCTCCACTACCCCGACCCGCGACTCCGTCAGGCGGCCGAGCCGGTCGCGCAGGTGGACGACGACGTCCGCAAGCTCGTCGACGACATGGCCGAGACCATGTACGCGGCGCCCGGCGTGGGCCTCGCGGCGCCGCAGATCGGCGAGGGCAAGCGGATCTTCATCATGGACGTGGCCAAGGAAGACGAGCCGAGCGACCTTCGCGTCTTCATCAACCCGGAGATCGTGGAGCGCCACGGCGAGATCGCGTGGGAAGAGGGGTGCCTCTCCTTCCCCGGAGCGCGCGAGGAGATCACCCGCGCCGAGCGCATCCGCGTGCGTGCGCTCGATCGGGACGGAAAGACCTTCGAGATGGTGTTCGAGGGCCTCGCCGCCGTGGCGGTGCAGCACGAGAACGATCACCTCGACGGCAAGCTGATGATCGATCACCTGAGCCTCATCCGGCGCCGCCTGCTGCACCGCGAGATGTCGAAGATCGCAGCGTCCAAGCGCCGCGAGACGAAGGACGACGTCGCCGCCGAGTGAAGGGGTGACGAGAACCCGTTCGGCGAGCTGCGTCGAAGCACGCCGTGGCGCCCCTCGACGCAGCTCGGGCCGCCGGATGGGTATTCGGGGTGAGGGTCTGGGTGAGGGGCCGAGCACCGGGATGTTACCTTCGCGCTCCCCATGCCTCGCGCCGTCTTCTTCGGAACGCCCGACTTCGCGGTGCCTTCGCTCCGAGCGCTCGCCGAGACGCTCGACGTGGTCGCAGTCGTCTGTCGACCCGATCGCCCGAAGGGGCGCGGGCTCGAGACGTCCCCGCCACCCGTGAAGGTGGAGGCGCTCGCGCGCGGCATCGACGTGCGACAGCCCGACGGCGTGAAAGACCCCGCGTTCGCCGCGTGGCTTCGTGATCTGTCGCTCGACGTCGCGGTGGTCGCTGCCTACGGCCACATCGTGCCGGCCGCGGTGCTCGAGGCTCCGCGCCTCGGGTGCGTCAACGTGCACGCGTCGCTGCTGCCGCGCTGGCGCGGTGCCGCTCCGGTGCAGTGGGCCGTCATCTCCGGCGACGCCGAGACGGGCGTCTGCCTGATGCAGATGGACGTCGGCATGGACACGGGCGCGGTGCTCGCGCGACGCACGAGCCCGATCGGTCCGGACGAGACCGCGGGAGAGGTGCTCGCACGCGTGGCGATCCTCGGAGGAGAGCTCGTGCGCGCCGAGATCCCGGCGCTCCTCGAAGGACGCCTCGTGCCCGAGCCGCAGGATCCCTCGCTCGCGACCAAGGCCCCTCGGCTGCTGAAGGAGCACGGCGCCATCGACTTCGCGAAGCCGGCGCGTGCCGTACACGACCTCGTGCGCGGCGTGCACCCGTGGCCCGGCGCGTTCACCGGCCTCGGCGTTCGGATGCTGAAGGTCCATCGCACGCGCGTGGTCGATGAGTCGGGCCTCCGCGGGGCCCCCGGCGAGGTCCTCGCCGCCGACGCCCACGGCCTCGTGGTCGCGTGCGGCAGCGGCAGCGTGGCGCTGATCGAGCTGCAGCTCGAAGGCCGAAAGCGCCTGCAGGTCGGCGAGTTCCTGGCGGGCCATCCCGTCCGCCGCGGTGCCATCCTCGCCCCGGCGGCGGCCGACTGAGAGGGACACGAACGGTGAAGATCTATACGCGCACCGGCGACCGCGGAGACACCGGGCTCTTCGGCGGCGCACGCGTCTCCAAGGGCTCCGCGCGCGTCGCCGCCTACGGGGACGTCGACGAGCTGTCGGCGGCCATCGGTCTGGCCCGCGTCGCGGTCGGTGCCGGCGACATCGACGACGCGCTCGCCGGCGCGCAACGCGAGCTCTTCGCGGTCGGCGCGGAGCTCTCCGCGCAACCGGGCAAGGACGTCGGCGTCCCGCTCGTCGGTCCCGAGGCCGTCGCGCACCTGGAATCCCTGATGGATCGCGCCGAGCCGGAGCTGCCGCCGCTGCGCTCGTTCATTCTCGCGGGCGGCACCGAAGCGGCCGCGCGCCTCCACCTCGCGCGGTGCATCTGCCGTCGCGCCGAGCGCGCCGTGGTGCGCCTCGCCGACGACCCCGACGAGGACGTTCGCAACGAGGTCGTGGTCTACCTCAACCGATTGTCCGATACGCTCTTCGTGCTGGCGCGGCTCGCCAATGCCCGCGCCGGCGCGGCGGATGTTCCGTGGGAAGGAAGAAAATCCGCAAGGAGCTCGGACGAAGGAGCATGAGCCGCCTCCACGAAGCGTCCGTCGTGCTGTGCGTCCTGGCGCTCTCTGCGACGGCGCGGGCCCAACAGCAGCCCGGGCAGCCGCCCAGCGGAACCCCGGGCGCGGCGCCCGCGCGCGACACGGCGCAGACCGAGACCGCCGATCTCGACGTGGGCGGGCACCTCGGCTACGCGAACCTCGACGAGCTCAACTACGTCATGCCGGTGCTCGCCGCCGACCTGCGTCTGTCCATCTTCCAGACGGCGTTCCGCATCCCGCTCCGCTTCCAGATCGACACGGGCGACATCCGCGAAGCGGACTGGGACGAGGTCGGCGACTTCTTCCGGGTCTCGGCGTGCTCGCGGCTCGACGTGTCGGCGAGCGGTCGCTTCGAGCGCGAGCACGGCTTCTGTCAGCCGTGGGCGGTCGAGCACGAGGACTACTACTTCACCGTGCGCGCCGCGCCGCTCTACGACTTCGCGCTCGGCCACGGAACGATCGTCGCGCACTACTCCAACAACATCGATCCCGACCACTTCCACCCCGGCCTCGTCGCGGACTTCCAGCTCAATCGCTTCGTGACCGGGCACTTCTTCCTGGACGACGCGACGAACCCGAGCCTCCTCGGTGGAACGTTCGCCCTCCGCCCGTTCGCGTACCTGCGCGAGGACGCGGGCGCGCAGTACGAGCAGACGCACCAGCTCGAGCTCGGCGTCACGGCGGTGAGCGACCTGCGCGCGCCCGATCGGATCCGGACCGCGTTCGGCCTCGCGCTCGCGACGCCGGAGCGCAACCTCGTCTACACGACGGCGCCGGTCACCGCGCTCGGCGGGCACTTCCACTACCGCTACGCGTTCGGTCAGCAGATCGAGGCCGAGGGCCGCATCGACTGGAACTGGATCAGCGAAGGCGGGATGGGCGGGCACACCCAGCTCGTGTTCATCTACAACCATCCGGACGGCGACTACTCTTGGCGTGGGCTCGGCGAAGTCCGCTACATGCAAGAGAGCTACGTGCCGACCTACTTCGACAGCTACTACGACATCCAGCGCCAGCAGTACACGCTCACCGACGAGGCGCGCCAGGCGGTCGACACCGGCGACGCGCCGTTCATCACGAAGCTCGAGTTCCTGCGCCGGCTGCCCGACGGCTGGTACGGCGGATACCGTCTCGGGCTCGCGTTCGAGGCGTTCACCGGCGAAGGCGACGAGCGTCGGCCGGTCTTCCAGACGCGGCTCAGCGTCGGAGACAACTTCGGGCGCGACGCCGACGGGCAGTTCGTGCTCACGGCGGGGCTCACGCGCCTGGGTCGCAAGATCGACGTCTTCGCGCTCTACTCGCGGCAGAGCTTCGACACGTTGCTCGACGTGTTCCAGCTGGAAGACACTCTCGTGAAGGTGTTCGTGCGCTGGGATCTCAACGCGCAGTTCTACGTGCTCATCGACTACGGACGCATCTGGCAGCTGCGCGCGGACGCGGACGACGGCGTGGCGCGCGCGAGCGGCTTCTCGTCGGGCAACGACTTCCACATCTCGCTCGGCTTCGCGGAGGGACTGTGAGCGCGAGACGAACCGGGTCTGCGCGGACGTGGGTGGCGGCGGCCGGACTCGCCCTGGTCTGCGCGTCCTTCGCGTCGCTCGGGTCGTGCGACGAGGACGAGACGCCGATGTGCCTGGCACCCCCGGGATCGACGGGCACGTGCGTGGACGCCTGCAATCGCCTCTACGAGATCGAGTGCCTGATCGGCAAAGACCGCGAGGACTGCGCGGCGCTGTGCGAGCTCGCGGTGGCGCCGCTCTCGGACGAGGGTCGCGGCCGCGTCCTGGCGTGTTACGCGGCGTCGAGCTCGTGCGAGGACGTCGACCACTGCGGGCAGGCGTGCGGCGACGGCGACCCGATCGTTCGGTTCGGCACCACCGACGGCGGCGTGCCGCCGGTCGAGGACATGGGCGCGCCCCCGGAAGAGGACATGGGCACGCCCCCGGAAGAGGACATGGGCCCGCCCCCGGAAGAGGACATGGGCCCGCCGCCCGAGGAGGACATGGGCCCGCCCGACGAGCCGGATGCGGGGTAGCCGTCGGATCTCGGATGAGCCATGGGGGCACAACCGACGGGATCCCGACGTAGGATCGGCGAGTGCCCGGGTCGATGAAGCGGGAGCCGTGTACCCACGTCGGAGCCGTTCGACGGTGGAGGTTGCCGGTTTTCAGCTTTTTTGTGGGTGGGACGTCGGAGGTTGCGTGACCGCACGCCGAGCGTCCCCGACAGGAGTATCATCGGCCGCCCAGGACACGGGTCGTTCGTCGCGGGCCGAGGACGCCCGCGGGGTTGGAGGGAGTGATCACATGGCGTCTCGTTTTGCGAGCGGTTTGTTGGTTTTGGCTTTTGCGGCGTTGGCTTCGGCGTGTGTCGTACGCACGGGACCTCCCGTCGGCGGCACCGTCGTAGCGGGCGGTGGAGTGCCCGCGACGTTCAGCGTGCTGAACCAGTCGCCCTACACGATCTGCTTCGTGCAGATGAGCCAGGGCGGCGATTGGGGAGGCGACTGGCTCGGCTCGAGCGAGACGGTCCCTCCTGGCAACCAGCGTGACTTCAGCCTGACGGCCGGCACGTGGAACATCCAGTTCCTCGACTGCAACCGCCAGCCGATCTTCCGCCGGTACAACGTGCCGATCCAGGGAGCGATCACCCTGACGTTCCGCGTGTACGAGGTCGCCCAGGGCATCACGCCCACGCAGTACGCGACCCTCGATCGACGTCGTTCGCTCTGATTCGCCTACTGCCAGCCTTCGTCGGCTGGCCCATCGTCGCGGCGCGATAGCGAGCGCGAGCTTCTCCGGAAGCCCCGCTCGCTCGCGCGCGCCCGTCCCGGCTCGTCGGCTGCGTCCGACGTCTCGGACGTCTCGGCGGCCTCGCCGCCCGAGCTCGACGCCTCGCGGCGAGCAGGGGCGCCGAACGCGAAGAGCTGCTCGTCGCCGTCGGCGACCGACTCGTCGACGAGCACCCAGCCGTCGAGGTCGCGCCACGTCTGCTCGATCGTGGTCGTGCGCACCATCGGATCGGCGTCGCGGTACCAGGCGATCTGCACGAAGACCACGGCGCGGTGGTGGCGATCGTCGTGGTTCAGATCGACGACCTGGGTCTCCGCGATGCGGATCAGCCGCGCCCACGCGAGATGCCGTCGCGCCATCGCGCGACGCAGACGCGGCGACACGTGCTGCATCGCGGAGGCGGCGCGGCCCCACCGGACCGCGTCCGTGTAGTGATCGAGCGTCTCGCGGAGCGACTCGCCGGCGGTCATCGAGGACGCGAGACAGCCGGGCGACACGAGCGCGAGCGAAGCAGCGAGAGCGACGGAACGGAGACGCGTCGACATGGCGCGACCGTACGGGCGGCCGTCGAAGAACCGCAAGAAACCGGATAGCCTACGCGGCCGATGGCGAAGAACGTGTACTCGGTCGTTCTGATGCCGGGCGATGGGATTGGCGTGGAGGTCGCGGACGAGGCGCGGCGCACGGTCGACCTCGTGGCCGAGCGCGTGGGCGCGTCCCTCGAGGTCGAGGAGATCCCCTGCGGAGGCCGTTTCTTCCTGGAGCACGGGTCGCGCGACTGGCCCGACGGGGCCGAGGAGCAGTGCGCGTCGGCGGACCTCTTGCTGCTCGGCGCCGTCGGATGGCCTTCGCCGAGAGGCGGCGGGCCCGTGACGATGCCGGACGGGCGCATGGCCGGCTGGTCGGCGGTGATCGGCACCCGCACCAAGCTCGATCTCTACGCGAACGTCCGGCCGGTGAAGCTGTACCCCGGCGTGCTCATGAAGCTCGGCGGAGCCCACCGCGAGGTGATGCGACCGGACGACGTCGACATGGTCTTCGTGCGCGAGAACACCGAAGGCCTCTACAGCGGGATGGGCGGAGTGCTCGCGCCGGGTGGGCGCGCAGAGGTGGCGACCGACGTCCGCGTGATCACCCGGCGTGCATCCGAGCGCGTGATCCGCATGGCGTTCGAGCTGTCGCGACGACGCGCGCGGGGCGCCCCCGAAGACGGCAAGCGACGTGTGACGTGCATCGTGAAGGACAACGTGTTGCGCGGCTGCCAGCTCTTCGCGCAGGTCTTCCGCGAGATCGGCGCCGACTACCCGGACATCGCGCAGGAGACCGCGCTGGTCGACTCGTTCACGCTGGCGTTGCTGGCGCAGCCCGCGCACTTCGACGTGCTCGTGACGACGAACATCTTCGGCGACATCGTCACGGATCTCGCGGCCGCGCTGCAGGGTGGGATGGGCATGGCCGTGGGCTGCAACGTCGGCGACCGTCACGCGATGTTCGAGCCCATCCACGGCTCGGCGCCCACGCTGCCGCGCGACACCGCCAACCCGATGGCGATGCTCCTCTCGACGAGCGCAGGCCTCGCGTGGCTCGGCGATCGACACCAGGACGAACGTCTGCGACGCGCCGCACGCGCGATCGAGGAGTCGGTGGCCGCCGTCCTCGAGCGCGGCGAGCCGTTGACCGCGGACCTCGTCGGGGCCGATCACGCGGCACCGCTCTCGGTGGTCGCCGACGCCGTGCGGGACGAGATCCGCGAGCGCCTGGTGATGCAGCACTGATGTCGAGGGGGCCTCGGGCCGGCGGCGCGGGTGACCCGATGGGATCGGGTGGTGCGGGTCCGATGATCGAGGTCGACGAGCTCACGAAGGTGTACCGGGTGCCCAAGAAGACACCCGGCCTGTGGGGGTCGCTGCGCGCGGTCTTTCGTCGGCGCTACGACGAGGTGCGCGCGGTCGACGGCGTCTCGTTCCGGATCGATGCCGGTGAACGCGTCGGGTTCCTGGGCCCCAACGGCGCGGGCAAGACGACGACGCTGAAGATGCTCGCGGGGCTGCTCGTGCCGACGTCCGGGAACGTGAAGGTCGCGGGGTTCGTGCCGAGCGAGAGGCGGGCCGCGTACCTCTCGCGCATCACGCTCGTGATGGGTCAGAAGCAGCAGCTGCTCTGGGACCTGCCGCCCACCGAGACGTTCGAGCTGAATCGCGCCGTCTTCGGGATCGATCGCGCGACGTTCCGAAAGACGCTCGACGAGCTCGTCGGGCTGCTCGAGATCGGGAGCTTGCTCGATCGGCCCGTGCGCAACCTGTCGCTCGGAGAGCGGATGAAGTGCGAGCTGGCGGCGGCGCTCCTGCACCGGCCCGAGGTGCTCTTCCTGGACGAGCCCACGATCGGCCTCGACGTCACGATGCAGGCGGTGGTGCGGCGCTTCATCGCTCGGTGGAACGAGCAGACGGGCGCGACGGTGCTCCTGACGAGCCACTACATGGCCGACATCGCGGCGCTCTGCGCGCGAGTCGTCGTCGTGAGCCAGGGCCGCGTGTCCTACGACGGCGCGCTCGACGAGCTCGTGCGGCGATACGCGCCCGATCGACGCGTGATCGTGCAGAGCACGCGCGAGCCGACGGCCGAGGAGCTGCAGGAGGCCGCGCCGTTTCGCCTGCGCGAAGGGGCGCTCGAGGCGCTCGTGCCGTCGCGCGAGGTGAAGGACGTCGTCGACCGGGCGTTGCGGACGCTGCCGGTGCGGGATCTGACGATCGAGGAGCCGCGGCTCGAAGACGTGATCGCGCGGCTGTTCGAGGACTCCGTCGCGCCGGTCGAGCGCGAGGCGAAGGAGCCGAGCGCGTGACCAGCGTCGGACGTGCGGCGCGCGCGTTCCCGTCGATGTTGCGGATCGGGGTCGCCGAGATGGTCGCGTACCGATCGGAGCTCGTGATCTGGTTCCTGACGGCGTCGCTGCCGATCGTGATGCTGCTCGTGTGGGACCGCGTCTCGGAGGGCGTGACCATCGGGGGCTACGACCAGGCAGCGTTCGCGCGCTACTTCACGTGCACGTTGATCGTTCGGCACCTGAGCACGAGCTGGGTCGTGTGGGAGCTGAACGAGAGCATCCGGACGGGACGCATGTCGGCGGCGTTGCTCCGCCCGATGAGCCCGCTGGTGTTCCACGCTGCGGAGAACCTGGCGGCGTTCCCGTTTCGGCTGATCGTGCTCGTGCCGCTCGTGGCGTTGATCGCGTGGTGGCGACCGGAGATGGGCGTGGGGATCCGGGCGACGGAAGTGCCGCTGTTCGTCGTGTCGCTCGGGCTCGCGTGGTTTCTGAACTTCGCGACCCAGGTGGCGTTCGGAGCGCTCGCCTTCGTGTGGCAGCAGTCGCTCGGGCTCTTCCAGGTCTACTTCGGCGTCTTCGCGATCTTCTCCGGGTACCTCGTTCCCGTGCGGCTGATGCCCGATGCGGTGGCGGGCGTGCTGGAGGTGCTTCCGTTCCGCGCGATGCTCGGCACGCCGGTGGAGCTCGCCGCGGGTCGCCTCGTCGGGGTCGATGCGCTCGGGGCGGTGGGCCTCCAGCTGGGCTGGTGCGTCGTCGCGTTCGGCGTGTCGCGGTTCGCGTGGCGTCGCGGCGTGCGGCGCTACGAGGCGTTCGGGGCGTAGCGAAGGTGCGCGCGTTACGGGCGGTGATGGCGCAGATGCGCGCGTCGTGGATGCTGGCGCTCCAGTACCGCGCCGGCTTCGTGGGCGAGGCGTTCGGGGCGATCTTCTGGATCGGCTGGGGCGTGCTGCCGCTCATCGCGGTGTTCGAGCGACGGCCGGAGGTCGCCGGCTGGACCGCAGACGAGGCGCTCATCGTGGTCGGCTTCTTCGCGGCGCTGCAGGGGATCGTCGAGGGCTTCATCGACCCGAACCTGCGCGCGGTGGTGGAGCTCGTGCGGCAGGGGACGCTCGACTTCGTGCTGCTCAAGCCGGTGGACGCGCAGCTGCTCGTGAGCTTCCATCGCTCGACGCCGACGAAGCTGCCGCACGTCGTGACGGGCCTCGCGCTCGCAGGATGGGCATCGTCGCGCCTTCCCGATCCGCCGGGCGTGCTCGAGGTCGCGGCGGCGTTGCTCTTGCTGCTGTGCGCGACGAGCATCCTCTACGGCCTGTACACGATGGTCGTGAGCACCGCGTTCTGGTTCGTGCGCGTCGACAACCTGTCGTACCTGCTGCTGTCGATCCTCGACACGGGCCGCTGGCCGCTGTCGTTCTACCGAGGCGCCGTGCGCTTCGTGCTGACGTTCGTCGTGCCGATCGGCCTGATGACGACGTACCCGGCGCTCGCGTTGCGCGGACAGATGGACGCTCCGGGCATCGTGCGCGTGCTCGCCGTCGCCGTGGCGTTCTTCGTCGCGAGCCGGCTCGTGTGGCGCATCGCGATCAGGCGCTACGCGTCGGCCTCGTCGTGAGCATGGAGCGCGGGGACCGGGTCGGGGCGCGAAGCGGAACCCGGTCGTCGCGCGCGCCGCGGGAGCGTCGCCGGAAACGAAAATGGAACTGCTCGTCTAGGAACGCCGTGATTCCAATGGTTTGGATGGGTCGATCCTGTCCCCGCGGAAGTAGGCGAAACAGGCGAGGAGCTTGAGGGTCTCGACGAGCTGGCGGATGGGGTAGGCGCGGTGGCGCGCGGCCGCGCGGACGAAGGCGTCGCGCTCGGTCGCGTCGAGCTGGGAGAAGGTTCGGAGCCGGCCTACGACGAGCGGTGGCGCGAGCTCGAGACCCCAGACGCCCGCTCGGAGCAGCACGCGCAGCGGCAGAGGAGCCACCTCGTCGAGGCGCGCGTGGAAGTCGGCGAGGTCGAGGTCGCGCATGGCAGGCGCGCCCGGGGCGCCGGGGACGATCGCGGCCAGGAGCTCGTCGAGCCAGCGGCGCTCGGTGCGGGTCCAAGGGATGTGCACGAGGCGGGAGTATGCGGCATGGCGCTGTCGTCAATGTTGATCTATATTGATCAATGCAAGCGTCCGGCACGGCGGCGCGCCCTTCGGCTCGCGGCTGGCTCGGACGAGCGAGGAGGGCCCCATGAGCGAAGACGGTCTCGAGGGTGTCGTGGTCGCCGAGACGGTGTTGAGCGACGTCGATGGCGCGCGCGGAAGGCTGGTGATCCGCGGCCACGACGTGGAGGAGCTGGCAGGCCGGATCGGCTACGAGGCGGCGGTCGCGCTGCTGTGGGGACGACGCGGCGACGACGCGGACGCGCTCGCCGCGCAGCTCGGCGGGGCTCGCGAGCGGGCGTTCGCGGCGTACGATCGGTGGAAGCCGGCGCTCGCCGCGCGCAACGGGATGGACGCGCTGCGCGGCGCGCTCGCGCTGATGGAGACCGCAGAGGACCCGGCCGAGCGGGACCCGACGATCGTGGGCGCGACGGCCGTCGTCGCCTCCGCCTGGGCACGCGTCACGCGCGGCGAGGAACCCCTGGCGCCGTCCGGCGGACGCAGCCATGCGGCGGACTACCTGCACATGGTGACGGGTCGCGAGCCGAGCGACGTCGCGGTGCGCGCGCTCGATCGGTACCTGGTGACGGTGGTCGACCACGGGATGAACGCGTCGACGTTCGCCGCGCGGGTCGTCGCCTCGACGGGCTCCGACACCACGAGCGCGGTCGTCGCGGCGATCGGCGCGCTGAAGGGGCCGCTGCACGGGGGCGCGCCCGGGCCGGTGCTCGACATGCTGGACGCGATCGGGGAAGCGCGAAACGCGCGCGCGTGGCTCGGCGCCGAGCTCGCGGCAGGAAGGCGGATCATGGGCATGGGGCACCGCGTCTATCGCGTGCGCGATCCGCGCGCGGCCGTGCTGGAGGAAGGGGTGCACGAGCTCGCGCGCGCCGGTCTCGGTGCGGATCGGCTGGCGCTCGCGCTGGGAGTGGAACGCGAAGCGGAGGCGTTGCTGGCGGAGCGCGACGCGGCACGGGCGCGCACGCGGAGCGGACGCGTCGAGCGAAGGCTGCACGCGAACGTCGAGCTCTACACGGCCGTGTTGCTCGAGGCGGTGGGCTTGCCGCGGGCGCTCCTGTCTCCGACGTTCGCGGTGTCGCGCGTCGCGGGCTGGTGCGCGCACGTCGCCGAGCAGCGGGCCAAGGGGCGGCTCATCCGCCCGTCGTCTCGTTACGTCGGTCCCGCCGTCGACGAGGGCTCGACGGAGAGCCGATCCGACGGCGTTGCGAGCGCCTGACGTCGCGAGGATGATGGGCGCGCGAGCCGGCGCGTCACATCGCCGCGGCTCGTCGAAGGGAGCGCGCGCTGCCCAAGAGACCGCCACGATCTCGCCCGACCGAGGAGGCCGATCCGATCTCCGCGCAGGAAGCCGCGCGGTGGCTCGGCGTCAAGCCCGCCACGCTGTACGCGTACGTGAGCCGCGGGCTGTTGAAGAGCGTGCCCGGCAGGGGCCGTGCGCGGCTCTACGCACGCGCGGAGCTCGAGCGGCTCAGAGCGCGCGCCTCGCGCGGCGGCGACGCGACACCGAGCACGACGCGCGGCCAGTGGGTGAGCGACGCGCTCGCGTGGGGCGAGCCCGTGCTGGAGTCGGCGATCACGGAGATCGGTCCAGCGGGGCCGCGTTATCGCGGAGTGGACGCGGTTGCGCTCGTCGAGAGCGGGGCGCGCTTCGAGGACGTCGCCGAGCGCTTGTGGGGCGCCGGAGGCCAGGGCGGATGGGACACGCGCGAGCTCGGTGTACGGGCGAGCGCGATCACGGCGCTCGTGCCGCGCGAAGCGCCACCGCTCGTAGCGCTCTCCGTGTTGGTGCCCGCCCTCGGGGCGCTCGACCAGGCCCGCTGGGACACGTCGCCGAAGGCGGTGGCCGCGCGCGCGCGCGTGCTCGTGCGCCGGATGGCCGCGGGGCTCGCGCTCGGAGGCGCGGCGGAGACGGTGAAGGACGCGCTCGAAGCGGACACCGTCGCCGGGACAATCGCCACGGCGATGGGTGCGCGTAGGGGTCGCGACGGTGTGAGCGCGATCGATCGTGCGCTCGTCGCGATCGCGGACCACGAGCTCAACGTCTCGACGTTCGCCGCACGCGTGGCCGCCTCGGGCGGCGCCGACCTGTACGCGTGCGTCACAGCGGCGCTCGCCGCGCTGAGCGGTCCGCGACACGGCGGCGCGTGCGATCGGATCGAGGCGATGTCGGACGAGGCCGAGACGAACGTGGGGCACGCCCGCGATCCGAAGGAGAAGGCGCGGCACGTGATCGACGCGCGCGCACGGCGTGGCGACCCGATCCCCGGGTTCGAGCATCCGCTCTATCCGAGCGGTGATCCGCGATCGCCCCCGCTGCTCGCGATCGCGGAGGCGATCGGGAGCCGCGAGCGCCGGGTCGAGACGCTCCGCGCGATCGTCGATGTGATGCGCGCGCGCGGCCGGCAGCCGACCGTGGACGTGGCGCTCGTGACGATGGCAGCCGCGCTCGGGATGCCCGCGGGCGCGGCCACGGGCGTCTTCGCGGTCGGCCGCACGGCCGGTTGGGTCGCACACGTCCTCGAGCAGCAGGCGACGGGCGTGATGCTGCGCCCGCGCGGCCG
>JADZFZ010000612.1 GCA_020854145.1 Deltaproteobacteria bacterium | reverse complement strand
TCCCGCCGCTGTCGCGGCACCCTCCGACGGAGATCTCTTTAGCTTTCGGGACATGCATCGATCACCACTCTCGCCCCTACAGTATTTGCGGCGGCGGCTGGTGTCTCATCCTTCTTGGCACGCAGGGGTGCGGGAGCGACTGCTCGCCTTCGACGCGCTGTCCAGAACCCCCACCATCGAGGGTGACCAAGCCACGCATCTCGAGTTCCTTCGCGAAGTGGCCGACGGAATCCCGGAGCTCACCCGGCGGCTGAACCGAATGCTGAACCGCCCGGCCGCGCTGCCATACCCCCGCTCTCGAAGGTGGGACCTCGAGCGGCGAGCGCGTGAGGTGGCGCAGGAACGTCGGGCGGCTCGCAACCGCGCCGAGCTCGAGAAGTGCATCGACCGAATTCGAGAGGGGACCCACTTCAGCGCGCTTTGGTTCCTCTATCACAACGCCGGACGGGGCCTCATGTCCTACGGCGACACCACTGCCGCATCTTTGGAGGAGCGGTATGGTGTCGAGATCGCCAAGGCCGCGGTCGCAGGATGGCGTGCCTTTTGGAGGACCTACGACCCACCGATGCCACACGAACGCGAGGCGCGAAACTCGACGCCAGGTGCCGTGATCATTGGCTTGGTTGGGCTCAACCTCGACTTTGCGGATGGCCTTGACGCTGCCCAGCTGAACGGCGAGGAGGCCCGACTTGCGGCGCGCTACTCGTCCTGCGAGCTAAACTCCTTCCCAGCGTGGTTGGCCCCATTGGCCGAGGCTCATCCGGAGGCGGTCGCGGCCGCACTGTGTCCATCCGTCGTTGCCGACATGATGCACGCGGACGACGGGACCCTCGTCAACGATGTCCTCGCCAAGCTTCCTCGAGCCGACGACGTGGTCAGAGCGAACCTTGCCCCCTGTGTCGCCGAGCAGCTTCGCGCTGAAGAGCCGCCGATGGTGACGGCACTGGCCTACGCGCTCGACGTCGTCATCGGTGAAGGAGCAGCTGCAGTCGGGGACTTGGCAGACCTCGCCCGCGACCGCTGTCGCAACGCCATTGCGGAAGAGGAGCGCTTCGCGACGTGGTGGGAAGCATGGCTGTCAGTAGATTCGTCCGGCGCGCTTGAGTTCCTGGAGACGGTTGCAGACGAAGTGCCCCCCCAGCAGGCCTACCAACTTATGCTCCAAGTCTGTCATCGACTCCACGAGCGCAGCGAGACATACGCCACGCGGCCACTACCCGCTCGGCAACAACCGAATGTTCTGAAGCGGCTGATCCCGCTGGTCTACGCGCACATCAAGCCGGTCGATGACATCGATCATGAAGGGGTCTTCTCCCCCGGCCCGAGAGATCACGCGCAGCGAATTCGGAGTCAGCTGGTCTCATGGCTCGCAGAGGTGCCAGGGACAGATGCAGTCCAATCACTGAGAGAACTCGCCGAAGACCCGCGGCTCGCCGGAATCCGTGACTGGCTGCTCCACCAAGCAGACCAGCGACTCGTGGCGAACGCGGCCGTGTCGGGACCAGAGATCGTCACCGTTCTGACTGAACTATGCCGGACACACGGGACCAACACTCACTCAAACCTCGGCGAGCTGGCGGAGGGCGACAAGATGGTCAAGATCCTGTTTCTGGGGGCGAACCCCTTGAACTCAACGCGACTCGCACTCGACGAAGAGATTCGGGAGATCGAGCAGAAGCTACGTGCAGCGCGGCTGCGTGACTCGTTCGAGCTGAGGAGCCGATGGGCAGTACGCCCATCTGACCTCCAACAGGCATTGCTGGACGAGGAGCCCACGATCGCGCATTTCTCTGGCCATGGAGATGGCGCCGCCGGTCTCATGCTTCACTCGGATGACGCGACCAACGACGCTCTCGTCACCGCAGCGGCGCTCCGCTCTCTGTTCCGCGTGCTGAAGGACAACGTGCGAGTCGTCGTACTCAACGCATGCTTCTCCACCGAGCAGGCGACAGCAATCGTCGAGGAGATCGACTTCGTCGTGGGGATGTCGGACGAGATCGATGATGACGCAGCCCGCTTCTTTGCCGCCGCCTTCTATCGCGGGCTTGCATTCGGAAAGTCCGTGCAGTCGGCGTTCGATCTCGGCGTCAACGAACTCCAGCTCAACGGGTTCGTGGACGACGAAGCGGTGCCGGTCCTTCTCGTACGTTCGGGAGCAGACCCAGCGTCTGCAGTGCTCGCTTGAGCCATGTCGGTTCGCCGTAGCGTCTCGGCTCTCGCCCCCGCCGCCGGTTCACACGAGGCGCCCTCGGAAGCCCCCGATCTCCGGGACCCCTGCGAGATCAACCACTTGCGCCCGCGCCTCATCCGGCCCGCTTCGTCGCAAGCTCCCGCAAGGGGAGCCAATCACCCGTAGCCCCTGCTGCGTGGGCCGCCAGACCGCCGAAGCCGATCAGACCCTCAGCGCGCCTCGGAAGCCCCTGGCCGCGTAATAGGACTCGGCACCATTGTGGTAGACGAAGACCTTGTCGAAGCGGCGATCGCAGAAGAGCGCGCCGCCGAGCCGTCTC
>JADZFZ010000611.1 GCA_020854145.1 Deltaproteobacteria bacterium | reverse complement strand
CGCCGGCGCTCGTTTCGGGGCGCTCGGAGAAGCGGGAGGGGCACGACGCCTGCTTTCGCGAAGGGTGCGCTCCCGCGGCGCGGGTGCGGGGAGGCGATCATGGACAGCGGTCACCGTCATCACGGCCAGTTCTCGCCGGTCCTGTTCGGCGCGACGCGGTGGATCGGAGCGCTCGCCTGCTGTGTTTCGCTCGGGTGCGGCGACGACGATGGGGGTCCCAACGACGGCGGAGCCGGCGACGCGGGCTCTCTCGAGGTCGACCTCCGCCTTCCGCCGGCGGGACAGATCCTCTCGTACGCAGGCGGGTTGACGCTGCGTCCCGTGGAGCTGCGCGCCCCGAGCGGGCTCGTGGTGGACCTCTCCGTCACCGCGGGCAGCGGCGTGGATGCCGAGGTGGTTCCGACGCAGCTCGAAGGCAGCGGAGCCTTCGAGCTCTTCCTGCGGCCGGCGGCTTCGACCGTCGAGCAAGTCGTGCCCTTCGAGGTTCGCGCCACGAGCGGCGCGCTCGAGGCGACGGCAGCCGGGGGCCTCGAGGTGATCGCGTGGGAAGACGACGGCCCGGAGCACGCGGACGGGTTGCTCGCGGTCTTCCTCCCGTACATCGCGGAGCACCACCCCGAGCTCGGGCTCGGGCCCGACACCGAGTGGATCGAGAGCTGGGTGACGGAGCCGGTCCTCATCGTCACGCACCGCAGCTATCTCTCGACCGCTTGGGAGGTGCACGTCGCATGGCACAACACCGCGCCGCCGGACGACTGGAGCTGGCTCGTGGCGCGCCGCCGCGACGCGCTCCTGCCCGAGATCGGATTCTGTCTCCCGACCGTGGCCGACGAGCAAGTGGTCCAACGTTCGACGGACCTGTCGGATCCGCGGATTCCCTGCGCGCGTTGACCCGCGGCGTTCCGCCGCCGGTGAGCCGACGTCATCGCGCACGAGGGCGAGCCCGCTATGGTTGGCCGATGCAGTCCCGTCGTCGCGCGCGCGCACGCGCGATCGTCGCGCTCGTGCTCGCCTCTGCGGTCACCGCGCTCGCGGTGGCTGGAGAGGCACGTGCGTTCGACGTCGTCGCGTGCGGCGGGGGTGTCGCGTACGTCGCCCGAGACGGCAGCGTGCGTCTCGCGGACGGAGCGCGACGCACGACGCTGCTCTCTTCCACGGAGCTCGCGGCGGACGCTGCCGGCGCGATCCCGACGCTTTCGTGCGCCGCCGGGCACGTGGTCGCGCGCGTGCCGTCGGTCGTACGCGTGGTGGCTGCGTCGGGTCCGCGCGCGGGCGGGGGAGCCTCCTTGCGGCGGATCGTTCCTCCGCGCGGCTTCATCTTCATGCAGTCGGTGGAGCCGAGCGCGTCACACGACGGAACGACCCTGGCGCTGGGCATCCGCGAAGACGAGCGCGACGGACCGCCGAGCTTGCTCCTCGCGAGCCTCGCGACGAGCGCCGAGCCGCGGATCGTCGCGCTCGGCGGCCCGGCTGTGCGCGATGCGCCTGCGCCACCGGACTCGCACAGCGATCTCGCCTTCGCGTTCATGGGCCGCAGCGTGCTCGTGCGCGTGTTGCTCGGTGCGCGATCGCTGCTCGTGGACACGACGCGCGCCGCGTTGCAGGGCGAGCCGGTGCGCCTCTCTGCCGGCGCTCCACCGATCTGTTTGGCCGCCGACGGGCTCACGATGGCGAGCGCGTCGCGCGACGGCACGCAGGTGCGCGCGATGCGCGACACCGAGCGCACGGGCCGGGTGCGCGCTCCGAGCACGCCGGTCGGGATGACCCGGCTACCGCGAGGAAGGCTCGATCCACGTCGCTGCGTGGTCGCCACAGACGGCTCGGCGCTGGCCGCCGTGCGTGCGGTACCGAGCGTGGGCCTGGAGGTCGTGCGGATCGCGCTCCGCAACGGGCGCGCGCGCAGGACGTCGGGCCTCGTCGCGCCCCCGGAGGTGCGCCACTTCGACCCCGACGTCGCACGCGTCGTCGTGTTCGGAGAGCGTGGCGCCGACGTACGCTCGCTCGTCGTGGCCGCGCCGTCGCAGGACACCGTGGCTCCGGCGCCGGCAGGCTGGCGGTGGACCGACGGCACCTTCGCGTCGGACGGATCGCGGCTTTTCTTGGTCGCGGCGCGCGTGCGCGGCGTGCGCACCGAACGCGTCTTGTACGAGGCGCGTGTTCCGTCGGACGCTCCGACGCGCGTGGACGAGCTTCGATGAGCCCCCGGATCTCCGTTGCCTGAGACGCCCGACAAGCCCGGGCCGAACCGCGAGGGCGGGCCGAAGGACGCGCCGCGACCTTCGTCGGGTATCCGTTCGCTCGTCATCGCGCTCTTGCTCGGGCTCGCGGCGATGTCGCTCGTCGACTTCTTCGGCGGCAGCGCCCGAGGCGGCGCAGCGGTGCGTTACGACGAGCTCAAGCGTTGGGTTCGCGAAGGACGCATCGCCTCCGTCGAGGTCGCTCCCGATCAGATCGTGGCGTCGTTCAAGCGTGGCAAGCGGCCCGAGTCGCTGGCCCGTACACGCGGCGGCGACGTCACCCGGGTCTCGAGCCCACGCATCGAGGACGAGCAGCTGCTTCCGCTGCTCGAAGGCCAGGGCGTCGCGATCACCGTCGTCACCGAGTCGTTCTGGCGCTCGCAGCTGCCGATGCTCGTGTGGATGGTCGTGCTGATCGGCGGCTCGATGTTGCTCTGGCGCTGGGTCGCGCGACGCATGCCGGGCGGCCCGCAAGGCGGTCTGCTCGCGTTCGGCAAGTCGCGCGGGCGTCGCGTCGACTCGGACGGCAACGGCGTCACCTTCGCCGAGGTCGCCGGCGTCGACGAGGCCAAGGCGGAGCTCGAGGAGATCGTCGAGTTCCTCCGCGACGCCGAGCGGTTCACGCGACTCGGCGCGCGAATCCCGAAAGGCGTGTTGCTCGTCGGGCCCCCGGGTACCGGCAAGACGCTCCTCGCGCGTGCGGTCGCCGGCGAGGCCAGGGTGCCGTTCTTCTCCATCACCGGCAGCGAGTTCGTCGAGATGTTCGTCGGCGTGGGCGCATCGCGCGTGCGCGATCTCTTCGAGCAGGCGAAGGCGCAGGCGCCGTGCATCGTGTTCATCGACGAGCTCGACGCGCTCGGGCGCGCGCGCGGCGCGGGGTCCATGCCGAGCGCCAACGAGGAGCGCGAGCAGACGCTCGATCAGCTCCTGGCCGAGCTCGACGGCTTCCAGCCGAACGCCGGCGTCGTCGTCATGGCGGCGACGAACCGTCCCGAGGTGCTCGATCCCGCGCTGCTGCGCCCCGGCCGGTTCGATCGACAGGTCGTCGTGGACCGGCCCGATCGTGCGGGACGTCTCGCGATCCTGCGCATCCACGCGAAGAAGCTGAAGCTCGCGGACGACGTCGACCTCGGCGCCATCGCCGAGCGCACGCCGGGCTTCGCGGGCGCGGATCTGGCGAACCTCCTCAACGAGGCCGCGCTGCGGGGCGCGCGCAAGCGCCGTGACGCCGTCACGAGCGAGGACGTCTCGGAAGCGATCGACCGCGTCGTCGGTGGGCTCGAGCGACGTACGCGCATCATCACGCCGGCCGAGCGAAGGCGCGTCGCGTTCCACGAGGTCGGCCATGCCATCGTCGGCGTCGCGGTGTCCTCGGGCGAGAAGGTGCACAAGGTCAGCATCGTTCCGCGCGGCGCGGCGGCCCTCGGATACACGATGCAGCTGCCGACCGAGGACCGGTACCTGCTGACCGAGCGCGAGCTGCACGCGCGCATCGCGACGTTGCTCGGTGGTCGGAGCGCGGAGGAGATCGTGTTCGGCGAGACCTCGACGGGCGCACAGAACGACCTTCGTCGCGCGACGGAGATCGCACGCGCGATGGTGGTCGACTACGGCATGAGCGAGGTCGTCGGCCCAGTCGCGCTCGCTCCCGAGCCGCGGCCCATCTTCGTGGGCCTGACCACGCAGGGACACTCCGAGACCGGCGCGCGCCTGGCCGATCGCGTGGACTCGGAGGTACGCAAGCTGGTCGACCGCGGGCGCGACGAGGCGCATCGGGTCCTCGAGGCCAATCGCGCGATGCTCGACCGGATGGCCGAGCGGCTGCTCGAGCGAGAGACGCTCGAAGGCGAGGAGCTCGACGCGCTCCTGGCCGAGGTGTCTGCGCGCGTGGCGGAGACGACGACGGACGCGGGCGACGCAGGAGCCGGGGCGCCTGGCGCGACGGGCTCCGTACGAAGCGGCTGACGCAACGACGGCGGAACTGTCCACGGGTCGGCCGGGCTCGGGTGGACTTGCACCGGCGAGCCGGGGACAATCGGATCGAATGGGGGCCGAGCCGGGCCTGACGGAAGCCGCGTTGGGCGACGGGGCGACCGTTCTGTTGATGGGACAGGGCGACCTCTGGGAGGACGCTCTGGTCGAGGCGCTCACGCGCCATGGGGTGTTCGTCGAGCACGTCGCTGCGGACGCCGTGGTGACGGCGGCGGTCGCCGCGGCTCCCGATCTCATCGTGCTGCTCGGCGACGCGACGGGCGAGCAGAGCGGGCGCATCCTTCGCGAGCTCGCGACCGCGCAGACGACGTCGATCGTGCCCGTGGTGCTGCTCGCGCGCGACGACGCGCTCGACGAGCGCCTTCGCGCCTTTCGCCACGGAGCCGTGGCCGTCGTGCCGCGCAGCTCGAGCGTGGACGAGATGGCCACGCGGATCTGCAGCCTCATCCGGGAGATCCCCGAGCGTCGCGGCGAGGCCATCGGCGAGATGGGCGAGGCGACGCTCGACGAGTTCGTGGACGTCGTCTCGCGCGAGCTCCGCTCCGGGATCCTCTCGGTCAAGAGCTCGCAACGCGACGACACGCTCGTGCGCATGGTGCTCGGGAAAGGGCGCGACGTCGCGCGGATCGTCGACGAGTTCGTCTCGCGCGTGCAGCCGCTCGTGAAGTCGGCCGAGCCCGTGCGCTACGAGTTCCACGAGCAGGCGCCCGGGACGCTCGAGCAGCTCGACGCGGGCTCACCACGACGCGAGGCCCGCGAGGGCGACATCCGCGACATGCGAATCGTGCTCGCCGACGACGACCCGGGGCGCGCGGACGAAGTCGCCCAGGCTCTCCGGGCGCAGGGCGCCTCGGTTGCGGTGGTGCGTCCCGACGACATCGACGTGGAGCGCGTGCAGCACCTCGACCCCGAGGTGATCATCCTCGGCGAGGAGCAGGCGGAGGCACCGGGCGTCGACGTGCTCCATCGCACGAGGCAACACGTGCGGCTGCGCTGGGCGCGGCTCCTCGTGGTCCGATGGCAAGACGTCTGGGTGGGGCCCACGAAGGTGAGCACCTTGAGCCGGCTGATCGAACGGCTCGTGCAGCTCGGCGAGCCCGAGCGCGAGCTCCGCCGACGGATGGCGAGCGGACAGCCCTTCGACACGCGGATCGAGATCACGGGGCCGGCGCGCATGCTGCGCGTCCTGTCGACGACGAATCGCCCACTTCGCGCCATCTCCACGAGCCTGCGTGGGCGCCTCGTGGTCGACGCCGCAGAAGGTCTGATCGTGGGGGCCAGCGGACGGTCCGCGACGGAGCCGGCGCTCGAGGGAGACAAGGCGATCGCCGCGATGCTGGTGCTCACATCGGCTCGGGTGCACGTGGAGCCGGTGAGCCGTCCGGCGGTGGCGAACCTGATGGCCACGGTGGACGTCGCGCTCACTCGCGCGACCAGCGAGATCGCGAGCCTGCCGAACGGTTGGAACACGAACCCGAGCATCGCCCCACCCCGTCTGACGACGCGCCTCACCGTCGCGTCGAGCGCACCCGCGCCCGTGCCCGT
>JADZFZ010000610.1 GCA_020854145.1 Deltaproteobacteria bacterium | reverse complement strand
GTCCATCACTGCGCACCTCCGCCTTCGCCACCTGCGGCCCCGGCCGGACGTTCCGCGGCCACGTCGGCCTCCGACTCCTCGACGCCGAGCTCGAGCACGGGCCGCGAGTCGTTGACGTCTGCCCGCGACCACGTCGGTTGCGCACGCAGCTCGGCAGCGAGCGGATACTCCGCCGGGTTCAACCGGTTCAGCTCGGCCTCGCACGTGCGGGAATACTCGTTGAACCATCGGAGCCGCGTCGCCGTGATGAGGCAGAACTGGAAGGCCTCGGTGGCCTGCCGGATCCACGGTTCGGACACGCGATCGAGCTCCTCTTCCCAGACTGCCATCATCTCTTCGTTGCCCTGGAAGTTCGGCGGCGCGGGCGTCGCACGGAACGTGTCGACCCACGTTCTCCACATCTCGCCGACGCGTGCCGCCGCTGCGATCTCCCACTGCGGCGTCTGGATCTGACGAATGCGCTCGTAGACCTGCTTCGCAGCGTTGAGCGCGCCCTGTTTGCGCGTCACCCACTGGAGCAGCTCGCCCTGCGACCAGCGCTGGAACTCCTCCGGGCTGCGGCCGCCCCGATACTCGGGAACTCGGATCGCGTTGAACGCGTTGCGCAGGATCTCGCCCTGATGGAACACGGCGTTCGCGAGCGCGTCGCGGGCACGCGCGAGACGTACCGCGCGTTCGTCTTCGGACGACGACGCGTCGCGCGCGATGGCGTCCGCGAGGCCTCGCTCCCAGACCTGCACCGCCGTCCGGAAGTAGGGCTCCGCCCGGCCGGCGTCGTTCTGCTTCCAGTACGCGTTGCCGATCGCCACGTTCGCGCGCAGCACCTCGTCCGGAGGCGCAGTGCGACCGAAACGACGCAAGTACGAGTTGTAGTGATCGACCACGCGGCTCCATTGCTCCTGCCGCTCGTAGATCGCTCCAATCGAGTAGATGACGCGCGACGTCTCGCGGGCGTTGCGGCGCCCGAAGAGCCGCTCGAAGAGGTTCGAGGCCTGGACCGCCTGCTCCTCCTCGCCGAGACCGAGGCGGAAGAACACTGCGTTCTGGAGCGCTTCGACCGCATTGGGACAGAGGCCCTCGCGTCGGTCCGTGTCGGTGCACTCGAGCTCGGCCTGCGAGCCATAGCGTTCCGCGTAGCGCGTGTAGA
Source organism: Deltaproteobacteria bacterium (assembly GCA_020854145.1). Taxonomy (GTDB): domain Bacteria; phylum Myxococcota_A; class Polyangia; order Polyangiales; family JADZFZ01; genus JADZFZ01. Next base: position 19,959 of record JADZFZ010000610.1, on the reverse strand, counting down.
AGTCCGCGGCTCGCCCGTAGATCGCGAGCGCGTGGAAGTTCGCGCCGATCTGGTACATCGCGCGGCGCGCGTACTCGCTCTCCGCGTGACGCTCGATGAGCACCTCGCGGACGCGGATCGCACGACCAAGCAGACGCGCTGCCTGGTAGTAGATGGCCGCGTTGTAGAGCACCTCGTCGAGGTCCTCCGCACTTCGGTATCGACGCACGAGCATGATGCTCTGCCGCGCGGCCTCGCGGAAACGCCGCTGCCGTGCGAGAGCTTCGATCCGCTTGCGCATCAGCTGAACGCCGAGGTTCGCGAGCCGATCGCAGAGGTGCTCGTTCGCCTCCTGCATCTCCGGCGTTCGACAGAACGTCTCCTCGAACCTCGGGATGTCCGCCTCGCCCTGGTCGAAGCACGCGTCGCGTGGTGGCTCGCGGTGCTGACCGAGGATGATGATCGAGTCGAGGTAGAGGTTCGCGGCGAACGGCGCGAGCTCCGTCTCGGGGTGCTCGTAGGCGACCTCGCGGAACAGCAGCGCGGCCTCCTCCACGCGATTCGCCTCGAAGTAGATGCGTGCTCGGCGGTACTTGATCTGCGGCAGATCCTCCGAGTCCTGCACGTAACAGACGAACCGCTGGAAGGCGGCGAGCATGCCCTGCTCGAGTGGGGTGAACTCGCGCACCGCATATTGGTTGGCGGGCGGTGTCGCGGCTGGCTGCTGCGCCTGGCCCCGTCCGCGTCCGCGTCCGCGCGTACGACCTCCGCTGCCGTCGAGATCTCGTCTCTGTCGTTCGGTCTGACCGAACTCCTGCTGATAGAGATTGTTGTAACAGAGCACCGCGGCGTACGCGGCGTCTGCCGTGAACTCGCCAGCCGAGTTCAGCTCGACGACCCGGTCGAACGCGGGACCGCATCGACGCCAGTCCTCCATCTTCCAGAGGAGCTCGGCGAAGAAGTAGCTGATCCGATAGCGCGTGGGCCAGTCGCGCCGGTCGATGTCCGGGAACTCGAGCTGCTCGAGGTCGGGGAACGTGTTGAGGATCCGCTCGTAGAGCGACGCGGCCATCTCCATGGTCCGCCGGTCGCGTGTCCCTGGCTGCTCTTCGGTACCGACGGCCTCTCGGTGCCAGTGGGTCGCGAGATCGACGAGCACTCCCGCAGTCGTCTGCTTGCACTCGCGTATCTGCGCCTCGGGGTGCCGACCCTGCCGGAACTGGTCGTATATGTCCGAGAGGCGCTGCGCCTCTCGGACCTGATCGGGCTTCGGTCGACTACTTATCGTTGCCTGCGTGACTCGTCCCTGCCACAGGCACACCCGACTGCTGCTCGGCTGCTCCTGCATCAGGCGGTGATAGGTGTCTATCGTCTTCGGCCATTCGCCGGTGTCGAAGTAGAGCTCCGCCAATCGTTCGAGCAGCTCGAACGCGCCTTGCTCGTTCTCCGCGTACCTGCGGAAGAACTCCAGAGCGCGCGCGGGTGTCCCGACCTGCGCGTACGGCATGATCATCTCGGAGCGCGCGCTCCGCGCCATCTGCCGAGCGTCGGGCCGGTCTGGGTTCGCGCGCGCGAACTCGATGACCTCGACGAACTTCTGCAGGCTGCCGCGGAAGTCCTGCAGGTTGTACGCGCACCACGCCTGCTTGTAGAGCGCGAAGCCGTAGACGTTGTTTCGCTCCGGCGGGAACTCCACCACCTTTTGGTAGAATTGCATCGCCGCTTCCATGTCGCCCTGCGCGAAGTAGTACTCGGCGAACGACAGGTACGCGTTCGGGATGAACTTGCTCGTCGGGAACGCCTTGATCAGGCGGTGATAGACCTGGCGCGATCGGTCGTGCTGCCGCATCTCCTCGAGCGCGAAGCCGAGGTAGAAGAGCACCTGATCCATGCGCGGGAAGTCCGGGTGCTCCTGCACGAGCTGCGCGTAGGACCGGATGGCCTCCTGCCGGGTCTCGTTCACCGTCTGGTTCGCCGCACGCTGCTCGCGCGTCAGCTCCTCGACGCGACGGCGGTTACGGCGACGCCGCGCCTGGAAGATCTGCTCGTCCAGCTCGCCGGAACGAAGGCGAGCTGCCTGCTGCAGCTCGACCCAGTTCTCGGCGAGTCGCAGCAGGATCTCGGGTCGCTGCGCGTTGTCGCGACGCGTGTTGCGGAGCAGCCGCTGCGTGAGCTGGATCTCCTGACGGAGCAGTTGCTCGGACCGCCGCTCGAGCTGGCGCCGCTGGGTGAGGGTGCGGAAGTCGAGCTGCTGGCTCGGACCCTTCGCAGGGCCCTTGCCCTTCTGGAGCACGCGTCGCGACACCGCGACGACACGCGTCTCGGGCGCCTTCGTCCCCATGCGCGGGGTTTGGCCGCGCGCGCCTGCGGGGCACTCGCCGAGCGGCGCCGACGCGGTCGTCGGCACGCACGCGGCGTTCATCGCGGGCGCGCTCGGGCGCGCGGCCGGTTGGGCGGCCGCGGGCTGCTGCTGCGCCACGAGCCCGGCGGGCCAAGCGAGCACGAACGCCGAAGCCGACGCGACGACGCTTGTTTTCCAGAGCTTCCGCATCGCCCTCACCTCCCACACTCGGAGCGAATCTCCTGACGGTAGTAGCCGAGCTCGTCGCGCCAGTACTCGCCGTCGAACGGCCAGACCATGTGCTCGTCGTCCACCTCGACGCGGCCGCCCTGCGCGTTGGGCGGCGGACCCTGCGTGCCGAGCTGACCACGGCGAGCGTTGAGCACCTCGATCTGGATCGCCGTGGCCTGGTTGAGCAGGTCGGCGAGGTCGTCGATGAGGCGGTTGTAGCGGCCTCGGGCGAGGTCACCGGCTGCGTCGATCGCGAGCGACTTCGCGACCGAGATGTCCTGCAGGATGCGCGCGCCGAGCGACGAGTTGCGGAACTCGGCCGGCGACGCGTTGACCCGGCGCTCCTCCTCTTCGAGGAGGCGCACGTACTCGATGTTGCGGAGCAACGTCCGATCGCCGAGCGCGCTCTCGACGATCGGCCGGATGCGCGGCGGAAGGTTCGCGGTGCCCGCGCGCACGCGCTGGAGGAACGCGAAGAACTCGGTGTTCTCGCGGTACTGGTTCAGGTACTGCTCGAGCTCGACCTTGAGCGGCTCGTATCGCTCGTTGAAGCGCGCGATCACGGCCTCGGCGTTGTCGAACTGACACGCGCCGAAGAACACCACCGCCTTGAGGATCTGCGCCTCGGGGTAGTAGGCGGCGTCGAAGAACGGGCTGTTGAGCGTGTGGATGTTGCCCAGCGCCCGGCTCGTCTCGTCGGCGAGGAAGAATGCCCACGACTCTTCGAAGAGCGCGTCGAGCCAGTACTCGCTGTCGACGTTGATGCGGTCCCACGCTTCGACGGCGTTGGCCAGAAGCCGCCCGTCGATGTTCGTCTCACCCTCGTCGTTGCGACGGATGGCCGCCGAGTAGTACACGCGGGCCATCGAGAGCCACGCGAGGTCGGTCATGCGATCCTCGTCCTCGACCCCCTCGACGCCCTCGTCCACCGCGTCGATGATCGCGCGGAACGCGGCGATCGCCGGACGGGCCTGGCGCTGGCGGACGTGCGTGATGCCCTCGAAGAAGCGCGCCTGGACGTAGAAGCGCGAGGTGCGCGCCACGCGCTGGAAGAGCCGGACCGCTTCCTCGAACTCGCCTTGCTGGTACTTGAACCGGCCGAGCAGGTAGAGGAGCTGGTTGTAGAGATCGGCGCTCTCGGAGTTGTTGAACTGCTCGAGCGCGTCCACGCCGTACCGACCGACCCGGTCGATGATGCCGGCCGGCTCCGGAAGCTGCGACGCGAGCTGCGCGAGCCACTGGAGCGTCGCGTTGAAGAACAGGTGCCCCTGCGTCTGCCCGATCTCGTCGAAGACCGCGAGCGCGGACTGGTAGTAGCGCAGGTGGTAGAGGCACTTGCCCAAGAAGAACTGTGCCTTCTGCACGTTCGCCGGCGCGTCTTGCGTCTCGCCTTCGACCACGCGCTGGAACTGGACGCAAGCCTCCTGGTGCCGGTCCTGCTGATAGAGCCGCAACGCGTTCGCGAGCGCCTCGCTCGGCGGGCCTTCGGCAGGGGGCTCCGGCGGCTGCCCAGTCTCTTCGGTCGTGAAGGTCATGTCCTGTGCGAACGTGGCAGGCGCAGCGGCCAGCGACGCCAGCATCAGGGCGACCGCGATACGACGCTTCTTCATGGGCTCCTGTCTCCTCGGTCTTGACTTGTGAGCGTGCGCTTGGCGGGGACTATTGAACCGCGACCACGGCCGGGTTTGGCAAGCGAGTCGGCGCAGAGAGTCATCGAGCGGGCGCGGGCGGGGAGCATCGATCCCCGGTCAGGGCTCGCTGGGGCGAGCAGTCAGCGGGGCCTGTTATCCCCGCCAATCCAGAAAACCGTTTGATACCAACGGTTTAGGAACGGACGGCGCGCGATGATAAGAAGCCCCGCCGCGCGCTGTCAAGGCAAAAAAACCCTTGGAAAAAGGGCCGCGCCGCACCGACACTCACCCGAGACCCGCTTGACAGAGGCAATCGTGCTCGGATAGAAAGCCGCGTGGCGAGAGCGGGGATATTTGACCCCACCCCCATTGGGACGTCAAGCGGTACGGTGACTGGATGCTCCAGTGGGCCGATGACGACCTCGAGGCGACGAAGGAGATGAGTGCCGTGGAACGCAAACCCATGAGTCATCGATCGATCCTCGCTTCGCTTGTGGCGATCGTGGCTCGGGCAGTCTTGGCCGGGGTCTTGGCGGGGGCAGTCTCGGCGGCCGCAGGCTGCGAAGCGCCGGGCGTCGGTGATCCGTGCACGCCCGAGAACGTGCCGATGGGCGGCTTCAAGGAGACCGAGGTCTACCTCGAGACGAGCTCGCTCCAGTGCCGTACGCGGGTCTGCCTCGTGTATCGGTTCCAGGGAGTGCCGAGCGGGCTCGGTATGCGCACGCAGGACGAAGAGGACGGCGTCTACTGCACGTGTCGCTGCGCAGCCGATCAGAGCGGCGCGCGACTGTGCGAGTGCCCGGACGGCTACGAGTGTCGCGAGATCTTCCAGACCGGCGGCGACGGCGTTCGGGGCAGCTACTGCATCAAGCGAGGGACCTGACCTCTCGCTCGTCGAGCGGCGACCGCTCGACGGTCGCCAAAGGGCGCGCGGCGGAGGACACCGTCGCGCGCTACCTCGAGAGCTTCGGCTTCGAGATCCTCGAGCGCAACGTTCGATCTGGCCGCCTCGAGATCGATCTGGTCGCGCGACGCGGCGCTCTCATCGTCGTCTGCGAGGTGCGCAGTCGAAAGACCGCTGCCTTCGGCCATCCCGCCGAGACCATCGACCGCGCCAAACAGCTGCGCATCCGCCGGAGCGCGGCGGCGCTCATCGAACAGCGCGGTTGGCGCGGATCCGTGCGGTTCGACGTCGCGACGCTCGTGGGCGATGGACGCGGAGGGACGCAGCTCGAGTACTACGAAGCCGCGTTCTGACCCGTCACGAGGACGAGGTAGCCTTCTTGTCGGCGATCGCAGGCACCGGGCGCGACGCGGAGCTCTCGCTCGGGTGCCCTTCGATGCTGCTCTGGATCCGATCGCGCAGCTCGTGGATCGTGCGACGAGCCGCATCGCGGTCGGGAGGATCGGCGGCGAGCGCCGAGAGCGCCTGCTCGAGGAGCTTGACCTCCTCCGTGCGGATCTCGCGTTGTCGGCGAAGCATGTAGTCGAAGCCGTCGAAGACCGTCTGGAGCTCGTCACCCTTACGCAGACGTCCTTCGACGCGGAGACTTCCGTCGCCGACCTCGCGCAGGAGACGGCGGAGCTTGTACGCGGGGCCGACGACCTTGTGCGTGACGACGATCCCGGTGAGCGCCAGCACCACGATGAGCGCCGTGAGCCCCCCGACGATCGCGTAGGTGACCTTCATGTCGAACTGGCGACTCTCTTCTTGGATGAATCGCAGCAGATCCGGGCGGTCGCCGTACGTCTGCGCGTTGCACGCGTCGATCGTGGCGCTCGCCTCTCGAGAGAAGTCGATCGCGAAGTAGCCGAGGACGACCGAGATGACGAGGGCGACGCCGACGACGTAGCCCGTGTACTTGAGCTGAAAGCGCGTATCGAGGAGGAAGTTGCGCAGCTTCCTCTTCGGCGGGGCCCCGCCGGGGCCTTGATGGGTGCCTGAGCGACCGTCGCTGCTCATGACGGTCTCGCCCCCCGCGGCGGAGCTTGAGGGCGTGACCCGCAGGGCGTCCCGTCGGCCATGGCAGTGATCGTAGGGTGTGCCGCCACGTGCAGGCCACTTTTCGGGCACCCCCGAGCAGCGCGCACGTGGCGACCTCCGGACGCGACGATGATCCTCATGGTGCTCTCGCCGTGGCGGCCGAGCTCTCGAACGCCCCTCCGAGACGTCGCAGCGCGCTGCGCACCGCTGCCTCGATCGCCTGCGACTCGGCCTGCTGTCTTGCGCTCGCGGTCGAGATGTCGACGCCCTGCACCGTCGCCGCGCCGCGCAACATCACGCGGATGTCGCGACCCGGGTACGTACCGACGATGACCGAGACCTCGGCGCGCAGCCCGCCTCCCGACGGCCCGAGCGACGTGAGCGCGCCGTCGAGATAGAACCCCGTGAGGCGGCGATCGCGGATGACCCGGGTCGCGCTGCCGTTCGACTCGCGATCGGGCGCCATCACGACGCCCGACATGCCCGACACGTTCGCACGCATCACGTCGCGCAGTCTCGCGAGCGTCGCCGCGGAGACGCCGGAGACCTTGCTGCCCATGTTGCCGAGCCCGACGTAGTAGCGCGACGATCCACCGCCACCGCCACCGCCGCCGGCCGGAGGTCGCGTGGGAGTCGTCGGCACCGAGGGGCTGGCTCGGGCGGCTTGCTCGAGCGCCCGCAACGCGCGCCGCGCCGCTGCCTGTACGCTCGCCTCGGGATCGCGAGAGAGAGCCCGCAGGTTGGTGATCGCGGTCGGGTTGGGGTCGCCCAACCTTTCGAGCGAGGCCGCGGCCGCCGCACGGACCGCGGCCTCGTCGTCGCGAAGCGCGTCGGCGAGCGCCGGCACCGCGGCACGATCACCGAGCGCACCCAGCGAGAGCGCCGCTTGGAGCCGGACGCGGAACTGCGACGAGGTTCGCAGCATGCGCACGAGGTACTCCGTCCGCCCCTGCGCGAGCACGGCGTCGCAGGCGACGAGCTCGACGATCGCCGCGACCACGGCGATCGCGACCACGAGCACGGTACGCGTACGGGCCCCGGTGGACGTGTGATGACGTGCGACGCTGGCTCGCCCGGCATGCTGCGAGACGGTCGTGCAACGTGCCCTTGACCGCGTCGTCGTTCGCTCGGACAACCTAGAGCCCTCGGACGCAGTCATCTTCGCACCGATGCGACGCACTCGACAACGCTCTCATTCGATCCTTCGCGTGCTCGCGTTGCTGGGGATCATTCCGGGCGCCGTGGCGATGGGCGCAACCCTGCCAACCCACGCCCAGCCGCGGGTACGCGTGCGCGCCTCGAGCGCCGTGTCTGCGACGGTCACCGTCGCGCAGCACGCTGCCACACCGGGCCGATCGCTCGTGCAGGTGGAGGTGCGCGGGACGCTGCGCGACGATCTCGGCATGGGCCTGCCCGGCGCGGAGCTCGAGGTCGTCATCGCCCCCGAGGCCGCGACTGCCGTGGCTCGACGGGTTCGCACCGACACCGCCGGGCACTTCGGCGTGATCATGCCCGTCGCGCCCGGAACCGCGCGCCTGGTGGTCGAGTACGCGGGAGACGAGCTTCACGCGAGCACGACCTACACGCGCGCCGTCGATCTCGGGAAGGCCGATGTCACGCTCCAGCTCGTCGGTCCGCGGCAGGTCGTGGTCACGACGCGCGAGATCCGCGTCGAGCTGTCGGCGTTCTCGGACGAGGGGAGCGTCGGCCTGCCGATCGTCGTCACCGACGAGCGTGACGCCGAGCTCGCCCGCGGAACGACCGACGTGAGCGGTCGCTGGACCTTCACCCTGCCCACGGCCCGCCTCGGAAGGCCAGGGGCGCGGACGATTCGCACGTCGTTCGCGGGAGACGCGCGCCGGAACGCCGCGAGCACGACCCATCGCGTGCTCGTGCGCAGCCCGTCGTTCCTCTCGCTTCGTGCGGACCGCGTGTCGCTCGCGCCCGGTGACTCGGTGGCACTCGACGGGCAGCTGCTCGACCACGAAGGTCCTGTGCGCGACGCGGCGGTGGGCGTGTTCGCGGGCTCCCGACATCTCGGCACCGCGACGACGGATCGCGCAGGTGCGTTCTCGATGACGTTCCCGCTCGACGAGGACGACAGAGGGACGCTGCGGCTGGGGGCGCGCTACGTCCCCGACGTGCCCTGGCGCGAGCCCGCGCAGTCACCCGAGGTCATCGTCCGCGTGATCCCGCCGCGACCGGTGCCCGTCGCGTGGATTGCCGCGATCGTCGCGGGGACTGCGCTGTTGTTGGCGGCGGCCCAGCTCGTGAAACGTCCCGCCGACAGGGAGCAGGCCAAGCGCACGAGGCCCGCACCGCCCCCCCGTCCCGGCATCGCGCTCGGACTGAGCCCGCCCCGCGCCCGCGTGATGCTGACGAGCATCTCCGGGCGCGTCTCCGACGTCGACGACCCGGCGAGCGCACCCATCGAGGGCGCGGTCGTCCGAATCACGAGAGGCGACGAGATCCTCGTCGACGCCGTCACCGATGCCGCGGGCGACTTCGTGATCGACGAGCTGCCGCATGGCCGGCTCGCGATCACGATCGAGTCCGAGGGCTACGAGGCGCAGCGCTCCCACGTGGCGATCCCGCATCGGGGCGAGTGGTCGGGCCTCGACGTCAAGCTCGAGAGCCGGCGACGTCGCATCGAGCGGATCTTCCGGTCGGCGGTGGTGCCGGGCCTCGTCAGCGAGGAGCGGTACGCCGTGTCCACCGCGCGCGAGGTGGCGCGCGATGCGTCCGTGAGGCGCGCGGCGCGGCTCGACGAGCTGGTCGAGATCGCCGAGAAGGCGTCGTATGGAGCCGAGCCTCCGTCGCCGGCGTCGGTTGCCCGCGCGAGAGAGGCGCTCGAACGCGTGTTGCCGAGCGCTCCGCGGCGCACCCGTTGACTCTGTCTCAGCCACGTTCCTATAGTCGCCCGCCGGTCATGAGCCGCGCCGCGTGATCCACGCCGCGAGGGTGGGCGCGTGAAAGAGTCTCGCGATACTCGGAGAGGTCGCTCGAGGACCGATGGACAATCCCGTCGTCATCGTCGCCGTCATCGTTGCGGTCGTGGTCGCCATCGCAGCGTTCTTCCTGTTGCGGAAGAAGGAGCCCGATCAGCTCGGCGAGCCGCGTCCAGAGCCCAAGCCGGAGCCCGACAAGGCCGACAAGGCCAAGCCGTCGGAACCGACCAAGGCCGAGCCCACCAAAGCAGCAGCCGAGAAGAAGCCGGCCGGCAAAGAGCCGCCGAGCGCAGAGCCCGCCAAGACCGAGCCCGCCAAAGCCGAGCCCAAGGCCGAGCCCGCGAAGGCCGAGCCCGCCAAAGCCGAGCGCGCGGAGCCTGCGAAGGCGGCCCCCTCCGCACGCAAGCCTTCGCAGGAGGACGTGGCGGCGATCCGGAAAGGCCTGGCCAACACACGCGGGGGATTCATCGCGCGGCTCGCCAAGCTCTTCGGCGCTTCGAAGGAGATCAACCCCGAGCTGCTCTCCCAGATGGAGGAAGTGCTCCTGCAGGCCGACGTCGGCGTCGCGACCACTCAGAAGATCCTGGACAAGCTGCGCGACCGCCTCTCGCGCAAGGAGCTCGCCGACGAAGACCGGGTGTGGAAGGCGCTGCGCGAAGAAGCGGCCGCGATCCTCTCGATCCCCGGCGGCCCGGTGCGCATGCGCAACAAGCCGGCGACGTTCTTGTTCGTCGGCGTCAACGGCGTCGGCAAGACGACGACGATCGGCAAGCTCTCGAGCGTGCTCTCGACCACCGGCGAGAAGAAGGTGCTCCTGGCTGCCGGCGACACGTTCCGCGCGGCCGCGGTCGCGCAGCTCGAAGGTTGGGCCCGGCGCACCAAGTGTCCGATCGTGAAGGGCAAGGACGGAACGGATCCGAGCTCGGTGGTGTTCGACGCAGTGCAGAAGGCGAAGACGGATGGCTTCGACGTCGTCATCGCCGACACGGCGGGCCGGATGCACACGAAGTCTCCCCTGATGGAGGAGCTCAAGAAGCTGCGTCGCACCGTGGAGAAGGCGCTCGGCGCGCCCCCCGACGAGGTCCTGCTCGTGCTCGACGCCACGACCGGGCAGAACGCGATCCAGCAGGCGAAGCAGTTCCACGAAGCGCTCGAGGTCTCGGGCATCGTGTTGACGAAGCTCGATGGAACCGCAAAGGGCGGAGTCATCCTCGGCATCTGCGACGAGATGAAGATCCCCGTCCGCTACATCGGCATCGGCGAGCGCGTGGAGGACTTGCGCGAGTTCGACGCCGAGGCGTTCGCGGAAGCGCTGTTCGCGCGCGACGAGGAGGAGTCCATCGCAGCCTGACCGCAACACGTGTGCGCCTCGGCGAGCAGGGTTGGCTGGGGCTTGCCGTCCCCGGGCGACGATCGGCTCCGAGCGGGGCCGCGTGACCCGAAGGCCGGATGAGATCTCCCTTTTCCAAGCGGTTTCTGCTGGGCCTACTGTCCCCAGAATCACGAAGAATCTTGTTGATTGGCGTTTTCTGGCCGTGCTATAAGGCTTGCCGCTTTGCAGTATGACGTTGTGTTCCGCCGCGCCCAGCTGAGACTCGGTCGGCAACGGTGAGCGGGCGTCCGAGGAGAAGGTCGGAGCGTTCGAGGTGAAGATGAATCGCGCATGGGTCGGGTTGTCGGTCGTCTTCGCGATGCTCTCGAGCAGCGTCGCGAGTGCGCAGGACATGACCTTCACGGAAGAGCAGGCCGAGACCGAAGCCGGTCAAGAGGGCGGCGGCGAGGCCGGCCAGGAAGGCGGCGGCGAAGCCGGACAGGGAGGCGGCGAGGCCGGCCAAGAAGGCGGCGGCGACATCATCGGCGAGCTCGCGACCGAGCGCCGGCCCGAAGCGGGGCCCGCGGCGCCGACCGCGCGCCGACGCGAGCTGGTCGAGGAGATCTATGCCGTCCAACAGATCTGGGCGCTCCGCACGCGTCGCGTCGAGCTCACGCCCCAGGTCGGATTCAGCCTCAACGACCCGTTCGTCAGCCACTACGGCGTCGGCGTCGGCCTCAACTACTGGTTCACGAACGTCCTGGCCGTCGGCCTCAACTTCGTCTGGTACCAGGAGCTCGACATCGAGAGCGACCTGAACTTCCGCGCGGGCCGTGCGACGCGTCTCGTCGCGCCCATCAACGAGTACCAGCTCGCGGCCGCCGTGAACTTCTCGTACGTGCCGCTCTACGGCAAGTTCGCCATGTTCAACGAGTTCATCTTCCACTGGGACGCGTACGTCACGGGCGGCGTCGGCATCATCCGCACCCGACCGATCCCGGTGTTCGATCCCGACGTGCGGACGTTCGACTACGGCTTCCGCATCGCGTTCAACGTCGCGCTCGGTCTGCGCGTGTTCGTCACTCGATTCCTCGCCATCGGCGCCGAGCTCCGCGACTACATCTACCTCGAGCAGCTCGAGTCGCAGACCATCGCGACGGGCGCCGACCGCAACAACGAGTCCACCTGGGAAGGCGATGCGGCGCTGACGAATCACGTCGCGCTGAACATCGGTTTGAGCCTCTTCTTCCCCTTCGAGTTCACGTACGAGCGGCCCCGATGAGCGGCGGCAACATGCACCGACGGAGCAATGGCCCGATGCAGAAGAGCTCACCCTCCCGCGCGATGGTCGCGCGGATCTTCGTCTGCGCGTGTGCGGTCGCCGCGACGCTCGCCGGCCTCGACGTGATGAAACCCGGCATCGCCGCCGCACAGGAAGTGCAGGTCCGCGGGCCGCTCGCAGGCGCCCCCGCCGTGCGGCGACTCCGGCTCCATCGCCGCGGACGCTTCACGATCGCACCGCATGCGTCGATCACGATTCAGGACGAGTACAACCGGCACTTCATCTTCGGAGCCCAGCTCCAGTACCACTTCACGGACTGGCTGGGGCTCGGGGTGTGGGGCGGCTTCAGCCCGTTCCAGGTCTCGACGTCGGTCGCCGATCAGGTCGAGGAGCGCGCGCTCCAGTCGACCCCGCAGAATCGGCTGAGCGTTCCGAGCGGTGCGGGCTTCACGGAGCAGACGGGCGTCATCCAGTGGATCGCCGGCGGGCAGCTCACGTTCATCCCGTTGCGCGGGAAGCTGGCTCTCTTCCAGAAGCTCTTCCTCGACACGGACCTGTACATCTTCGCCGGCGGTGCCGCGGTGGGCCTGCAGGAGCGTCCCGAGGTCGATGGCTCCGTCTGTCCGGGCGCGGGTGCGCCGTCGGGCGAGTGCCTCGCGACGCAGACGCGCGAGTCGTCGGGCGTCACCTTCGCGCCGATGTTCGGCGCAGGCCTGACGTTCTACATCACCGGGTTCTTCGGGCTCTCGTTCGAGTACCGCGCCCTGCCCTTCGCGTGGAACACGAGCGGCACCGACGAGTCCGGAGCGGACAACGAGTTCCCCGACGGTCGCATCGACAGCGACGATCGGCTCTTCCACTTCAACCAGATCTTCAGCATCGGCTTCGTGTTCCACCTGCCGACCGCGGTGGGGATCGGCGACTGAAGCTCGTGGGGAGCGGCGTTCGACTACGCCGCTCCCGCACGTCTGGCTCGGACGCAGAGCTCGCGGGTCCGCGTCACTTCTTGCGGGTGACGCGGCCCTCGCGGTCGATGGCGAAGTCCGTGGGTAGCGCTTTGGCCGCGCTCTCACGAGCGGCACCGGGCTCGTACACGTAGCCGGCCTCGGCGAGCCCATCGGCGATTCTCACCTTCACGCGCACGCTCTCCTCGACGGGCAGACGCGCGGCGAGGACCGCCAAGACGTTGGGCTGATCGGCACCCGACGACCCTGCCGCCGGGTCTCCGTCCCGCGCCTGCTGGCCCAGCAACGCACCGACCGCATGGAATCGGGACGTCTCGTTGACGTCCTCGAGGAACCGCACGACGGCCGGCGCGATCTTCGGCGAGCGCATGTCCTCGAGCGCCGCGATCAGCTGCTGCTTGCGTTCGGGGTCGCGCGTGTACTCGACGTCCATCCCCGCGAGCACCTCGAGGATCTCGTCGACCAGCTCGTCGGTGGAGACGAGATGCGCCAGGATCTTGATGGCCCAGTTGACCGAGCGGCTGGGGTTGCGGAAGTACGCGCGCACGGGCTCGAGGGCCACGTCGGCGCCCGAGTCCACGATCGCGTTGAAGACGTCTTCCTTCTCTTCCTGGTCGATGATGCTCGGGTCGACCTTGTAGGAGAAGCGAACGAGCAGCGCTTCCACTGCGCCGGCGTTCTTCAGGTTGGCGAGGTGCCGAATCGATTCAGCGCGGTCGGGCGCCTGCGCGCGCTTGTCGGCTACACGAGACGCGTGCTTCTTGAGGCCCTTGTCGGAGCCCCCTCCGAGAAAATCGAAGAGTCCCATCGATCACCCACCGGGCTCGCCCCCCGAGCCGCCCTCGTCTTCGGCTTCCTCACTGACGCCCGTCATCATGTTCAGCAGCTGGTTCACCCGGTAGGCGAGGCCACCGAGCTCGGCGCTCTTGATGTCGAGCCGCAGATCGGTGCGACCGTTGATGACCTGCAGAATGCCCTCTTCCATCTGTTCGATGGGACGAAGCAGCACGCCGCCGAGGACGATGCCGTAGATCAGGACGGCGATGGCCGCAAGCGCGGTGAACAGGAGCACCATGTTGGCGGCCCCGACCCGGGCCAGCTTGGCGTCGCGGTCGACGAGCGCAGCGAACGCTGCGGTGCGCTGACCGCTGTCGACGGGCAACGCGCCCACGGTCACGTGATAGGCGCGCCCGCCGAGTGAGACTTCCCCGAGCACGGCCGGATCGCCCGAGGCGATCACCCGTTGCAGCGCCGTCTTGCCGGCCCCCTGCTCGAAGTAGGTGCGCAGGTCGGTGGCAGCCGAGCCTTCGAGGGACGTCGAATGCTGCCGAGTGCCGAAGAGGTACGAGACGCCCCCGCCGGTGCGCTCCGCCGTGTCCTTCGCGGTGCCGTTGCCGAGATCGAACCCGACCACGAGGGCGCCGAGGACACCCCCTTCGCGCGACCGGATCGGCGCCACGGCGAGCTCGAGCAACAGCGTCTGCTGCCGAACGATGTCGTAGCCGGCCGTGCCGGCGAGCGCTGCGGCGACCGCTGGGCTTCGCTCGCGGAAGTCGGCATCGACGAGCGCGTTGCGGTCGAGATCCCGCGCGAGCACGCGTCCGGTGTCGTCGAGGATCGCGACGAGGTCCGCGCGGCGCCCACCGTTGGCAGGGCTCGCGAGCTCTTGAGCGAACCGGTCCGCCTCGTCGTACGCGCGGTTGCGCCGCGAGTCCTGTACGCCCGAGAACACCTCCACGAGACCGCTCGTCGCTGCGCGTGTCGTCGCGATCCGGACCAGATCGAGCGCCGCCGCGCGGCGGATCGTGCGCACCAGCTCGCGTACACGCGGGCCTTCGGCCTCGATGTCGGCCTCGGCCCCTGCACGAAGCTGGAGTCGCACGACACCGAAGCAAGCCAGCCCCAGCAGCACGACGGCCACGAGGCTTCCAGCAGTGATCTTGAACCGCATTCCAGTCGTCCCCTCGTGTTGCCGGATGGCGCCGAGCCCGCTCTGCGCCAGCCGAGTGGAGAACGGCGTAACCCCGCCGACGCGATACTACCCCGGCGTGGCGCACGTCGAGCGCAGAAGCGCGCGAAGGGCGCTAACCTGCCCACGGTGAAGGCGGCGATTGTCGATGACGAGCTGTTCGATGGCCACGTCAAGCCAGGCCATCCCGAGAGCCCAGCCCGCTTGCTGGCGGCCCGGCGCGGGCTCTCCGACGCCGCCTCGGTCCTGGGAGACCTCTGGGAACCCCGTACGCTCGCCCAGCGCGAGTGCGCCCCCGAAGAGCTGGCCGCCGTCCACAGCGAGCAGTACGTGGAGCGGACGCTGGCGCGGATCGCCCACGGCGAGGGGCATCTCGACGCGGACACGTACTTCAGCGCCGGGACCGGACGTGCCGCGCTCGCGGCTGCCGCAGGGGTCTGTGACGCGGCGACGTCGGTGCTGCACGGCGAGGCGGACGTCGGAGTGGCGCTCGTTCGGCCGCCCGGGCACCACGCGGAGATCGATCGCGCGATGGGCTTCTGCCTCTTCAACAACGTGGCCGTGGCCGCGCGCAAGGTCCTCGCAGCGGGGGCGCGACGTGTGATGATCCTCGACTGGGACGCGCACCACGGCAACGGGACGCAGCACGCCTTCGAGTCCGATCCGCGCGTGTTGTTCGTGTCGCTGCACCAATGGCCGCTCTACCCGGGCACGGGCGCCGAGGTCGAGATCGGCGAGGCGGACGGCCTGGGGCACACGATCAACCTGACGATGCCGCCAGGATCGGGACCCGCGGACTACCGCGCCGCGTTCGAGCAGATCGTGGAGCCCGTCGGAACCGATGCCGCGCCCGACGTCGTGATCGTCTCGTCGGGGTTCGATGCGCACCGCTGGGATCCGCTCACCGACCTGGCGCTCGACCCCGAGACGTACGCCTGGATGACGAGGAGTGCCTCGCGGATCGCACGCGGCCGCGTCGTGGTCGCGCTCGAGGGCGGCTACGACCTCGAGGCGGTTCGGGAGTCGCTCGCCTCCACGGTGCAGGCGCTCGCTCTGCCCGAGGGCGATGCGCCGCTCGCGCAGCCGCCGTCCGCGGCGTCACCGAGCACGGCGGTGGGCGAGATGCTCCGCCGTCAGCGTCGCCGCCTCGCTCCGTTCTGGCCGGTCCTTCGCTGACGAAACGCGCCGAGCGCGGCTGTCAGCGCGGCGCTGCTGCGGGAGGGCTCGGCGCAGGCGTGCCGGAGACCTGCTCGGTCTCGCCGCTCGCACCCTCCGCGAACCACAGGAAGACCGCGGCCACGCCGAGCCCGACGGCGCCGCCGAGGAACGCGTCGCTGATCGCAGCACGATCGCGCGCCGTCTCGCGGGCACCGTCCGAGAGCTCGGAGCTCGCATCGACGCCGAAGTACACGGCGGTGCCGAGCGACGCGACGGAGAGGCCGCCGACGATCCATGTCCACAGACGCGAGGACCGCGTCGTTCGGTAGCGGGTCGCGTGCGGCAGGGTGGACTGCGCGGTGAAGCTCTGTCGCGCGAGCAAGGGGACGCGCGCCACGAACGGGACGTGCCCTTCGCGCTCGACGCGCAGACGGTAGGTGCCGGCGCCGAGCACGAGGCCGCTGTCGCTCGCGACGGCGCGCGTGCGGTCGCGACCGTCGATGGTCACGCTCGAGCCGCGGGGCGTGGACACACGAAGCGTCGCGCTCTCCGGGCGCTGTTGACGGGCGAGTCGCTCCGCCTCGTGGCGCGCGCGCAGCGATTGGATCTGGGACTGGACGGCCGCCGCGTCGGGCGGATCGGCACGGTCTCGGAGGTAGCGCTCGTAGTGCTCGACCGCGGCCAGGTACTCGCCGAGCTGCTCGTAGCAGCGCGCGATGTTGTACCAGAGGTCGGGGCTCGACCCGCGCACGCGGGCGGCCGAGAGCTCGAACTGGCGGATGGCTTCGCGGTATTGGCGCGCGGCGTAGAGGCGCACGCCGCGATCGAAGTGCTCGCGCGATTGTCGGATGAGATCCGGCGACTCGGGCGACGGCGGGGGCGCTTCGGGCTGCGCCGGCGACGGGGGTGTCGCCGGCGGTTGGCCGGGACCCGGAGGCTCCTGCTGCGCGCGCACCGCGGCCGGCATCAAGAGCGCCGCCGAGAGCAGAGCTGCGAGCGCGCGATGCGCAGCCGCGATCCCAGTCACACGCCGAGGGTACCAGCTTGCGCGGCGGCGGCGGGACTTCACGGCAAGCCGGGCGCCGCGCCGACCGAGCGGGCGCGACGGTCGCGTGCAGCGGGCGGCGACTCGACCGATGGCGGTGGTTGGCCGCGTTTCTGGGCATTTCGCGCGAAAATGGCGCCTGTACGCGAGCACTGTCTAGACTCGGTCGATGGCTGCGAAGGGATCGCGCGACGACCAACGAGCGCTCCGCGACACCCGCGGCGCCGACTCGGGTTGGGCGGCGCGGCAGGTCCCGACGATCGTGGTGCCCGACGCCACCATGGTCGACGAGGTCACCGCGGCAATCGCGGCGCTCGGGGGACGCGCGATCACGAGGGTCGCCGCCGAGCCCGTGCGTGCAGCGGCGGACGCCGCGAGCACGGGGACCGTAGGCGTGCTGGTCGCGGACGAGGGCGCCGCCCGGGAGCTGCCTTCGTTGGCGACGCACGACCCTCGCCGCATGGTCGCGCTGGTGGCGCGCCCGCTGGCGTCGCACGAGGACGTGGTGGTCGCGCGCGACGTCGGGGTGACGATCGTGACGGGTTGCGGAGCGTTCGCCGCGGCGCTGACGTTGCTCGCACACGGCGTCGAGCGTCCGTGGCTCGCGTCGTTCGCGGGCCTCGGTGGGCACGATCAGGCTCGGCTGGCGGGCATCGAGGGTGGCGGCGCCGAAGGGCGCTTCGTTCGACAGGGCCCTCACATCGCGCTGGCGAGGCGTGGGAAGACGATGTCGCCCGCGATCCCGCTGGGCGACGCGGAATCGGTGCTGGAGGCGGTGCTGGCGTTGCGCGACGCGGCCGCCGCCGAACGCGTGTCGGCGGCGGATGAGCTCTTCGTCGAGAACGCGGACGCCTCGCTCGAGGTGTTGTTCGGGCCCGCGCGCGCGTTGTCGGACCCCGCGAGCAAGGCGGCGCTCGCTCCGTACGGGCTGCCGTTCCCTACCGAGATCATGTGCTCGAGCCCGAGCGCGGCGGCCTCCGCGGCCTCGAAGGTCGGATTCCCGGCACGCGTCGCGCTGGCGTCGCCGGACTTGCGCTTCACGGAGCACCCCGATCTCGCGATCGATGGGCTGCGTCACGCATCGGGTGCACGCGATGCCTATCGCGAGCTGCTGTTGCGCGCGGAGCTGTTGTCGCCGGAGGCACGCGTGCTCGGTGCGACGGTCTCCCGGTCGGCCGTGGTGACCGCGAGGCTGGCCGTGCGTGCGCGCGTCCACCGTGCGGGCTTCGTCGTCGCGGACATCGCCTTCGCGGACGAGCACGGTCGCGCGGCGCGCGACGCGACGACGCTGATGCTGCCCGCATCGCCAGCCATGGTGCGACGCGCCCTGGACCGCCTCGCCGGAGCTCCGTTGCTGGCGCGGATCGAGGAACCGCTCCGCGATCTGCTCGTGCGAGTCGGCGCCTTCGTGCGCGACCGATCGCGCGAAGTCTCGGAGGTCTGGCTCGAGCCCGTCGTGCGGCTGGCGGACGGCCGAGCCGAGGTCTGGGGCGCGAGAGTCGTCGTGGGCGACGTGTTCGCGCGCGCGCTGGGCGATTGAGTGCCGTGGCACCGAGCTGCGCCCGACGCAGGCGTGCGTCGGAACGGCGCCCGAGCGCGGACGAGCACCCGTCGGGAGGGCAGCCTCCCGACGGACGTCACGGCTCGCCGATCAGCCTGCTCCGATGCCGCGTTGCTGCACCTGCTCGTACGTGTTGCTGAAGGGCGGCAGCTTCGCGAAGTAGGCGACGCCGAAGTACAGGATCCCCAACACACCGACGACGATCAGCCCCTTGGTGATGGGGCTCGCATCCGACCAGAAACTCATCGTCCCGCCTCCTCCGTGTTTCGTCCGGGGACTCTCGGATCCCCTGCTTCCGGCATGTCCGGCGCGTCCCGGCTTCGCTCCTGCGACGCTCGGGAGCTCGCGTCCGATGCTCAGCTGCTCGATTGCCGCCATCCTAGACGAACGCGACGAAGCTGGTCAATTCCGAGTGAGCCCGAGCCCGCGAAGGCGGGCGACGGCGAAGTCGCAACACGCCCGAGCGTCTAGCGAAGGGCTCGCGGGGCGCAGTGTGGCGTCCTTTCGACTCCGGGGCGTGGGAGGCGGGCTCACCCTCGTCCGAGGGTCGAGCGTCGCGCTCACCGGGGGGCGGGCGCAGGTCCGGCCGGGGTCGGGCGCGGAGGCGCGCTGGGCCGCGGCGATGGCGACGCGAGGCGCTGACGACGAAGCCACGAGGTCAGCAGCGTGATCTCGTTCGCAGCGATCTGATCGTCGAACCGAGGCATCCCGCGGTTGAGCGTGTCGTAGGTCGCAGGCGACGCCGGATTCTCGATGTGCTTCCGAATCCAGGTGCGCGAGGCGTAGTACGTCAGGTTCGGTGCGGGTGTCCCGATGAACGAGCCGTCTCCGCGATACAGATGGCAGTTCATGCAGCGCTGTCGGAAGAGCTGCTCGCCTTGTTGGCGCACCGACTCCTCGACGGCAGGATCGCTGGCCTCGCGTCCCTCGGCGTAGAGGAACTCGGTGACCGCCCGCATCCCAGTCTCGCCGAGGCGCGCTGCCTGCGAGGGCATCTGGCCACGCAGCTCCGTGCCGCCGAAGTAGTGGGGGGCGTCGGGAGCGGCGAGCATGCCGCGGATCCAAGCACGCGACCCGAAGCCGCCGAGATCCGGCGCCGTGAGCCCTCCTTTGCCGCCGAGCGAGTGGCACGAGGCACAGTGCTCCTGCCAGAGCTGCGGGCCGCGTGTGGACGGATCGCGCTGCAGCATCGCGAGGGGCCCTTCGGGTGGAACGCCGCGCCACGCGAGCAGCGACGCTCGCTCGGCCAGCTGGGTGGCGTCGGCGCGCGCGCGCTGGAACGCCACATCCGCTCCGTCGGTGACCCACGCGAGCCCGGTGAGCGCGGCGCCGGCGAGCCCGACGATGGCCAGGGCTCCGACCCAGGGCAATCGATCCCGGACGCGCGTGCTCGGCTTGCGGTCGAGAAGCGGCAGGGCGAACAGGAACGCACCGACGAGCCCCGGCAACACGACCGTGCCGACGAGCTCGAGCGGTCCTTCGAAGTACTTGAGCAGCTGGAACAGGCCGAGGAAGTACCACTCGGGTCGAGCTGGGTACTCCGACGCGGGATC
>JADZFZ010000609.1 GCA_020854145.1 Deltaproteobacteria bacterium | reverse complement strand
GGCCAGCGCCACGATCCGCTCTCGCGCCGGACGACGGCGATCGTGCTCATGCACTGGCATGCGAGGACGAAGAAGACCATCAGCGAAACGCCGGCGAGCGGCGTGAACACCAGCGCGCCGTCGCGGTGACGCTCGCTGCGGAGCGCCTCTCGCAACGGCTCGCTCTCCTCGTCGGCATCGCCGATCCCATAGACGATTCCGAGGGTGGAGACGAGCACCTCGCGCGCTGCGAACGAGCCGATGAGGCCGATTCCGATCTTCCAATCGAACCCGAGCGGCCGGATCGCGGGCTCGATGATCCTCCCGAGCCGTCCGCCGGCGCTGTGCTCGATCTGCTCGCGCGCCTCCGCGGCGTCGATGTGTGCGATCCGCGCGTCACGCTCCTCGCCGGTCTCGGTGACTGCCGCACGCTGCGCGTCGTAGCGAGCGGAGACTTCGTCGCTCCGGGGGTACGCGAGCAGCGCCCAGAGGACGATCGTGATGGCGAGGATGACCGTGCCGGCGTCGATCAGGAACGCCTTGACGCGAGCCCAGACGCCGAGCGCGAGGTTGCGGACGGTCGGTCGTCGATAGGGCGGCAGCTCGAGCACGAGCGGAGGACGCGGCCCCTTCAACACCGTTCGTCTCAAGACGGCCGCGGCGGACAACGCGGCCACGGCCGACAACACATACATCGCGAGCATGACCAGCCCGCCGAGCGACAGGATGCCGAGCACCTTCCGGTCGCCGGCGAACACCGTCGCGATGACGAGCGTGTAGACGGGCAAGCGTGCGCTGCACGACGTGAGCGGCAGCGCGAGCATGGTCACGAGGCGGTCGCGCCGACTCTCGATGGTGCGCGTCGCCATCACCGCCGGGATTGCACATGCGAATCCCGACAACAGAGGCACGAAGGCGCGGCCGTGTAATCCCACCCCGGCCATCACGCGATCGATCACGAACGCGACGCGCGCCAGGTAACCGCTGTCCTCGAGCACGCCGAGGAACAAGAAGAGAATCGCGATCTGGGGGACGAAGACGACCACGTTGCCGACGCCCGCGACGACGCCGTCGGCGAGCAACCCTTGGAGCGGTCCGGGCGGCACGACCGTGCGCACGACGCCCTGTGTCGCGGAGACGGCCCACTCGACGCCCGCCATGAGCGGCTCGGCCCATGCGAAGAGCGCCTGGAACAGCACGAGCATCACGACGCCGAAGACCAGCACGCCGAGCACGCGGTGCGTGAGCACGCCATCGAGCCGATCCGTCCAGCTCCGTCTCGGAACGCTCGGGCGTCTCAGTGCCACCCGCACGAGGGCATCGATGCGGTCGAAACGCAACGCGACCAGCTCGCGGTCGAGGTTGCGCCCTTCGGCCGTGGCCCGTTCGCGCACCCGTTGCGCGGCCTGCCGGACCGCCGGAGGAACGTCGAGCAGCTCGTCGTCGCCAAGAGAGAGCAGCGCCCAGGTGGCGCGCGCACGGACGGCGGCGTCGCTCTCTCGTGGCAGCGCCTCGCGCACCCCGCGCTCGACCTCGGCCACGTCCCGCGCGAGCTCCGAGGACGCGATCTCGAGCGCAGCGCTTCCGGGCTCGCCGGTCGCCTTGGCGGCGGCGGCCGCGGCCAGCGTCGTCTCGATCGCCCGTCGCAGCTCCGCGATTCCTTCGCCCTTGGGCGCGACCACGGGCACGATGGTCGCGCCGAGCCCGAGCGACAATCGGTCGACGTCGATCTCGAGACCCGCCGATCTCGCCTCGTCCATCATCGCGAGCGCCACGACGACCGGAAGCCCGGTTTCGAGGATCTGGAGCGCGAGATAGAGGTTTCGCTCGAGCGCGGTCGCGTCGACCACGACGACCACGAGGTCGGGTCGCTGGCCGCTCGACGACCACGGCAGCACCGTCTCGACCGCCACCTCTTCCTCGGGCGATCGCGCGCTCAGGCTGTAGGTGCCCGGCACGTCGAGCACCTCGGCGGTCTTGCCGTCGCCGAGCGCGAGCCTACCGACGCGCCGCTCCACCGTGACGCCCGGGTAGTTGCCCACCTTCGCGCGCGCCCCCGTCAGCGCATTGAACAGAGTCGTCTTGCCCGCGTTCGGGTTGCCCGCGAGCGCGATCACCGCGGTCATGCCACCTCGACCTGGACCTGCGCGGCCTCCGCGTGGCGGATCGAGAGTGCGTAGCCCCGCAGACGGAGCTCCACCGGGTCGCCGAGCGGCGCGATGCGCACGACCTCGATCGGCGTGCCCGGCAAGACCCCCATCTCCATCAGGCGGCGCGCGACCGACCGTTCGCCTCGCACGTCACGGACGACGGCCTTCGCTCCCACGGCCAGGGTCGAGAGCGTGGTCGTCCGGGAGCCGTTGGAGGGTCGATCGGCGCGGAGGGTCACTCGATGTCGATAATCGTTTTCAACACGACGGCAAGTGACGGGACGCTCGGTACTTGGGATCCCTCAAGGCGCGGTGAGCGATCGAGGGGTGCTCACTTGCGGACCCGGGGAGGGGTCGGCCTTCGTTTGCGCGTGCACTCCGGGCAGATCCCGTAGAGCTCGAGCCGGTGGGTCTCGAGCGTCCAGCCGTGCTTGTCGGCCACCGCGTCCTGCAGCCGCTCGATGCGCGGCTCCTCGAACTCCGTGATCGTGCCGCATTCGGTGCAGATCAGATGGTCGTGGTGCTCCGTGTCGGCGCGCTCGTATCGAGTGACGCTGTCGCCGAAGTGGCGCTCCTCGGCGATGCCGGACTCCGCGAGCAGGCGCAGGGTCCGGTAGACCGTGGCGTAGCCGATGGCGGGGTTGCGCTTTCGCACCTCCGCGAGCAGCTCCTCGGTGGCGAGGTGACGACCCGCGTGGAGGAAGACGTCCACGATGAGGCGTCGCTGCGGCGTCTGCCGGAGGCCCTTCTTCGAGATGTACTCGGAGAGGCGACGCTGGACGTCGTCGTCCGAGGTCTCGCCTCGATCGGTGTGAGCCACCGGCCTCTGGGTCCCCGCGCGCATGGCCGGCGCCGAACATACCATCGACCTCGCGGATCCCGACGGCTCGACGTCGCGAGCCCCCGCCGAGCGCTGCCCGGCGACCTGACGTTGTTGGGTCGATGCGACTTGAGCATGATGCTCGCGTGGTGTGGGTGCGCTCGATCCTGGCGGCGTCGGCCGCGCTGCTGCTCGTCGCCGTCGGATTCTCCGAGAGCCGATTGCTCGACGTCGACGTGGTGCTCGTCGCCCCGCGAACGATGGTGGCGGGACACCCCCAGGCGATCCGCACGCTCGCGCTCACGGGGCTCGAGGCTCCTCACGGAGCCGCGATCGCGCGGGTGCCGACCGTCGTTCGTGCGCTGCGTGACGATCGCGAGATCGCGCGGGCCGCGCTTCGCGTAGGGCCCGACGGAAGCGCCACCGGGCGAGTCGTGTTGCCTGCCGCCACGCGCGGGACGATCACCCTCGTCGCGGACGCGCCCGCCCTCGGCTCCGACGCGACGACGCGGGTCACCGTGCACGTCTCGGAGCGCGCGTCCGTGCCTTCGCCCATCGCGCGTCCATCGCAGCCCGCGCAGGCGAGGGCGACCTCGGCGGGGGATGCCCGCATCGTCGTCGCCGCCGAAGGAGGTGCGCTCGTGCCGCCGCTCGCGTCGCACCTCTTCCTGTGCGCCGCGTCGGACCTGGGACCCGTCGTGCTCGAGCCCGCAGGCGCGCTGCGGGTCACGCCGACCGCGCTCACGCTCGCGGCGGGCGCGGTCGCGCGCGTGGAGGCGCAGCTCGAGGGCGTGGACGCGACCGTCGCGGTGCGCACGGGCAGCGGCGCGCGCGCGACGATCCGTCTTCCCGTGGCGCTCGCGGCGTTGCGACCGGAGCCGGTCCCCGCGGCGGGTGCCGTGCGCGTGCGGAGCTTCCGTGCCCCGCGCGCCATCAGCGTGGACGCATGGTCCGCGCGCGGGTGGGTCGACGCATGGAGCGTGCGCGCGACCGGGACGACGACGCAGGTGCCCATCGGACGTCTCGAGGGGATCGCTGCGCGCCTGTCGGTGCGTGCGAGCCCGACGTTGCTCGGAGCGGATGCCGCCGACGTCCTCGTCGGAGACCGGATGCGGATCCCTCCGGTTCTTCGACCCGTGAGCCCGGACGTCGCGCGTTGCCTCGGGGGCGCGCGCAACGCCGAAGCCGAAGCGACGCGCGATGCGAGCGCGCTCGAGGGCCTGCTGCCGTTGCCGCCGAGCACGCACGGCGCCCCCGCGCGTGCCGCCGTGCTCGAAGCATCGAAGCGAACCGTACGTCTCGGCGCCGTGTTGGCGCTGGTGCTCTTGGGTTTGGCGGTTGCGGGTCTCGCCGCGCGCGCGGCGTGGTCGGCCGAGTCGGAGGCGCAGGCGATCCTGGCAGCGGCCGGCGACGGGCCGAGCGCGAAGCCGGCGTCTCCGAGCGCGCGCAAGATGGTCGAGATCGGTGCGTACGTGGCGACGGCGGCCTTCGGGTTCGTCGCGCTCGCGTTGTTGCTCGCGGTGTTTCGGTGAATCGCGGCAGCCGTGCGTGGCACCATGCTTGCGCAGCGCACCTCCGCCCGCGGGAAGGGCGGATTCGAGTGCCACGGCGTGCCGCGGAGCGCAGTGGAGTGATGTGGAGGCGACAGTGAGGCGCGAGCGGTCGATGACGTCACGGCGGTCGAAGGAGCTGCGTGCGCTGCTCGCGCTCTGTCTGCTCTGGGCGGCGGGTTGCGGCGACGACGACGCCACGACGGAGCCCGATGCGGCAGCGACGCCCGACGGCGGGCCCGACG
>JADZFZ010000608.1 GCA_020854145.1 Deltaproteobacteria bacterium | reverse complement strand
TAGCCGCGGACGTCGACGCCTTCGTCGCGGGCGCGGGCGATCTGCTCGAGCGAGCGGACGATGTGCTCGCTGCGGCGGCGGCCGACCTCGGTGGCGATGCCGCTCTCGGTCACGAGCAGCGGGAGATCGGGCCAGCGATTGCCGAGATCGACGAGGACCTCGTGCAGGCCGGGTGCCCAGAACTCGTAGCGCATGGTCGGGATCCAGTGCGTCTCGTCCTCGGGAGGGACGCACGAGCCGAGGTCGAAATCGCCGAAGCAGACGGCGGCGTCGACTCCGGGGAAGAGAATCGCCTGACCGGTCACGCCCGAGCGGAAGTAATACTGCACACCGAGCCAATCGAGATGATTGGCCCATTCGGGGTGCTCCTCGTCGGCGACGCCGTCGAGGTCGGTGTCGGCGTTGCCCGACAATACGGCCTCCGGGAACAGATAGTGGTAGACGGCGCGGACGCGTCCGGCGGCGGCCACGTCCTCGGGATCGTCGCTCGGCGCATTGTCGCGCGCGGGCAACCACGAGCCGACCGAGAGCGGCAATCCGACGGTCGCCGCGAGACCGTCGCCGTCGGCGTCGATCGTGTCGGCCTCGTGAATCGCCTCGTAGATGGCGACGTGCGCGCGAATGTAATCGCGGAGCACGGCCAGGAACGTCTCGAGATTGCTGATCGCGAGCGCACGCCCCGGCGGGAAGAGCCCCACGCCGTAGCTCGCGAGCAGGTAGTTCATGGGCTCGTTGAGCGTGCCCCAATCGTCCACGCGATCGCCGAATCGCTCGGCGAGCAGGCGCGCGTGCTCGGTGATCTCCTCGATGACGAGCGGTCCGCCTTCGGGGTGCCCCCAACCGCAGAGGTGCGTGTCGCTCGGTGCGGTGCACGCGCCGCCCTGGCGCGGGTCGTCGACCCAGACGGGGCTCGCGAAGTGGTGAATCGTCAGCATCGGCTCGATGCCACGCGCCACGAGCTCGTCGAGCAACGCGTCGTAGTGGGCCAGCGCGTCTTCGTCGATCTGGTCGCGCTCGGGCTCGACGCGCGCCCATTCGACGCTGAATCGATAGAGATCGACGTTCAGGCTCTCGAGCAGGTCGACGTCCTGCAGCGCGCGCGTGTATCCCTGCGCCCCATCGGCGACGAACGTGTGGCGGCCCAGACCCTCCGGCTCGGGCGCGGTCCACAGGTACCAGTCCGTGCTCGGGTTCATGTCCTCGATCTGCGTGGCCGCGGACGCGACGCCGAACGTGAAGCTGCCGCGACCCGAAGGCGCAGCGAGCGAGCCGGACTCTCCGAAGGTGATGTCCTCGATGGGGCCTGCGTCGGGAGCACCCGTGTCGGGATTGCCGCCGTCCGCCGCCGCGTCGGGGCCCGAATCGCCCGGAGGCGGCCCGGTGTCGTTCGCCCCGCCGTCGTCGTCGCCACACCCGGAGAAACAGAGCAACGCGCAGAGCGCGAGACCGACACGAATCGATCGAAGCGGTCGAAGCATGGCCCAATTATACGCTTTGCCTCCCCTCACCCCGGCCCCTCTCCCCGAGGGAGAGGGAGACCGCAACGCGGGGAGAGGCAGGGTGAGGGGCGACTCACGTCGAGCTCGCAGCGAACACGAGCACGAACTGGTGCGGCAGGAACGTCAGCTCGCGGTCGAGGCGCATGCCGGCCTGGCCGAGCTCGCGGATCACGTCGGCGCGCGGGATGCGATGCTGACGGGGCGGGCCGCGCGTCGCGTCCTCGCGGAAGTCGACGACCACGAATCGCCCGGTCTGCGGGCGCAGCGATCGGCGCACGTGCCCGAGGAACGTCGGGCGGTCGAGGATGTGGTGGTACGTGTCGACCAGCAGGACGAAGTCGTAACGGCCCGCCTCGAGGCGCGGATCGGCGGGCAGGCCTTCGCGCAGCGTCACCGTCGTCAGACCTTGCTGCTCGATCTTCTGGTGCGCGATCGCGAGCAGCTCGGCGTCGATGTCCTCGCCGAGCACGTGACCATCGGGCGCGACCGCTGCGTGGAGGTACGGCAGGAAATAGCCGGATCCGCAGCCGAGATCGGCCACGGTCATGCCGCGCGATATACCGAGCTCGCGCACGAGACGTTCGGGCATCTGCCACGCGTCGCGCTCCGGGTCGTCGAGCATCGCGGCGTACTGCGCAGCCGACAGCTCCGGATGCGGGACCCGATCGCCGTGGCCGCGGTGATGGCCGTGGCCGTGACCCGCGCTGGCCCCGCCGCACGCGGTGGCGAGCGCGAGCGCTACGATGGCGGCTGCTGCAGACTGTTTCATCGCTTCCTTCCACGATCAGTCGGCGACGAGCGGCTCGAACAGCCACAACGCCGCGAGCAGGAACACGGCGTCGAGCGCGCCGAGGAGCTGGAGGTGACCGCCCACGTCGGAGAGCGTCCCGCCCATCAGGATCTGACGCGTGCCGTGCACTCCGAGGAGCAGCGCGGGTGACGCGAGCGTGAAGAGCACGATCGACAGCATGAAATCGCCCGCGCGCGTGCGGACCGTCATGGCGCCGAACAGCGTGCCGGGGATGGCGAAGCCCGCCGTGCCGAGCACCAGCAGCAGCGTGAGCGCGCCGGCATGCTCGGTCGCGTCGAAGCGGAACAGCACCCCGACGACCGCGACGAGCACGACCTCGAGCGCGGTCAGGTAGAGCAACACGCCCAACACCTTCGCGAGGTAGAGCGCGGCGCGAGGCATCGGCGTCAGCAGCAGGGCGCGCAGCACCTGGGCGTCCCGTTCGCGCGCCCACGAGCGCGAGATCGCGAGGACACCGGCGAACTCGATGGCGATCCACAGGACGCCCGGCGCGAGCTTCCGCGTCACCTGGTCGTCGGCGAAGAACGAGAGAGACGCCAGCACGACGACGAGCACGGCGAAGAAGCCGGAGGTCACCGTGATCTCGCGGGTCCGCAGCTCGAGGCGCATGTCCTTCCCGAGGAGAAGCCACGTGTCGGAGACCACGCTCATCGCGCCTCCTCTACACGACCGCGCGAGAGGACCACACGACGATTCGCAAGCACCGCAGCGAGGTCGGCGTCGTGGGTGACGAGCACGACGATCGCGCCGCGGTCGCGTTCTTCGCGCACGGCGCGCGCGAGCCGCTCGGTGGACGCACGGTCGAGTCCCGCGGAAGGCTCGTCGAGCAACAACAGGCGCGGCGAGTGGAGCAGCGCACGTGCGAGCGCGAGGCGCTGACCCTGGCCGCGCGAGTAGGTGCGCACCGGACGGTCGGCGAACGCCGCCGCGTCGAAGCGCGCGACGAGCTCGTCGATGCGCGCGCGTCCCGACAGCCCATACGTCCGCGCGAAGAGGTCGAGGTTCTCGTAGCCCGTGAGATCGGGATAGAGCATCGACTCGTGCCCGAGCCATCCGATGCGGCCGCGAAGCGCGGCGCGCGTCTCGGAGTCGGGGCGCACGTCGGCGCCGACGACCACCTTGCCGAAGTGGACCTCGCCGCGGGTCGCGCGCTCGAGCGTCGAGAGGATGCCGAGGAGCGTGCTCTTGCCCGCGCCGTTGGCGCCCTCCACCGAGGTGATCGCGCCTTTCTCGAAGCGCAGATCGAGCCCTGCGAGGGCGCGCGTCGGACCGAAGACCTTGACCAGCCCGCGAGCCTCGACGTGATCGAAGTCGACCCCGGTCACTCCGCGCCGCGCCGGAACACCTGATAGAAGTACGGGCCCGCGCCGTCGGCCGCGCGCAGCCGGATGCGGTGCGGCCCGGTCCCGGTCGCGCAATGACGCACCGACGGGAATGCGCTGACGGATTGGTCGGTCGCGACCTCCTGCCCTTCGTAGCTGAGCGCGAGGTCGAGGTCCGCGACACCGTCGCCCCCCACCGCGACGACCGCGTAACACTCGCCGGACTGCAGCGTGACCGACTCGTCCGCGGTGTCGCCCTGCCGACGCAACGTGCCGCGACCGGGATCGATCGTGTCGTCGGGCCCGTAGCCGTCGACCTGCAGCAGCGCGGTCACCTCGGCGAGGCGCACGTAGATGAGCCCTCGGAGGCCGAAAGGCCCCGACGTTCCGCGCGGCCAGCGATAGGCCTGGTACGCGAAGGCGCCCGAGCCCGCGAACATGCGCACCTGCATGTTGAAGCTGCCCGTCGAGGTCGCGCAGACGCGCACGGTCGGCCGCGCATCGGGCGCGCGATCGCGGTCGATCTGGCGACCGCCCGAGTCGAGCAGCAGAACGTCGAGATCGCGCACGGACGTGTCGCCGACCGCGAGGATCGCGTAGCAGCGCCCGGTCTCGAGCTCGATCGGGATCTCGCGCGTCTGACCCTGCGTGAGGTTGCCGCGCGTCGGCTCGCCATAGGGCTCGTAGCCGCGCGCGCGCATGTCGTTGTCGAGGAGACGGAAGTTCTCGACGAGGCCGGTTCCCGTCGCGACGGTTCCGCCGCCGCCTCCCGCCGTGGCCACCGTCGTGCCGCCGCCGCTCGACGCTCCGCTGCCGCCGGGGGTGCCGAGCACCGACGCGAGCGAGACGGTCGCTCCGCGCGGGCCGCTGTACGCAGCGTAGAAGAAGTCCGCCGCCGCGGCGCGCGTGGTCTGGACGCGTGCGAGCATGCGGCCCGCAGTCCGCGGGCACACGACGACCCACGGACGCGGATCGGGATGCACGTCGAAGCCGAGCTGCTGGCCGCCGGGATCGACGACGGTCAGATCGATGTCGGCGGGCGGGTTCCCGATCGCGAGCACCGCGTAGCACTGCCCCGGCGTCACCTCGAGCCCGTAGCCGACGAGGCTTCCGGGAGTGAGCTGCCCGTGCACGGCCTGGCCGACGAGCGAGAAGCCCGCGGCGCGGAGCGCGCCATCGGCCTGGTTCAACAGGCCACGCGCATCTCCGGCCTGCACCGGCCCCGTCGGTGTGGCCGTCGTCCCGCCACCCGACCCGGCCGTCGGGTAGTAGGCGCGACGCGGCGACCGACCACAAGCCACGGCGGCCCCTGCCAGCACGACGACCGCCAGCGCACCGACCGCGCGCATCACCCGCTGCCCACTCATTCGACCGCCTCCCGTTCGAGCGCGCCACACGCGCGTCACCGATTGGCCGGTGGACGCCGAGCGCTCGGCGCCGATTCACGCGCGACGCGCCCTTCTATCGCCCGAAAGCGCGCGAAGCAACGCATTCCGGGTACCCGAACGCCGGCACGTCGTCGCACCTTACGCGCGCAATCGTCCCGG
>JADZFZ010000607.1 GCA_020854145.1 Deltaproteobacteria bacterium | reverse complement strand
TCTGGACAGATCGGTCCAGATCGTCGCGAGCGCCGCAGGCGAGGGATCGGCCAAGACCGGGTTTCGCTCGATCAGCCAGTCGTCGTCGTAGTTGAGGAACCCGCCGGACAGCGAGCCCGCATACGACACGACGACCGCCGCCGCCAGCGCGAGTCCGAACGCGACACGACGCCTCGCGCTCGCGTCGAGACGATGGGCGAGGGTCATGGCGAAGAGTCAGACAGCCTTCGCATCCGCCCTCCCAACCAGGATCGTCAACGGCCAGGCCGCCAGCGCGTAGGCGACGCCGCCGACGATCATCGTCGCGCCGATCCCACCATGAAGGGAGATGACGAGCGCCATCACGGAACCGAGCACTCCCGCGGCGCCGCTCACACCCCAGCACCAAGCGGCGATGCTCGGCGCCACGCGTCGAATGGCCGCGATCCCCGTCGGCAGCTGCAGCCCGAGGCTCAGACCGACCGCGGATACGTGGACGATCGAGAGCGCGATACGTCCAGTCGACTCGGCGCTCGCGAAGGCCGAGGTGGTCATGGCCATGAGGGGTGCCGTCGAGAGCGCCACCGCGGCGGCAGTGAGCGGCAGCAGCCCGCGCCAGCGGCGTGACGCGAAGAGCTCCGAGAGGGCTGCGCCCAACCCAGTCGAGAGGATCACTCCGAAGAGCACCACCCCGAGCGACAGCGTGGGATGTCCCAGGAAGACTCCAAGCCTCTGGACCAAGGCAATCTCGACGAGCATGAACCCGCCGCCGGTGAGCACGAAGAATGCGCCTCCCGCGCGACGCACCGCGCGCGGCGGAGCGGACTGCTCTCGTCTCGCGAGCGCACGCAGCGGCAGCCAGACGGCCAAGGCCGCGAGAATGGCCACCACGGCACCGAGCACCAGCAGCGCCAGGATCGCGATGGTGTTGCCCTTCACCATCCCAGGGCTCTCGGCCAGCTCCAGGATCCGCGCCGGCCGGAGCCAATCACCCAGTCGGATGACGTGGAAGAAGAACGGACGGTCGTCGGTGGGAGGCGTGATGTCGAAGGGCGCATCGGCGGCAACGGCAGCGAGCGCTTCGGCAGAGCGCACCGAGACGACCCGTCCCAGCATCTCCGTCGCCGCAGGACGACCGGGAGCGAGCAGCAGCCGAAAGCCGTTCTCGTCGGTCAGCTCCTTCACACGCGCGATGTCGCCGTCGCCGAAGGCACGACGCGACACGAGCATCGTCGCGACCGCGCCGGAGCCGACGAGCACGACGTGTCTGCCCGGCTCCCGCACTCCCGACTCCAGCAGCGCGCTGACGCCGAGCGCGACGAGGCGCAGCGTCTCGTCCGAGCGTCGGGGGGAGTACCAGCGTGACACCGACAGGATCCCGTCGCGCGTCAACCGCGTCAGCATCAGCGCGAACGCCTCTCGCGTGTAGAGCGCGTTCTCGCCGAGCACCATGGAGCCCGCGCCCGTGGCAGCCCACGTGTCCACCAGCGACAGGACGAGGATGTTGCACCGGAGATCGGTCGCCCTCGCGAGGTAGCTGCGTCCCTCGTCGACGACGAGCTCGGTTCTCGGATCTCCTGCCAGCGTCGAGGCAGCCTCGACGGGCGGGTTGCGCAGCAGTTCGACGAAGATCGGGTTCAGCTCGACGCCGAGAGCCCGTCGGTGCCCGAACGACAACGCCGCAGCGATGTCCCTCCCTCCCCCGACACCGATCACGCAGGCCTGCCCGCGTGACGCCACGTGGTGACCGAAGCTCGTGACGTCCCACCGCACGTGCTCGAGATCGCGTTGCGCCGCGCTGACCAGCAAGGGTGTTCCCGCGTCGCCGTCGATCCGCATCGGAGCCCACACCACCGCGTCGCGCGGGGCGCGTTTGGAGGGTCCCCAGTAGAACGGGAGTCGCGGCGCGACCGGGTCGACTCCGATGCGCGAGAACGTGTTCCACCGTTCGAGCACCGGCCGCGTCGTCTCGGGAAACCCCTTCACGTAGGTGATCCGCAGGCCGTCTTCGAGCGTCGCGTTCAGCGCGCCGAGCGCGGCGAGCGCGACTGCCAGACCCAGCGCCCCCCAACGCCACGAAGCGCGAGTCGCCACGAACGCAGCGCCCGTGGCAGGCAGAGCGGCGGACACCACCATCGCGCTCGGCGCGTCGAAAGCGTCGAGCAAGGGGAACGCGAGCAGACATCCAGCCGCGCTGCCGACGAGGTCGATGGCATACAGCACCCCGACGCGGCCGGGCGTGTACGACAGCGCGGCTGCGATGACGGCTCCCGCCGCGGCGAACGGGAGCGCCAGGAGCGCAGACAACACGAGCGCAGCGGCAACCGTGGTGAGCTTCGGGACGAGGGGAACGGGGATCGCCAGAGCGCCCGCGGTCGCGACGGGCACTGCGAGCGCGGTCCACAGGCACGCTCGCGCGATCTCCGTGCGCAGTCGGTCGGGCACGAATCGCTCGGGATGGAGGTGGACCCACAGGCCACCCGCAGTCAGTCCCAGCATCGCGAGCGAGAGAACGAGGAAGCCGACCGAGTACCAGGTCACCACCGACAGCAGCCGGCTCAGCACGACCTCGAGGGCGAGCACTCCGGTCGTGACCAGCCCGAGCGCCAACGCGATCGACCAGCGGTCCTGCGATGCCTCGGATTCCGCGCCGGGGGGATGTCGCATCCCCCCGGACTCCCCTGCAGGACTCGCGCGTCCTCGCTTCGCTGCGGTGCGCTCGAATTTCACTGCCGGCCAGGTGCTTCGGTCGTAGGGCGTGGCGGGCTCCGATCAGGGACACCCGATCAGGGACACCCGATGGCTCTCCCCCCTGCTCGGGGGGAGAACCACACCGTTTGGCTCGTTCGTTCGTGCACGGGCTACCCCGGCGTCACACGGCGTCGCGGCGTCTCAGGATGACGGCCACGGCAATGAGCATGATCACGGTTATGGAGATCAAGACCATCAGGACCACCGCGGGCTGGTGGTAGGTCTCGAAGCCGAGGCCGCCGAGCGCCTCCTCGGCGTTCCTGATCTCTTCGATGGCGCAGTCGAACCGGCCGTTCTCGATGCTCTGCCCCGACTGGAGGCAAGACGTGATCAGCCAGGAATCCGACACGAGCGTGCGCTCGATGGCGATGACGCCTTCGAAGGACCAGCGCGCGGGGATGATCGCCATGATGGGCTCGAGCCAGCTCTTGCTCGTCATGGGCACGAGCCGTCCGCCCAGCACGACCTGTGGGATGAGCACGATCGGGGTCAGCGCGACGGCGGCTTCACCCGACGTCACGATCGTCGAGAGCAGGAGACCGACGGCAACCGCGCTCATCGAGGTGAGGATCAGGATGCCGAGCATCAACGGAAAGCCGCTGTAGTCGCCCCCACCGAGCCCGACGATGGGGTAGACGATCACCAATAGGATCAGACATTGGATGACGCAGAAGATGGAGAGCAGGACGAACTTGGATAAGAGGTAGTTCATGATCGAGAGGTTCACCATCCGCTCTCGACGATAGATGGCCTGCTCGCTCACGATCTCGCGTGCTGCGTTGCTGGTGCCGAACCAGATCGCCGCGACGACGAGGAAGAAGATTGCGCCGCTGTAGTCGGACACGGTGTTGAAGCGACCGGGCGGCGTCGCCTGCGCGTGTCGCTGCTGGCACTGGGCGATGGCGGCGCCGTTCGGGTTCATCGGCCCGCCGAGCGTCTGGATCGCGCTCATCTCGATCCGCTCGAGCGTGGCTTTGCACCAGTAGTGCGGAGTCTCGGGCATGCCCGCGTACACCATCGCGAGCAAGAGACCGATGATCGGTGCCTGAGCGAGCAGGATTGCCGTGCCCACCCGGTCTCGCACCTTGACCGTGGCGTACCGTCTCAACAGCAGCGCGAACTGCCGAATCTTGGGTGCGCGTCTCGGTGGCGGCGGTGGGCTGTTGCCCGGAGTGCCGGGCTGCCGCTGCCCGGAGTACATGCGTCGATAGGTCGGATTGTCCTGGTGGTAGTACTCGGCGCGCCAGGCCTGGGCGGCCGCCAGCCGGGCAGCGCTCTTGTTCGGGTATTGGCCGGACTTGACGAACTCGTCCTCGCGCACGCGGAGCAGATCGAACATGTCGCGTGGGTTGTCGACGGGCTCGGGCGTCTTCGAGAACCGCCCGAAGAAGTCGTAGCTCTCTTTGCCCGTCGGGCCGAAGTACACAGGCTCGCCGCCGAAGCCCATGATGAGCGCGAGATTGAACTTCTCGTACTCCTCGCGCGCCGGCTGGTGGATGGTGACGATGATCGTCTTGCCGGTCGACTTGGCGAGATTGGCCAAGAGGTCGATGAGCGCGACGGTGTCGTCCGCCGCCAATCCGGAGGTCGGCTCGTCGAGGAACATCAATGCAGGATCGGTGACGAGCTCGAGCGCGATGTTGACGCGCTTTCGCTGGCCACCCGAGAGGACCTTTCGCTCGGGCTTGCCGATCTGCAGGTTCTTGACGCCCTCGAGCCCGAGATCCTTGATGGTCTGCTCGACGCGTCGCTTGATCTCGGCATCCGAGAAGTCGGGCGGGAGGCGGAACCGAGCACTGTACTCGATCGCTTCCCAGACGGTGAGCTCGGGGTGGACGATGTCGTCCTGTGGGACGTACCCGATGTTGCCGCGGAGCGCGTCGTAGACGGCATAGAGGTTCTGGCCGTTGATCCGCACCTCGCCCGAGGTCGGCCGCACGTACCCGTTGAGCACCGTCAGCAGGGTCGTCTTGCCGGCACCCGACGGGCCCATCAACGCGATGAGATCCCCCGGACGACACTTGAAGGTGACGTGATTGAGAAGGACCTTGTCGCGCCCGCGCTGGTCGCGGTCTGGCACCTTGAGCAGCAGGTCCAGCGCCTCGATCTCGACGAGATTGCCCGACCACTCGCTCTGCTCGGACTCGATGTAGGCGGTGATCTTGCCGTTCTCGATGTTGACGACGGTCGGGTACGGGCCGAAGAAGACGCGTTCGCCCGCCTGCACCCGGATGCCGACGCCACGAGGGATTCGCTGACCCTGGACGTAGGTGCCGTTGAGGCTGCCGAGATCCGTGATGAGAAGGCTGCCGTCCGGCGTCGTCGCGATGCTCGCGTGTCGCGACGACAGCTGCGGATAGGGCATGACGATGTCGACCTCGGGCGAACGCCCGACGACTGCCACGCTCTTTCCGCCGCCCCCTTGCAGAGAGGAGAGATCGAAGCTGCCGAAGACGGTTCGATGCTTCGCGCGCTCGGGAGCGCCCCCGGCAGGCGGTGTACCCGGAGCCGGTGGCGCGGGCGTCGGCGGCTGAATCGGCGTCTGCACTCCGGTGGGCGGCACGACCGCGCCGCCGAAGCCGACCGGCCCCGAGGCCTGCGGTTGCTGGGGCTGCGGCGTCGGCATCGCGAACTGCCCCGAAGGGCCTCCCTGCGGCGCCTGCGGACGCGATTCCTCGGTGGGTCGTTGCCAGTGCGCGTTGCTGGCGGCGGCGGCGTCGCTGGCGCCGCCCTGCGCGGGTGGCGCGGCGGCGACATCGAGGAGCAGCTTGGTGGCGAGCCACGCGCTTCCCACGAAGTAGCCTGCGACGACGTCGAGCGGCTCGGGGATGTTGACCGGAAGGCGACGCGAGCTGCGGTCGAACGTGCCGCTGCGGCTGCCGGTATCGGTGATCGTGCCAGCCGCGAGGTCGAGGGTGAGGTGCGCGCCGCTGACGGTGGGGTGCGCCACGATGACGTGGCAACGCGATGGATCGCGCCCGATCAGGCAGACGTGGCTGTTCCTCGGCAGGGGCGAGCGCTCGACGAAGAGCTGTCCGATGGCGGGGTCCGTGAGAGCGACCTGCGCGGCGCCCACGGTGACGTTGGCGTGAAAGCCGGAGATGGCTGCCGTCTCGCCCTGTGCCAGGACGCGACCATCCACCGAGGTCTGACCCTGGCCGAGGTCCTGGATGTACAGAGCGCCGTCGCGCTGCAGGATATGGGCGTGTTGGGGTGCGACTCCCGCGCCCGTGACGACGACATCGGCGCCCGGTCCCGTCCCGACCACCACGTGAGTGCGCAGAGGCATGGGCGGCAGTGTATCGAAAGCCGGTCGCGGCGGTCCGCTTTCTGAGTGAGCGCCGGGGCCCCGCGATCCGACGTCAGCGAGGGACCTCGGGGAGCGAGGCCGCCTGTCGCGCGAGCACCCCGAGGATGGCGAAGAGGTCGGTGCCGTCCTGGACCACCTCGGTCTGGGCCTGCACGGCGACGCCGAGCTCGCCGCCGAGCATCGCGCCCGCGGCGCCGAGCAGCGCGCCGAGCGGGTTTGCCACCGCCTGCGGCGTGACGGTCGCGCGCGGGCGGGTCGAGACGCGCACGGCGGCGCCTTCCTCGCGCAGCTCCACACGCGCCTCGGCGCGCACCAGCGCATCGGCGCCGACGCCCATCACCTGGTAGCTGCCCGCACGCACCTCCACGGGCCCGGCAGTCACGTCGAAACCGCCCTGCACGGACGCCCCGGAGAGCGGCACCGGTTGCCCTGCGAGCGTGGTCGTGGCCCGCAGGGACCGCAGTCGCGTCGCCCACGTCGCGCCCGTCCCGAGCTCGCTCACGAG
Organism: Deltaproteobacteria bacterium; assembly: GCA_020854145.1. Lineage (GTDB taxonomy): Bacteria > Myxococcota_A > Polyangia > Polyangiales > JADZFZ01 > JADZFZ01. The sequence goes on along the minus strand of JADZFZ010000607.1, from coordinate 26,299 downwards.
CTGCGTGAGCACCTGCGTCTTGCCGCCGCTCGTGAGCTCGAACGACTCCGCGCTCGCGGAGCGCAGCCCCGAAAGGCCGTCGCCGCCGAGCGCATCGAGGACGTCTACGCTGAACGCCATCGATCGCACCACGACGCGCATGTCGCCGCGCGAAGCGGACATCGACGCGAGCGACCCGCGCCCGCTCCACGGCGACAGCTCGAGGCGCTCGAGCGTCACCTCCCAGCCATGCTCCCGGGCGCCGTTCGTGATCATGTCCGTGGCCACGCCCGATGCGATGCTCGACGCGAGCGCCGCGAGCACACCGGCGGCCACGACGAGCAGACCCAGGACCACGCCCAGCACGATCGGCCAGCGCCGTTTGCGCGGTTGGCTCTGCTCTCCGGTCATCGAACCTCGCCTCCGTCGTCACCGTAACCGACCGCGCCGTCGCTCGTCACATTGGACGCTGCGGTGCACCGGGCCACGGCATCGTGCACCGCGGCGACCAGCTGCGGGAAAGGGCAGCGGGTCGCCATCTCGTCCGGGGTCAGCCACGCGTGCGCATCGTGCTCGGCCGATCGGCGGACGGTCTCGGTCGTCGCCGCTGCAGCGAATGCGATCACGACCATGGGCTCGCCGGCGCGGCGCGCCGTGTACGCGGCGACCGGGATCGGGTCGACGACCGGCGCGGAGCCCGTCTCCTCGCGGCACTCGCGCGCGGCCGCTTCCACGAGCGTCTCGTGGTGCTCGACCCGACCCGAGACCGTCTCCCACGCGCCCGCGCCCGCGTCGCGATCGGCGGCGCGTCGGAGCGCGAGCACGCGGCCGTCTCGCACCACGACGACGGCTACTGCGACGACCCAGCGCGCCCTGCCCGGTCCCGTATCCACCGTGCGATCTCCATCCATACCGGCGCGGCGTCGGGCCGTACCACGAGCCCCATGTGGTCCAAGCCGCTCACGCGCAGATGCGTCACGCGCCCAGGCGGAAGCATCGCCATGAACGCATCGACCGATGCGGGTCGCGCGAGCAGCCGATCGCCGTCGCTGACGACCGACAGGACGGGGACCGCGACGCGTCCCATCGCGGCCTCGTAGTCGATGGACCCGTCAGCGCTCGCGATGTGATTACGGAAGTACATCCGCAAGAACTGGCGCACGTACGGCCACGGCTCGGTCTCCGATCCGAGCCTGGCGAGTCTCGCCAACCGGGACTCGTCTGCTGCATCGCCCCCGCCAGCCAGCGCAGAGTTCCGAGTGAGCCCGAGCCCGCGGCCGGCGGGCGACGGCGAAGTCGCAACACGCCCGGGCGCAAGTGAAGGACGTGAATTGCGCGCGAGCATGACTCCAGCCCACGCGACGAGCGCTCCGCCCTTGGCCCATCGCAGCGCCGTCGAGGGCTCGAGCTTCCGCGTCCACAAGTTCGCCGCGAGCGCGACGATCGCATCCGGCGCGCGCGACGGGGTGAGGCCCGCCGCGAGGATCGCCGCGTGGCCCATGAGCGAGTGGCCCACCACGACGAGCGGCACGCGCGGCGACAGACCGCGTGCGTGCGCCACGAGGGCCGGGACGTCGAGCCGGACGAAGTCGTCGTAGGCGAACCGGCCGCCGTCGCGCGCCGACGGGCCGCTGTCGCCGTGCCCTCGCAGGTCGACGTTGAGCACCTCGATCCCCGACGAGACCAGGACGCTCGCGAGGCCGGCACCGCGAGGACGATCCATCGTGCGACGGTCGACCATCATGGCGTGGCCGAGCACGGCCCGCGCGACGACCGGACCGTCGGGTCGGATGCGGTCGCCGCGGAGCCGCCACCCATCGTGTGCGGCAATCTCGATCGGGCTCGTCTCGATGCGCGAGACGCTCGCATCGATCACCGCGATTCGCCAACCGGGAATGCAACCCCTGGCTCGTGCGTAGAAGGCCTCGGGGCGGTGTTGCCGGATCGATCGCCATCGTGGGCTTTTCGCGCGGGCCGACCGGCGGCGGGGATGGTGCTCGTCCTCGGACTGGCCGCGCCGGGTCGCGCACAGCCGCGGGCGCCCGTGGGCCAGCCGATCGGTGACGCCGCTCGTCCCGATCCAGAGCAGCCCCGCGAAGGGCCGCCTCCGCGGCGCGCGGGCGGCGGAAGCCCGGGCAGCGGCGACGTCGAGCTGCTTCCGCGGGTGCCGATCGCGCGTGCCGCGGGGTGGATCCTTCCCGAAGACCCACCCCCCGAGACGATGGAGGAGCGCGGTCGTCAGGCGCTCGAGACCCACCTGCGCGACGAGCTCCACACGGGCACGCTGTCGAAGCTGGGCGCGCACCCCTGGTACCAGACCGTGGCGCGCCGGCTGCGCAAGCGATTTCGTCCCGACCTGGCGCGGCTCGAGCGCGAGCGTCGCGCGCCGATGACCGTCATCCAACAGGTCATGGACGAGCTCGGGCGGTACGGGCCCCCCGAGACGCCGGTGCCGCAGGCCGCGGTCCGACCGCTGGACATGCTCGAAGGATCGATCGGACGCGACGGCGTGGCTGCGCTGCACATGGCCGAAGCGCAGAACGCGCTGCACGCGCACACGACCTGGTACCGCGTCGATGTGAGGGTCACGTACAACCCGGAGGGTGCCGTGTCGGGTGCATGGGTCGAGCGCTCGTCCGGGTACCGGACCGTGGACGACGCTGCCCTCGCGGCCGCTCGTCGCGGAGACCTCCCGCCGCCACCCCCGGAGGTCGTCGGACGACGCGACGCGATTCAGGCCGATTGGCGTCTCGAGGTCGGTGACGTCGCGACGCCGTGGAACGAAGCAGGCTGTGTGGACGATCCGATCGACGGCGGGCTCCAGTGCCATGCCCGAGGACGGGGCCTGAGACGCGTGCGCGTGCAGCTCATCCGCGTCGTCGACGCCACGCGACGTTCTCGCGATCGGCGGCCGTTCGGGCGCGAGCGCGCGCCTTCGCCGACGTCGCGGTGGCAAGCGAGGTCGCGGGGCGCGAGCCCCTGATCGCGGCGAGCGGCGCCTATCGCTGCGAGAGCAGGCTCGTCTCGTCGAGACGCGTCGAGAGCACCTCGACGAAGCTCCACAACAGCTTGATGCCGAGACGTGGATCGTTGCGGATGAGGCGCTCGAAGCGCTCGCGATCGAGCACCAGGAACCGTGCCGGGGTCGCCGCCGTCACCGTCGCGCTGCGCGGTCGCTGGCTGACGAGCGCCATCTCGCCGAAGTGGCTGCCTCGCGTGACGCGCGCGAGCTCCTGCCCGCCGCGCGAGACCACCAGCTCGCCGTCCGTGACCAGGTAGAGACGCTCGCCGGGCCCGCCTTCGCGCACGACCACCTCACCCGCCTCGGCTGCCGCGGCGGACGTGACGGAGAGCACCGCGCAGAGCTCGCGCAGATCGAGGTGGCGAAAGAGAGAGGCCTCCTTGAGCGCGTGCAGCTGCGCGTGCACGTCGATGGTGCGGCGCTGCGCGAGGACCTCGTCGTCCTGGTCGGCTTCCACGCGCACGACGATCGTCGTCACGTTGTCCTCCGCACCCCGCGAGTTCGCGAGCTCGACCAGGTGCTGCGGTAGCAGCTCGGTGCGCGAGTCCTGGAGGATGATCGGCATCTCCGCATCTTCGACGTGGCGGATCAGGCCGTCCGAGCAGAGCAGAAACACGTCGCCCGGCAGGATGTCGAAGAGCAGCGTGTCCACCTGCGTCGACTCGGGACCGAGCGCGCGCATGATCACGTGACCGTACGGGCTCGCCGCGGCCTCTTCGGCCGTCGCCTTGCCGCGGCGGATCAGCTCGTTGACGTAGGTGTGGTCCTCGCTGAGCTGGTGCAGCTGCCCGTCGCGGAACATGTACAGACGACTGTCGCCGACGTGGCCCATCAGGCCCTTGTCGCCGAGGGTCAGCAGCATGGTCAGCGTCGTCGCCATGCCGGCGTTCTTCGTGTCCGCCGAGGCGAGCTTGAAGATCTCGCGCGACGCGTCCTGCACCGCATCCTCGACGAGCCGAACGACCGCGGCCCGCGACGCCGGCGTGTCCTGGAAGGAGTCGATGACGCTCCGGCCGGATTGCAGGGACCGCTCGACCGAAAGCGCCGCGGTTCGCGAGGCGATGCTGCCACCCGCGTGACCGCCGCACCCGTCGCACACGATGTAGAGACCGAACTCGGGATCGACGAGGAGGAAGTCTTCGTTCTGCTGGCGGACCTGGCCGACGTGGGTCCGTCCGTAGCCGTGGATGCGCATGAGACGGAGGAGGGTACCCGTTCTCGGGTGGCTTCGACAGCCACCATCGCGCGCCTATACTGCCGGGCGTGAAGTGGTTCCTCCGGATCTTCCCCGCCGTCGTGCTCGTCGCCGCAGCGCTCGCTTACGCCGTCGGCGACAGCAAACGCGCAGCAGGGATCTTGCTCGGCGCGGGCGCGGTCGTCTGGCTGGGGGTCGGTGCCGTGTCGATCGGCTCGGAGATCGAGCCATCCGACCGCGGCCCGAACGACGGCTGACCTCACCGCGCTCGCTCTTGGGTATGCTCGCCCCGTGACGCGCGAGCGACTCGAGGTCGGCGCGGTCCTCGATCGGAAGTACAAGCTCGTCCGCCGACTGGGCGAAGGCGGGATGGGCACGGTGTTCGAAGCCGAGCACCTCAAGATCAGGGGCCGCGTCGCGATCAAGGTGCTGCACGAGCAGCTCAGCCAGAGGGGCGACTCCGTCCGCCGATTCGTCCAGGAGGCCCGCGCCGCGGGCACGATCGGTCATCCCGGGATCGTGCCCGTCATCGACATGGGCGGCCTCGAGCCGGGCAAGCAGCCCTACATCGTGATGGAGCTGTTGCGCGGCGCGAACCTGTCACGGCTCATGGCGTTCTACGGTCCGCTCAACCCGGAGACCGTCGCGTGCGTCGTGCTCGACGTGCTCGGCGCGCTCTCCGCCGCGCACGCGCAACACATCGTCCATCGTGACCTCAAGCCCGACAACGTCTTCGTCGCGATCGAGGGGAGCGAGGTCAGCGCGAAGGTCGTCGACTTCGGCGTCAGCAAGTTCATGCACGAGTCGCGAACGTCCGGGCTCACGCAGACCGGCACGGTCATGGGCACGCCGTCGTACATGTCTCCCGAGCAGGCGCGCGGTGAGAAGCACCTCGACGGGCGCGTCGACGTCTACGCCGCCGGCGTGATCTTCTACGAAGCCCTGTGCGGCGAGCCGCCCTTCCAGTCCGACAACTACAACGCGCTCCTCCAGGCGATCATCGCAGCACCGGTCGAGCCGATCCGACGGCGCCGGCCCGACGTGCCGGTCGATCTCGAGGCCGTGATCTTCCGCGCGATGGCGCGCGATCTCGGCGAACGCTTCGCCACGGTCGACGACATGAGCCGAGCCCTGCTGGAAGTGCTCGATCCCGCGAGCCTGCGCCGCGCGCGACGCGGCCTGCTGGCCGCGGTCACCGAGCTGCCGGGCGACGTGCCCGAGTGGCGCCAGCACGAGGTGAGCACGCTCGACGATCCGGCTGCCGAGGCCTCCCCCTCGACGAGCCCGCCGTCGGTCGAAGGCGGCGACGAAGAGCCGACGAACCTCTTCATCCGCGCGATCCCGCGCAACGACGAGAGGAGCGCATCGCAGCGACCGTCGTCCGGACCACCGTCGTCCGGACCGCCATCGGTCGACGATCCCGACGGCGTGAGCGGGCGATTCCGTACGATCCGCGGCCTCGACGACCTCGACGCGGCAAGCGGCCGGATCATCACGGCGCCCTCACCGGGTGCGTCGCCGAGCGGCGACCGGCTGCCGGAGGACCTCGACGCGGCGAGCGGCCGGGTCCGCATCGCGCCCGACGACGCCGCTTCGCGCGCGCGCACGCTGGCCAGGCGCCGATCCCATCCCGATCTCTCGGCGGGCCGGGCCACGTTCGCGCCGCCGATGCGGACTCCCGAGGCAGGGAAGCCCGTGAGCGTCGAGCCGACGCCTCCTCGCCCGCCCGAGGGAGCCGGCCCCGCACCTCGCGCGCCGACACGCACCGACGCGGCCGAAGCAGCTGCGGACGCCGCACGGGCTCCACGGCCCGTCGGAGCGCGCGACGAGCACGGCGAGGTCGCCGCAACACGACGTGGAGCGGAGAGCGACGACGATGCGGACGACCTGCTCGTGCTCGACCTCGACGAGCCTGCCGACGACACTTGATCCGTGACGACGTGGCGGCTCATCGCGCTGACCGCAGCGTGCGTGACGGCGTGCGACGGCGCTCGCGGCGCTGGTCCCATGGACGGCGCGCCCGATCTCGCCGGCGACGCACTCGACGCCGAGCTCCCCCGCGACGCGACGACGCCGGACGCGGATGCCGACGCACGTTGCTCGATGTGCACGGACAGCGGTCCGACCCCGTCGTGCGAGCCGCCCGAAGTCGCGTGCGAGGGTCGGTGCGTCGACCTTCGCTCCGACCGCCGGAGCTGCGGCACGTGCGGACGTCGATGCACGTTCGGCCAGATCTGCGTCGACGCCGAGTGCGTCGAGGACACTTGTGATTTTCCTGGTATACGATGCGGCGGAACGTGCGTCGATTCTTCGACGAACGCCGCACACTGCGGAGCCTGTGATCGGTCGTGCGGCGCCTCCGGGCGGTGCGAAGGCTCCACGTGTCGCTGCGACGACGGCGCCATCGCCTGTGGCGGGACGTGCATCGACCCGAGCAACGACGCGAGCAACTGCGGAGCCTGTGGCGCTGTATGCCCGATCGGCGAGAGTTGTATTTTTTCTGAATGCGTCCCTTCGACGTGCTCGGGTGAAGCCAGGTGCGACGGCCGGTGCACCTTGCTCGATCGCGATCCCGACCACTGCGGTGCGTGCGGCCGCGCGTGCACGTCGGACGAGACGTGCGAGAGCGGCGAGTGCACGTGTCGCACGGGCCTCGTGCGGTGCGGCGATGCGTGCGTCGACCTCGCGACCGACGCCGCTCACTGCGGATCGTGCGACCGAACGTGCTGGACGTTGCCGTTCTGCATCGCGCCCACGTGTCTCGACGGCCGCTGCGCCGCGGCCCCGCCGTCGATCTTGTGCGAGGGGCGCTGTGTCTTCTGGGCCAGTGATCCGGACAACTGCGGCGCGTGCGGCGCCGAGGTGCCCGAAGGCTTCGTATGTCGCGAGGGTCGGCCCGTGTGCTTCGGCGGGCAGGTGTGCGACGGGCTCTGCTACGCGCTCGACCTGCCCGATCGATGCGGCGCGTGCACGGCCGTGTGCGAGGGCGAGACTCCCGTCTGTCAGCGATTCGCCGGCGGTGCAGCGTGCCGCGCCGCGTGCGACGCCGGGCTCGAGCCCTGCGACGGGACCTGCCGCGACACGCAGAGCAATCCGCGACACTGCGGCGGTTGCGGCCGTTCGTGCGGACCGAGGCAAGCGTGCGCGGAAGGCAGATGCGTCTGCGCCGGGGACTATCCCGACTGCGGCGCCGACGGAACGCTCGAGTGCGCGGACCTCCGCTACGACTCGGCCAATTGCGGCGCGTGTGACGTCGAGTGCCCGCGCGGAACCTACTGCCTCCTCGAGCGCTGCGTACCGCTCTAGAGCGCGCGGTCCACCAGCCCGAGGGCTTCGTCGATGATGGCGAATCCTTCGGCCAGCTCCGCCTCGGTGATGCAGAGCGGTGGGTTCGTCATGACGGAGCACCACCGCACGAACGTGTAGAGCCCGCGCTCGCGCAGATGCTTCGCGACGATCTTCATCTCGTCGCTCGTGCCGTTGAAGGGCGCGAGCGGAACGAACGGCTCGCGCGTCCGCACGAGATCGATGATCCCGAAGAGCCCGATGTTGCGGACGGCGCCCACACATCGGTGCTTCTGCATCAGCGCCTCGTGGTGACGACGCATCACCTCGCCCATCCGCTGCGTGTGCTCGATGAGACCGTCCTCTTCGTACACGCGAATGGTGGCGAGCGCCGCGGCGCACCCGATGGGATGACTGTTGTAGGTGAGCCCGCCCGGGAACATGCGCTGGTCGAAGTGCTTCGCGATCGCCGGACGCACGCCGACGGCGCCGAGCGGCACGTAGCTCGAGGTCAGGCCCTTCGCGATCGTGATGAGGTCGGGAACGACGCCCCAGTGATCGACCGCGAACCATCTCCCGGTCCGCCCGAAGCCCGCCATCACCTCGTCGCAGATCAGCAGGATGCCGTGGCGATCGCACAACGCGCGGAGGCCCTGCATGTAGCCGTCGGGCGGGATGAGGATGCCGTTGGTCCCGACCACCGTCTCGACGAGGATGGCGGCGATCGTCTGCGGGCCTTCGTACATCACGACGTCCTCGACGCCGCGGAGCGCTTCGTCGACCGGCTCGGGCTGGGCCTTGCCCCACCGATGGAACTCGGGGATGCGCACGACGCCCGGGATGCCGGGCTCGGCGACCCAGCGCCGAGGGTCTCCGGTCAACGTCGCCGCACCCGCGGTCCCACCGTGGTAGGAGCGATAACGCGCCAGCACCTTCTGCCGACCCGTGTACTGGCGCGCGATCTTCACGGCGTTCTCGTTCGCTTCGGCGCCGCCGTTCGTGAAGAACACGTGGTCGATGTCGCCCGGCAGGAGCTCCGCGAGCTTCTTTCCGAGGCGCGCGCGCGGCTCGTGCGCGAGGTACGGGTTCGCGTACGCGAGCTGCTCCGCCTGCTTGGCGATGGCCGCGATGATGCGCGGATCGCCGTGCCCGACGTTGACGCTCATGAGCTGGCTGTTGAAGTCGAGGAACCGCTTGCCCTCGGGCGTCCAGAAGTAGACGCCCTTGGCGCCCGCGACCGGGATGGGGTCGATGGCTGCCTGGGCGCTCCACTCGAAGAGCGTGTGCTTGCGGCACAGCTCGACGATCTCGGCTTCGGTCAACGGCTTCGCGTCGGAGGCGGTCGGCATGGCGCCGACTCTTACCACGCGACGGAAAGAAAAAAGGCAGCGCGTGCGGAGCGTGGGGGGGGTCGCTCCGAGTCGCGCTGCCTGAGCCGTCATTCAGCAGACGGCGTGCCACGGCCCGACGCGGAGCGCCGTCACGAGATCATTGCGAGAACCGCGTCGCGTCGTCGCGCGCGCTTTCATCGGTGCAAGAACGCCTTTCAGGCGTGCAGGAGCATGAAGAGGCGGTCGGCCATCGGACCGTCGAGCGTCTTGAGCACCTTGTACTGCTCGAACGCGGCGTCCCAGCTGCCGCTGCGCATCTCCGCCACGCCGAGCTCGTAACGCAGCCACGGGTCGCGTGGCTCGCGACGGATGGCCTCGCGCAGCGGCGCGAGCGCGTCACGGGGACGGCCCGCTTCCACGTAGGCCAGACCCAATCGCTTGGGCAGGTCCGCATGGGCGGCACCGAGCTCGAGGGCGCGTCGATAGCTGTCCGCCGCTTCTGCCCGGCGCCCGCTCTGCTCGACGAGCGCTCCGAGGTGATAGTGGAGGTCGGCCGTGTCCATCCCGAGCGCGACGGCGTAGCGAAGCGCGTCGGCCGCATCGTCGTTGCGACCGAGCTGCGCGTACCCGAACCCGAGCGCGTACCGGATCGTGGCGTCGTTGGGAGACGCCGTGGCCGCGCGCTCGAAGGCGGCGACCGACTCCGCGCGACGGCCGAGCTGCAGGAGCCCGACCCCGAGGCTGTACTGAGCGTAGGCGTGGTCGGGTCGAGCACGCACCGCCCGCTCGAGGTGCTCGACGCTCTCGGCGTATCGCCCGACGAGCTGCAGCGCGACGGCGACCTTGTAGTGCGCCTCGATGTCGCCCGGGCGAACGCGGATCGCACGTCGGTAGGCCTCGATCGATTCGTCGTAGCGGCCGAGCGCATCGAGCGCGGCCCCCTCGAGCAGCGCGGCATCCGCGTTCTCCGGATCGAGCCGACCGGCGCGACCGAGGTGCTTCGCCGCTTCGTCGGGTTGGCCGAGCGCGAACCGAGCAGCCCCTGCGCCGACGAGCGAGACCACGTCGTCGGGCGCCTTCGCGAGGACTGCGGCAAAGCCGTCGGCTGCCTCGCGATGGAGCTCGGCCCGTGCGTAGAGCCTCGCCAGCAATCGGCGCGCGTCGATGTCGTCGGGCGCGAGCTGCTGCGCCCTGCGTGCCGCGGCCAACGCTTCCTCCACGCGGTCGAGCGCATGGAGGCACGTGGCCAGGTCGAGCTGTACGGCCGCGTCGTCCGCACCGAGCGCGATCGCCGCCTGGAGGCGGTTGACCGCATCACCGGGCCGCCCCGCGGTCACGAGCAGTCGGCCGAGCGCACGCAGCGCTCCCACGCGCTTGGGGTCTGCTTCGATCGCCCGCTCGAACACCTCGCGCGCACGGTCGGTCGCGCCTTCCTCCGCGAGCAGAGTCCCGATGCGCTCGAGCAGATCGGCGTTGGTCGGCGCGACCTTGGTCGCTTCCTCGAGCGTCGCGCGCGCGTCGTCGCGGCGGCCGAGCCTCAGGTAGCAGTCGGCCATCGCGAGACGCGGCGCGAGCGCGTCGTCGTCCAATCGGACCGCTTCGCGCAGCACGTCGAGCGCTTCGGTCACGTGGTCGACCGCGAGCAGCCCGCGGCCGAGCTCGGCGTGGCAGATCGCGGTGCGCGGCGCGAGGCGGACCGCTTCGCGGAACCTCTCGACCGACTCGTGGTGCCGATCGAGCGCGGCGTAGGCACGGCCGAGCTCGAGGTGCGGGACGTAATCGTCGGGGCGCAGGCGCGCCAGCTGCCGCAGCGCCTTGATGGCCTCGGCGTGGTTGCCGAGCTCGCGGTAGGTCGCGGCGACGCGTTCGTACGCTTCCACGAAATCGGGACGGATGCGCGTCGCCTCGCGGAACGCGCGCGCCGCGTCTTCCTTCCTGCCGAGCTCGTGCTGCACGGTGCCGACCTCGAACAACGCGTCGGGGTGCTCCGGGTGCAGCTCCAGGCAGCGCTGGAAACGCTCGAGCGCTTCGGTCTTGCGGCCGAGCTTCCGATACGTGACCCCGAGCAGGTGGAGCGACTCGTGGTCCTTGGGCTTCTTGCGAATCGCCTGCTGCAGAGCGTCGATCGCCTCTTGCGACCGACCGAGCGCGAGCAAGGTCTGGCCGAGCACGCGGTGGGCGTCACCATCCTCGGGCGCGAGCCAGATGGCTTGCTCGAGTGCCTCGATCGCGGCGGCGTGCTTGCCCATCGCCTCGTGAACCATCCCGAGGTAGCGGTGGTAACGCGCCTCGTTCGGCTTCTTCTCGAGCGCGCGCTTCACGGAGTCGAGGGCTTCGTCGAGGCGGCCGAGCTCCTTGAGCGCCACACCGCGCCGCGCGAGCGCTTCGGGATCGTCGGGTCGCGCATCGACCGCTCGCTCGAGCGCCTCGAGCGCGGCGTCGTGACGACCGAGCGCGCTCAGCTCCGCGCCGAGCCCCAGCAACGACTCGACGTGATCGGGTCGCATGCGCAGCGCGTTGCGGAACGCGGCCACCGCTTCGTCGTGCTTCTCGAGCGCGGAGTAGGCAGACGCCAGCTGGAAGCCCGCCTCCACGTGATCGGGCTCGAGCCGGAGCGTCTCCTTGAACGCCTCGATCGCCTCCAGCGTCCTCTCGAGCCGGCGCGACTCCATGCCGAGGCCGAAGTGCGCCTCGACGGCACCCGGCTTGAGCTTGAGCGCCTGCTTGAACGCGTCGACGGCCTCGGTTCGCTGCCCGATCTCGGCGAAGACCTGGCCGAGAGCGAGCCACGCGGCAGCGTGCTTCGGGTCGAGATCGATGGCCTGCTGGAACGCCTCGATCGCCGCTTCCGGATGCCGCAGCTCGCGGTGGTGGCACCCGAGCACGAACCGGATCTCGGCGTCGTTCGGGTTGAGCGCGATGGCCTGTCGCAGCGCGGCCGCAGCGTCCGCCGTGCGACCGAGCCCTTTGTACGTCGTGGCGAGGTTGGCGAAGGCGACGGCGCACCGCGGGTCGAGACGGGTCGCGCTCTCGAGCGTCTCGAGCGCCTCCATGTAGCGCTCGAGCGCGTTGAGCGCCGCGCCCTTGCCGTTGAGCGCGAGCGCATCGCTCGGAACGAGACGCGCCGCATCGCCCCACGCGTCCACCGCTTCCTGATACCGGCTCAAGCGGTGCAGCACCGTACCGAGCTCGGCGTGACGACGTGCATCGGTCGGGGTCAGACGGATCGCGTCGCGGAACGGATCGACGGCCTCCGCGTCGCGTCCACCGAGCGACGCCACGAGACGCGCGAGCGCCAGGTGTGCGCGCTCGCAGTCGCGATCGAGGATCACCGCCTGCCGATACGCACGGACCGCGTCCTCGGCGCGACCGAGCTCGCGATAGACGTCGCCGAGCAGCGCGTGCACGTGCGCGGCGTCGTGCCGGATGCCCAGGCTCCGCTCGAGCGCGGCGCGCGCGTCGTCCCACCGGCCCTTGCCCGCTTGGGCCTCGCCCAGCTTGTAGAGCAGCTCCGGATCGTTCGGCGAGAGCTCCGCAGCGCGGGCGAACATGTCGGTGGCGTCGGAGGGGCGCCCGAGCTTCGTGAACGCCTCGCCTCCGGCGACGAGAGCGTCGAGGTAATCCGGCTTGAGCTCGACGGTGCGGCGGAACGCGGTCGCCGCCGCGTCCCAACGCTGGAGCTCTCCCTCGGCGCGACCCAGCCGAAACGTCGCCTCCACGTGGTCGGGCTTGATCTTCGTGGCCTGCGAGAGCGAGGTGGAGGCTTCGCTCCACCGACCCGCGAGGCTGTAGGCAACCCCGAGGTTGTAGTGGAACTCGGGATTCTTCGCATCGCCGGCGATCGCCTTGTTGTAGTCCGTGATGGCTTCCTCGAGGCGGCCGAGGTTGCGATACGCCTGCGCCATCATGAAGCGCCGGAACGGGTCGTTCGGCTTGACCATGAGCTGCGACTTGAGGACCTCGAGGGTCTTCTCGGCCTTCGCTCGTTCCGCGTCGGCTTTCGCCTGCTCTGCGTCGTCGCTCATCCGGCCCCGAGGAGTAACAGGGATGGTCGCGCGCCGGAAGATGGGAGCCGTTCGCGCCGGCTCCGCCGGAGCACTCGTCGCACCATGTGCTCCGACTTCGGCTCGCCGCGGGCTCCATCCCGAGCGCGCCGACGCACGCCATCGCGGCAAACGCCGGCGAATCGCCGACCTGCGGCGAATGCTCCGTCCCCGGCGCCGTTGGTGCCCCGCTTGCAGAGCACCGAGGACGACGCAGCTCGGAGGCGCGTTTTAGGCTCGAACCGCGGCGCGAACGGTCCCTACGTGTCCGCGGCTCATTGCTCGCAAGCACGCCAACGAGAGAAGGGGACGCGCCTCCGAGCTGCGGTTGTCTCGCCGACTCAACCAGATCGAGGGGACCACGGAGGAGGTACCAGTCGCCGTTTGCCGTCGTGTGACCGTGTCACCCCGGGCTCGTCGAGCCCTTCCCGATCCCAGAGCTGACACGTCACCTGTTTGTGCTGCTGGTCGAGCGCTTCGCAATAATTGGTCATCTTGCACCGGCGAATCGCGTCGCCCTCGCCGAGCTCCATCTTTCGCCACCAATCCGGGTCCGCGAGCGATTGCCGGGCGGCGCCGACGAAGTCGAGCTCGCCGCGCACGAGGTGTCCCTCGCATTGCGCGAAGCTGCACAATCCGCCGGCGCCAATCACCGGAGTCGAGAGTCCCGCCGCGCGGATCGCGCGACGAATCGCCGCCGCGAGCGGAACGTTGCGCGAGAAGGGACCGACCTCGTCGATGTGGACCGTGGGCATGCACTCGTGACCGCTCGGTCCCGTGTAGGGGTACGCGGCGTGCCCGACCTTCGGCTGCTTCGCGTCCTCGAACTTCCCGCCCTTCGAGATCGACAGGAAGTCCATCCCCGCACGCGCGAAGCGCTCACCGAAGTACACCGCGTCGTCCACCCGATTGCCGCCCTCGATCACCTCGTCGCCGAGGTAGCGGCAGCCGACGACGAGCTCGCGCGGAGCGACCGCGCGTACTGCGCGAAACACCTCGAGCGGCAGCCGTGCGCGTTGCTCACGGGGACCGCCGTACCCGTCCTCGCGCACGTTCAGCGCCGACAGGAACGACGCCATCGTGTAGGCATGCGCGAAGTGCAGCTCGACGCCGTCGAACCCCGCGCGCGCGGCCACCGACGCGGCGCGCGCGAACAGGTCCGGCAGATGCCGCGGAAGGTCCCGCACGTGCGGGAGGTGCACGTCGGTCACGCGCTCGCGATGACCCATCCGGAGCGATTCGAGCTCGCGCGGCGAGAGCACGCGGGCGAGCGCGTCCTCGCCGAGCGACGCGATTCTCCCGCGGACTTCGGCCTCGGGCGCAGAGAGCGGCCAATCGTCGCCGAGCCACTCGGAGAGCGCGGCGCGGTGCCGTGACTCGACCTCCAAGAATCGCGCGAAGTACTTCTCGGGATCGGGCCGTCGTTTGATGGAGAGGAAATCGATGAGCTGAATCAGGAGCAGCGTCCGACCGCCGCTCCTGGCGCGCACCGTTTCCACCAACCTCGACAATCCGGGCACGAATCGCTCGTCGCCCGCGCGCAGCAACGGCCCGCTCGGCACGTCGCGAATCCCGGTTGCCTCCACCACGAGCACGCCGGGTCGTCCGTCCGCGAACCGGCCGTACCAATCGAGCACGTCGGCGGTGACGTGGCCGTCGTCGGTTGCCCGCCACGGGACCATCGCAGGTACCCACGCGCGCGTCCGCGCGACGCGGGCACCCAACGCGCAGGGCGAGAAGAGGATCGATCGCGCGGCCTCGTCGCGAGTCGGCCATCCGCCGGCCGGGCGCTCGTGCTGGTGGCGCGGCATCTCAGGTCGAAGACGTCGCGTTCGCGTCGTCTTGCGTGCTGCCGTCGATGGGGCGCGACGACGGCGGCGCGGCGGCGGTCTTCGATGCGGATGCCCACGCGGCGGCAATCGCGTCGCGTAGCTCGGCCGTGCTCGCGCCCTCGAGCCAGACGGGGATCTCGAGCGCCTTGGCGTCGTTCGCACGCTCGAGGACGAGCGTGCGATCGTCGTCGTCGTAGCTGACGCCCGTGACGTCCCGCCACGGAACGTCGCGACGATGCTCGCCGGCGCCGAGAACGAGGCGGTCCTCGGCGAGCACCAGGTAGAACGCGTGTCGCTCCCGGCGTCGGCGAGCGAGCGCGATGCCGCCTGCGACGAAGATGCCGAAGCCCAGCACCGCGGAGATGGCGCCGAGCGCGAGCCAGCCCACGGCGGCAGCCCCGAGGCTCGCGATCGTGACGACCACCAAGAGCACCGCCGCGTAGATGCCGAAGCGCAGAGCGACGTCCGCGAGGTCGTACCGGAGCACGCGCGAGGCGGGGCTCGGCCCCGAGCAGAGCAGGCAACCGAGAGCGACCACACACGCGGAGCACCGAGGCAGGTCGCAGCGCGGGCACGGCGACGACGCCGGCGACGGGGGCGACGACGCGTCCCCGCACGACGCGCACGGGATCATCGCACCACGACGCGGACGTAATAGTCCTGATTCGTATTGTTCCGCAGCACGACGCGCGAGGCCGAGACCGATTCCACCACCACGGGGTCGCCCGCGCCCTGCGCGGCGAATCTCCCCTGACGATCGAAGGAGAGGTACACCGTCACGTCCGCCGGCTCGCCTCCGCAGATCCCGAGCGGGTGCTCCATGTCGAGCGTCACGCGACCCGGATAGGAGAGCCATTCGGTCCCGCTCCACGGCACCGACTGCCAGACACAGCGCTCTTCGTCGAGGCGCTGGCCCGGAAGGTCCGCGAGCGCAATCACTCGACGCTCGTCTGCGTTCGCGCCGTCGCAACCGGCGAGGCTCACCGCAAGCGCGCACGCACCCAGCAGCGCAGCTCGCGGCATTCTCGGGGGGCCGTCCATCTCGTCCCGATGGGCTCGTTCGTTCACGCAGTCCTCAGATCGATCGAGCGAAGTCCTTCGCGAAATACGTGAGAATCAGGTCCGCGCCGGCTCGTTTGATTGCAGTCAGCGTCTCTCGCACGACGCGCGCCTCGTCGAGCCAACCATTCGCAGCCGCAGCCTTGATCATCGCATACTCGCCGGAGACGTTGTACGCGGCGAGCGGTAGGTCGACCGCATCGCGCACGCGCGCGAGCACGTCGAGATAGGGCAACGCCGGCTTCACCATGAGCATGTCGGCGCCCTCCTCGACGTCGAGCAGGGCTTCGCGAATCGCCTCCCGCTGATTCGCCGGATCCATCTGATACGCGCGGCGGTCGCCGAATGACGGAGTGCTTCCGGCCGCGTCGCGAAACGGCCCATAGAATCCGCTCGCGTACTTCACCGCGTACGACAGGAGGGCCACGTCCGCGAAGCCTTCGCCGTCGAGCGCGCGACGGATCGCCCCTACCCTGCCGTCCATCATGTCGCTGGGAGCGACCACGTCGGCGCCGGCGCGCGCGTGGCAGAGCGCTTCGCGCGCGAGCACGTCGAGCGTCGGGTCGTTGTCGACGTGCGTGTGACCGTGGCGATCCTTCACGAGCAGCCCGCAATGGCCGTGGTCCGTGTACTCGCAGAGGCAGACGTCGGTCATCACGACCATGTCCGGCACGCCGTCCTTGATCGCGCGAACCGCCCGTGCCACCGGCCCGCCGTCGTCGAAGGCCGGCGTGCCGACCGCGTCCTTCGTCTCCGGGATGCCGAAGAGGATCACGCTGGGAACGCCGACGGACCAGAGCTCGCGTGCCTCGGCGACGACTCGGTCGACGGAGAGCTGGAAGACTCCCGGCATGCTGCCGACGGGGTTGCGCACGTCGCGTCCGTGGATGACGAACAGCGGAGCCACGAGGTCGCGCGGCGTGACCTCCGTCTCGCGCACCATGGCGCGAAGGGTCTCCGTCCGACGCAATCGTCGCGGTCTTTTCAGCGGGAATCCGGACATGTCGCCTCTCTTAGCCCTTCGCCGATTCTCGTCGAGCGAGCCCGGCACGCAGCGATTGGACGAGGCCCTCGAGCGTGAAGGTCGTGGCGGTGGCGTCCACGCGGATGCCGAGCGTGCGCGCCGTCTCGGTGGTCACGGGACCGATGCTCGCGACGAAACAGTGCGCGAGCAGGCCCGCCGCATCGGCCCCGAGCGCCTCGACGAGATTCCGACACGTGCTCGACGCGGTGAAGGTCACGACGTCGATCTCCCTTGCGTCCAGGCGCGCGCGCAGCTCGGCGACGTCGGCCTCCTCGGGGCCGACGGTCCGATAAGCCTCGACCACGTCCACGGTCGCGCCCTCGGCGCGAAGCGCGTCGGGCACCACGTCGCGCGCGACCGCCGCGCGAGGCAGAAGCACGCTCTTGCCGGCGAACGGGCCGAGCGTGCGCAGCGATGCCACCAGCGACTCGGCCACGTACTCCTCGGGTACGACGTCCGCCCGGATGCCGCGGTCGCGGAGCGCGCGCGCCGTGGCCGGCCCGATGGCCGCGACCGTGGCGCGTCCGAGCCGGCGCGTGTCGCCGTCGGTCCGCTCGACGGCCTCGAAGAACGCGCGCACCCCGTTCTGGCTCGTGAAGACGACGAGGTCGTATGCGGCCGCCTCGCGAGCGGCCTTCTCGAGACGGGCGCGGTCGAGCGGGGGCACCAATCGAATCGTCGCGATCTCGATCGGCTCGGCACCCTCGTCGCGGAGCAGCTCCGACAACGCTCCGGACTGCTCGCGCGCGCGCGTGACGAGCGTGCGTTTGCCGAACAATGGGCGATTGTCGAACCAGCGAATCCGCTCGCGAAGGCGCACGACCTCCCCCACCACGAGCAGGGCGGGGCTTCCTTCGCGAAATCGCGCGCGAGCACGCTCCACGATGCTCGTGAGCGTGCCTTCGATGACGTACTGGTCGGGCCGCGTGCCGTTGGCCACGATGGCGATGGGAGTCTCGGGGTCGCGTCCGTGCGAGACGAGGCTCGCGACGACCTCCTCGAGACGGTGCATGCCCATGAAGATGCACACCGTCTGCGCCGCGGACGCGAGCTTGCCCCAATCGTGCGCGCTCGAAGGTCGATCCGCGCGCTCGGTGCCCGTCAGGAGCACGACCGACGCGGCGAGGTCGCGATGGGTCAACGAGATCCCCGCGTAGGCCGCAACCGCGGTCGGCGAAGGCACGCCGGGCACGACCTCGAAGTCGACGCCGGCCGCTGCGAGCGCCTCGGCTTCTTCGGACCCGCGCCCGAACAGAAACGGGTCGCCGCCTTTGAGGCGAACGACGACTTGCCCCGCGCGCGCCGCCCCGATCATGCGGTCGTGGATGCGCGTCTGCCGCGCGTCGTTGCCGGCATCGGCACGCTCGGTCGTGGTGCCGTCGGTCGCGCGATCGCGTCCCCATGCGTGCCGCGCGCCGACGTGCTCGAGCGTCGCGCCCGGCCGTGCCCTCGCGAGCACCGCGCGATGGACGAGCGCGTCGTAGAGCACGAGGTCCGCGATCGCGAGCACGCGCACGGCGCGCTCCGTCAGGAGGCCGGGATCACCCGGCCCCGCTCCGACGATGTACGCCTTGCCTCGGCGCTGCGGCCCCCCGGCGACGATCATTCAGCGACGACGCGCGCGCCAGGCAGCGACGCACGCGGCGAGCGCGAGCAAGATGCCCGTGGCCCAACCGGCGTTCGTCTGCTTCGCCCCCGCGACGCGGCATCCGCACCCGCCGTCGTCCTCGAGCAGCCGGTCGGGCACGCAGATGCCCGAGCTGCACGAGTAGCCCGACGTGCACGGAGTCGCCTCGGCGCAGAGCGAGGTGCAGAACGTCTCCCCGCTGTACCTGCCACAGTGCCCGCTCGCGCAAGCGGTCGGCGCGTCGCACGCATCGCCGATCATCCCGGGCAATCGCGGCCCGGTGTCCGCGGGCGGCGGAGGCGGAGTGACACCACCGTCGCCCGGCGGCGGCGGAGTCGGAGGCGTCGGGGGTGGCGTGGGCGGCGTCGGTGGCGGAGGCGTCGAGCCGGGTACGCACGCTCCGCCGCCGCTCATGAGCGGCACGCACATGCCGCCGCTCGGGCAGCCGGTCGCGTCGGTGCAGAGCTGCGTGCAGAAGGCGCTCGAGCCGTCCGACACGCAGATGTTCGTCGAGCAGTCCTGGTTGCTCTCGCACGGATCGCCGAACGCCCCGGTACCCGGAGTCGGGCCCGCGCCCGGCAGGCAGATGTCCGCCATGCCGCCGCCCGAGAAGCCCACCGTCTGGCACGACCAGCCCGAGGGACAATCGCCCGCGCACATGCGCGTGCAGAACGGGTCTCCTCCGTCGGGCGGCCCGACGCAGAACGTGTCGCCCGCACAGTCCTCGGGCATCGAGCACGGATCGCCGACTCCGCCGCTGCCCGGCGGCGGCGCGTCCTGACAGCGACCACCGCGGCAGACGCGACCCGCACCGCACTCCGCGTCGCTCGAGCACTCCGGAGCGACTCCCGATGGGTACAGGTCGCACACGCCCGTGATGTCGTCTTCGGAGAGCGACCGCGAGCCCGTACCGCCGAGATACGCGGCGTACATCGTCGCGCTCATGAAGGGCGAGTGGTTGAGGCCGAGCTGGTGCCCCGTCTCGTGGGTGATGATGGACTGCGCGTCGACCTGGCCGCCGCGCGTCGGCGACGTCGTCCAGTCGTGGTCGATCCCGTTGAAGAGGATGTCTCCGTCGATTGCCTCGGAGCCGCTGAAGATGCTGAGCGTCACGCCGATGGTCGACGAGCCGCCGAGCTCGCGGGGCCGGCTGCCCGGGTCGTAGATCCAGAGCAGCGTGTTGGTGCGATCGCCCGAACGCCACGAGCTCGTCGTCTCGCCGGCGAACATCGCGCGAAAGCCCGAGCACGAAGGCTCGGCCCACGATGCGTAGCTCGCCTCGACCACCGACAACGTCGTGTCGCGACCGAGCTCGGTCGAGCTCGAGGTGTTGACCTCGTACTGCACCGGGAGGCTCGACCACGTGAAGCCGCTCGCGACGTAGGCGTGCGCGGTGGGTGCCGAGAGCACGGCCGCCGCGAGCGCCATGCACGAAAGCGCAATCGTCCTACGGCGGTTCATCGCGCCACCGTCGCCGAGCTCGTCGCCGAACGTTCCTCGCGCACCAGTCGCGCGACCTCGCGGAGCAACGCGTCGAGCGGCTCCGCCGTCTCGCGCGGTCCGTGGTCGATCGTCGGTGCTCCCGCAGTCGGCTCGTAGAAAGAGATGCCGGAGAGGTCGCGCTCCACCGTCGCGCGCTGCGAGCGTCCGCGCACGACGCGATAGACGCCCTGCGCGAGGCCCACGACGTACGCGACGCCGCGAGCCGGATCGTGATCGAGAAACGCGACGACCTCGTCGCCGGGCTCCAGGCGCGCGTTGCCTTCGACGTGCATCGTCAGCCCGCCGAGCGTGCCGCCGAGCTGCTGCACGACGACCGTCTCGGGCGCCTGGCCTTCCAGCGTGCGCAGGACGCGCAGCGTCGAGCGCGTGTAGATCTCGCCGCGTGGCCCGCGCTCGGGGACGACGGCACGCGACTCGACGCGAGCGTGCACCACGAGGTTGGCCTCGTGTACGAGCGCGCGCCGCGTGAGCCGGGTCGCCACGGTCGCTTCGGCCACCGACGGGCCGAACGCGCACGCGATTGCGAGCACTACTGCGGTAGCCCCTCCCGAGGGGAGTGAGCTCCGAGCCCAACTGCACCGTGCCATCGCTTCCTCCAACTCACCACCGACCACCCGGGGCGTGATCTTAGACGGGGACAACGATCCCCACTGAGAGCGAACGCACGGAGTAGCCGCGCGGCGCCCGATGCTGGCAATCCCCACCGGCGTGAACATTCGCCGTCCGAGCCTGCGACGCCCCACAACCGAAGCACCCTGGTCGGAAGGCGAAATTCGTCTCCCGACTCACTCGGCTGCGCTCAGCGTGACGCGGTCGTTCGCTTCGGCCTCGACGACCTCGCGCCGGAAAGCCAACGGGCGATACCGGCCTTCGATCCAGTCCTCCAGCGTGTGATCCCACAAGGGGCTGTCGGGCTCGCCGCTGATGCCGCGCGGGAAGTTGGTGAATCCTTCGGGCGTGCCGTCCGCCGCGAACGAG
This sequence comes from Deltaproteobacteria bacterium, assembly GCA_020854145.1. Taxonomy (GTDB): domain Bacteria; phylum Myxococcota_A; class Polyangia; order Polyangiales; family JADZFZ01; genus JADZFZ01. The sequence continues at coordinate 5,421 of JADZFZ010000607.1, read as the reverse complement.
TACACCGTTCGATAGATCGGTCCTTCACCCGATTCGAGGCGATCGACGACGCCGCGCTCGTCGAAGAAGGATGCTTCCGAGACATTGACGGTTCCGTCGCCGCCATCGGTCGGAACCCAGCCGCCGTCGAGGCGCCCACCATAATCGTTCGAGAATCGCGTGCCGTGGATCATTCCCCACGAATAGGGGAACACGGCGGGGTCGACACCGCCGAAGCGTTCCGTCAGCCAGTCGGCGGCATCGGCGAGCGCCTGCACGACGATGAGCTCCCGCCCTTCCTGCAGCAGCGCCTCGGCATTCTCGTAGCGCCCTTCGAGCGCGAGCAGCGCCCATTTGATGAACGTGATCGGGCTCGCCTGGATTGCGGGCTCGAAGATGAGGGCGAAATCGTCGGCCACGGCGCGCGACGCGAGCAAGAAGACGAAGGCCTCGAACGCGACCGCGCCCGAGGAGTCGCGCACCATTCGCCGGTCCCATTCCTCGGTGATCAGCGTCACGAGGCGCTCCAAATCCTCGCGCCCGCGGAACTCGGCGAGCGCCGGATCCGTCGGAACCCGCGCCCAGACCTCCTCGAGCAGCGCAATCGCGTGGTCGCCGAGAATCGAGTGCGTATCCGTCTGCAGCGCCTGCATGTCGGCGACCGAGACGTCGCCGCGTTCCGTCAATCGCGCGAGCTCGTCCTCGATGCGGGCGGCACGTGTGCCGGGATCGAAGAACACGCCATAATACCAGGGGTCTCCGACGACCTCGCCGTCCTCCGTGAACCCGAAGGGATCGTTGTTCGCGGTGGCGAGCCAGCCGCGTGTGCCTCCGCGGCTCCGCATCAACTGATTGCCAGGCAGGAACTCTCCGCTCCAGAGCGCACCGGGGTCGTCGCCGTCGAGCATCGTGTAGGGCAATCGGTCGAACGTGAGCTCACCGGCCCGAATCGGGACCAGCATCGAGCTGCGATACGTGATCCCCGTCGCGTCCGCGGCCAGCCAGTTGAACATGCACAGCTCGCAGACATCGACGGCAGCCTCGTAGTCGGCGAGCGACTCGGCCGTGTCGAAACCGAAGAACGCCTGCAGCTCGTGGGTCGGACGGAATCCCGTCCACGTGTAGAGGATGCGATGCCCGGGACGAACGAGGGGCACGGGGGCGAAGTCCTCGGCCATCAGCACGCCGAACCCCGGCACGCGCTCGATCGTGATCGTGCGCGGATCGGCGCCGGCAATCTGGATGGTCTCCTCGTGCGCGAGGATCGGGATCCCGCGGCCGCCCACCATCGCGACGCCGCCCTCGACGCGAACGTCCAGGAAGTCCTGCGTGTCCGGGTACGTCGTGGTCGCGGCCCAGGCGACGCGTCGATTGTGCCCGAGCTGGATGGCCGGCGTTCCGACGAAGTTGAAGCCGATGACGTCGATCGCACCCGCCGCGTCTGCGCTGTTGACGTGGTGGACCCAGAAGAGCGACGGGCTGCGCAGCGGCTGGTGCGGATCGCTCGCGACGAGCGGGCGCCCATTGTCGGTGTGGCGGCCGTCGACCGCCCAATTGTTGCTCGCGCCCGGACGGAATGGCTGCATGCGTCGCGCGAAATCGCGGATTCGCTCCAGCGCATCGGGCGGCAGCTCGCGACGCGGTCGGGCGCTCGGCACCGAAGAGCGCGCAGCCGATCTGCCCGTCGTCGGACGCTCCTCGGGAGGCATGGTGTAACGCTCCTCGAGGGGGACGAAGAGATTGTAGTTGGCGTAGAGATCCGGCACGTACTCGCGCAGCACGGTGGCGAGCAGCTCGAACTCGATGAGATTCGCGTTGCCGAAGAGGAGCAGCTTCCCGACCGCCGCGGCGTCCACGACGCTCCACGTCTCGGGCATGAAATCGAGCTCGTCCGGCCCGAACCCGTAGGGCAGCGGCACGGCGCCGCTCCGGACCTCCTCGATCCTCCGGTTCACGCCCGCGGTCCAAGCGACCAGCAACGTCAGGAGCTCCGGATCCTCGGTGCGCATCGTTTCGATCGTCCAGCGCGCGAGCCCGTAGAGACCCATCCGGCGAATCAGCTCGTCCTCGTTCGCCTTCGACTCGCCGAACAGCTCGGCTTGCCTGCCCATCGCCTGACGGCGCCGCAGCTCCATCTGGAACAGACGGTCACGCGCCTGCGCGTAGCCGGAGCCGAACATCGCGTCGGCGTCGGTCTGGCCGTACACGTGAGGGACACCCGTCGCGTCACGCACGAGCTCGACCGGGGCGGACAATCCGGCGAAGGTCGGCTCCGCGAAGTCGCAGTCGGGCAACGACGGATCCTCCTCGCACGTCAGGCACCACGGCTGGTCGGGATCGTCCTCGCACGTCGGACAATCTTCGCCGAGCGGGTTCTCCTCGCACGTCTGCGTGCCCGCGTCGTCGGGGCCGCCGTCGGTCCCCGAGTCGGGCGGAGGAGGCGGCGTCGAATCGGGCCCACCCGAGTCGACGGCCCCATCGGGCCCACCGTCCCCGTCGTCGTCTCCACACCCCCCGAGCACCACCACCAGACCGATTGCCAACCCGAGAGCGTGAAGCCAACGCAAGTGACGCCTCCTCAGCGCGCGCGCGCGCGGCCCGCAGCTTCGCACGAGAGTCCCCTCAAAACGAGCGGGTCAGATCGAGCAGCGTCGTCAGGATCCGATAGGTCAGACCCCAGACGACGCGTCCCTCGTGCGCGAACGCCGGCAGCCGCATCTGCGCGCCGTCGTGCACGAACACGTGCTCGGTGGCGACCTCTCCACGAATCATCGGGCCGAGCGGCACCCACAGTGCCTCGGCCACCTCGGTCTCGTCGATCTCGAGAGCGCCAGGATCGCGCTCGAGCACGAACACCATCGGCGCCACCACCATCGTCGAAGCGGCGAGCCGCCCGAGGGTCGGCAGATCGTCGAGCGCACCGAGGAAGCGCGCGTCCGAGCCGAGACGCAGCCCGACCTCTTCCTCCGTCTCGCGAATCGCGGTCGCGAGGTCGTCGGCGTCTTCGGGATCCGCGCGACCACCGGGCATCGCCATGTGGCCGCTCCACGGGTCGCCGGCACGCTCGGTGCGGCGGATGAGGAGCACCTCGGGCCCGGCTCCGACACCGCTCGACGAGCCCCGCAACCGGTCGCGCAACACGGCAGCGACCGCGGAGCGCCGCTTCGGCTCCACGCCGGAGTAACGCACCGGCGCCCGCGCGGACAGGCGCCGCGCCAGCCGGTCGAGGTCGACGAGCGGCGTGCCGGTCTCGAACCTCGCGCTCGCACCGTCGCCCATGCTGCTGCTCTGCCACGCGCGACCGGCACGTGCTAGCAAGCGGCCGCGTGATCCCCCGCTACACGCCCGACGAGCTTTCCCGGCTCTGGTCGCCGGGGCACCGATACGCGACGTGGCTCGCCGTGGAGCTTGCCGCGTGCCGCGCGATGGAGCGCGCAGGCGTCGTGCCCGGAGGAACCGCAGACGTCGTGGCCGCCAAGATGGGCGACCTGCTCGAGCGCGACCCCGGCGCCGCCGACGAGATCGATCGGATCGAGCGCACGACGCGCCACGACGTCATCGCGTTCCTGACGTTCGTCGAGCGCACGGTCGGGCCCGAAGCGCGCTGGCTCCATCGCGGCATGACGTCGAGCGACGTGCTCGACAGCTCGCTCGCCATCCTGCTGCGCGAGGCCATCGACCTCTGCATGGTCCGGCACGAACGGCTGCTCGCGGCGCTCGCGGCCCGCGCCCGCGAGCACGCACGGACTCCGATGATCGGCCGATCCCACGGGATCCACGCGGAACCGATCACGTTCGGCCTCGCGCTCGCCGGGCACCATGCCGAGCTCGCGCGCGGGCTCTCGCGACTGCGGGCTGCGCGCGACGAGATCGCGGTCGGCAAGATCGCCGGTGCCGTCGGAACCTATGCGCATCTGTCGCCCGCGATCGAGGCCGACGCGCTCGGCTCGCTCGGCTTGCGCGCCGAGACGGTGAGCACTCAGATCGTCTCTCGCGATCGCCACGCGACGTACTTCGCCGCGCTCGCGGGAGTCGCGGGTGCCATCGAGCGCCTCGCGACCAACGTCCGGCATTGGCAGCGCACGGAGGTCGGCGAGGCGCGCGAGGCATTCGGCACGGGTCAGAAGGGCTCGAGCGCCATGCCGCACAAGAAGAACCCGATTCTCAGCGAGAATCTCTGTGGCCTGGCGCGTCTGGTCCGGACTTACGCGATGGCCGCGTTCGAGGACACGGCGTTGTGGCACGAGCGCGACATCAGCCATTCGTCGGTCGAGCGCGTCATCGGGCCCGACGCGACCGCCACGCTCGCCTTCATGATCGAGCGCGCCACCGCGCTCGTGGAGGGGCTCGTGGTCGACTCCGAGCGCCTCTACCGGAACCTCGAGAGCTCGCGCGGCTTGTGGGCCAGCGAGGCGGTGCTGCTGTTGCTCGTGGACCGCGGCGTCGGGCGACAGGAGGGCTACGAGATGGTCCAGAAGCACGCGCTGCGGGCCTACGCGTCGGGCGAACCGCTGCTCGATCTCGTGGCGTCCGATCCGGAGATCTGCGCGCGCGTTCCCGCCGAGGAGCTGCGTGCGGCCGGCTCGCTCGATCACGCGCTGCGGCACGTGGACGCGATTCTCGAACGGGCCCTCGGGCCCGCGAGCTCCCTCTCCCCATCGGCTGCGCCGGCGGGCGAGAGAATCTGACGGGAGGCGACGCATGAGCCTGGAAGACGCCCTTCGCGAAGCGCTCGCGCACCCGCTCGAGCGCACCGATCTGCCCCACCTCGGCCGCAAGTACGAGGGCAAGGTCCGCGACTGCTACTCGACGCCCGACGGGCGCCGCTACCTCGTGACGACCGATCGCATCAGCGCCTTCGATCGCGTGCTCGGGACGTTGCCGCTCAAGGGCCAGGTGCTCACGTGGGTGAGCGCGTTCTGGTTCGAGCACACGAAGGACGTCGCGCCCAACCACCTCATCCGCGTGCCGCACCCGAACGTGATGGAGTGCATCGAGTGCGCGCCGCTCCCGGTCGAGCTCGTGGTGCGCGCCTATCTGACGGGCGTGACCTCGACGAGCATCTGGACCCATTACGCGCGCGGAGAGCGCGTCTTCTGCGGGCACGTGTTGCCCGACGGTCTCGCCAAGCATGGGCGTCTACCCGCACCGATCCTGACGCCGAGCACCAAAGCGCCGAAGGGCGGGCACGACGTCAGCGTCTCGCGCGACGAGCTTCTCGCGATGGGTCAGATCACGCCCGAAGACTTCGACCGCGCGGCGGAGATGGCGATGGCGCTCTTCGCCGCCGGCCAACGCCATTGTGCCGAGCGCGGGCTCATCCTGGTCGACACGAAATACGAGATGGGCAAAGCACCGGATGGGCGAATCCTCGTGATGGACGAGATCCACACCCCGGACTCTTCGCGATTCTGGATGGCGGACACCTACGACGCGCGCATG
>JADZFZ010000606.1 GCA_020854145.1 Deltaproteobacteria bacterium | reverse complement strand
GCTCGACTCGCGGGCGGCCTGCTCGCGGGCCTCGACGGCACGTCCTCGGATCGCACTCTCGAGCGGGCGCCCTTCGCGACGAAGGAGCGAGTCGAGCGTTCGCACGTCGAGGCGTCCCGTCTCGGGCAGATCGTGGCTGCGCTGGTAATCCCGTACTGCCGTCTCGGTCGTGGGGCTCCATCGACCGTCCTCTGGGACTCGATTCATGCCGAAGGCGCGATTGAGCGCGCGTTGGGCCTCGTACACTTGACCGTCGGGACCGGATTCTTCGGGACGCCTGGTTGCGCGACTCGACGTCGCGGCTGAAACGCGCTCGCTCATGGAGACCTCCTACCGGGCGTGTTGCCCGATTTGCCTCCTTCTCGATCGACGCGCGCGCGAGTTGCCTCTCGAGAGGTCCTCTCGTCGAGCGGCTTCGCTCGGTCAACGACGTCGGAGCAGGACGTCGAACATGATGATCTCGTTCACGCGTGGGAACACGGGTCCCGCGTTGACGGCGGCGATCGCGCACCGCGTGACCTCGGCGGACCCCGGGTTGCGCTCGTCCGCGCTCGCCACGGACGCCCGCCCATCGTATTGCGTGATGACGCGCATCCGCACGAGCTCGGAGCGACCCGTCGGACGGCATCGCGCGTAATGAGGACGCAGCTGCTCGAGCCCTCGCATCACGTCGGTCGGCGCGGCCGCGTTGGCTCCGGTGATGCGCACCACCTCGAAGCGGATGCCGTCGACCTCGTCGGATCGCAGACCGATCGACGGCGGCTCCCACACCATCGGAGCCGGTGCCTGCGGCTCCGGATCGTCGGCCGGCCACGCAGGTCCGCTTCCGCTCGCGCTCGGGGCCGGGGCCGGCGTCGATGCAGGCGGAGCCGGCGCAGCCGCCGGTGCGACCGGCGAGACGCCGGGGGGGACCGGCGCCGTAGCGATCGTCACCGTCGGATTCCTCGGAGACGCGCTCGGCGTGGAGATGCCGCCGGGATCGAGCGTCGCGATGGGCGCGGGTCGGTGGTTCGATCGGTCCCATGCCCACGCGATCACGGCGGCGGCTGCGGAGGCACCCACCATGGCGACGAGCGCCAACGCCACGATCGGCAGCGCCCACGGCGACGACGTCACGCGTGCCGCGCTCGGCGCCGGATCGCGATCGTCGCGCGCCGCGACCGCATCGAGCTCCGGACGCGGCGGCGGCCTCACCGAGCGCGGCGGAACGGACGCCACCGTCCCCTGCGCGCCGACGCGCGCGCCGCCATCCGCCGTCTGCACGTTCGCCATCGGGGCGGGACGATCGGAGCGCACGCGCTGCGTCGCGCCGGTGGCGGGCCGTCGCGCCGCTCCGTCGTACGGGAGCTCCGCCGTCGGACGCTCTCCCATCGCGTCGAGCATCGGGCTCTCGCCTCGAACCGCCCTCTGCAGCGCTTCCTTCAGGGCGCGTGCGGTCGCCCATCGGACGTCGCGGTCGCGCGCGAGCCCGCGCTCGATGACCGCAGCGACGAGCTCGGGCACCTCGGGTGCGAGCGTGCGCAGCGGCTGCGGGCGATCGGTCAACGCGCGGCGCAGGAGCTCGCCGACGCTGTCGCCTTCGAACGGCAATCGTCCCGCGAGCATCTCGTAGAGCATCACCGCGAGCGCATAGAGGTCTGCGCGGTGATCGATCGTGCTCGGCGACAGCAGTTGCTCGGGAGCCATGTACGCCGGCGTCCCGAGGACGGTGTTGCCGCCGGTCGCGAGCGTCTCCTCGTGCAGCACCTTGGAGATCCCGAAGTCGAGGAGCTTCACGTACGGGCGAGTCGTGGCCGCGCCGTCGGGATCCCGGTCGAGCAGCAGCACGTTCGACGGCTTCATGTCGCGATGCACGATCCCGCGCGCGTGCGCCGCACCGAGCGCATCGAGCGACTGCACGGCGATGTCGAGTGTCTCGCCCAACGAGAGCCTGCGCCGGATCGCCAGCACGTCGGCGAGGTCCTTGCCCGCGAGCAGCTCCATCACCAGGAACGGCTGGCCCTCGACGATCCCGCAGTCGAGCATCTGCACGATGTGCGGGTGGCTCACGGCCGCAGCAGCGCGTGCCTCGCGAAGGAACCGTTCCGCCGTCCGAGGGTCCGTCAGCCGTTGCTTGCGCATCAGCTTGAGGGCGACCTGCTGGCGCAACATCGAGTGACGGGCGAGGTACACGGCTCCGAACCCTCCGATCCCGAGCAGGCGTTCGACGTCGTACCGATCGATGCGCGAGCCGCACGGTCCCGCATCGGCGACCGGCTGGCTCGTCTCGGGGCAGATCACGACGACGTCGTCGTGAATCGCGCCGCACGCCGTGCAGAACGCCATCGCGGCTAGCCTACTCGCCCAAATAAAGAGACGCCGATCGGGGTGAGCCGATCGGCGTCGAGGAACGGACCTCACGAACGCGCCTCCTCCGAGGATCGGGGAGCACCCTCCGCGGAGCTCGTCGAGCCCCTACCTACGGAGCGTGACCCTCCTCCCGCGCCCCCGGCGAGCGCGCGACCGTGAAGATCACGACGTGCGCAGCATGGGAACGGCGTCGCGGATCTTGTCGAGGACGGGAGCGCCCGCGGGCGTGCCCGCGATGGCGAAGCCCGCGGCGGCCGTGGCTGCGTAGAAGATGAAATCGATGAAGGTCATGTGGTAGGCGATGTGCTCGCCCATCGACCAGCCGGAGTGCACGAGCAGCTCGAAGAGCGCTTTTCCGGCGACGATGCCGACGAGACCGAAGGCGGCCGCCATGATGCCGTGCAACGGGCTCTGGCCCTTGCCGAGCAGCGCGACGCCGGCACCGGCCATGATGCCGATCACGACCGCGCCGTACTTGAACTCCCAACCGCCGGTCACCTTGCCGACGATCCCCCAGAGCAACGCTCCGAGCACCGCGGCGGCGACTCCTCCGAGCAGCGCACCCGGCATGCTCGTGCTTGCGTTGTTGGCTTCGGACGTCGGGGACAGGTTCTCCAGGTTCATCGTCATCTCCTCTCGGATGAACCCTTTGGCAACCAGCGTGCCCGCTCCGCGATGTGCGAGATCCACCTATTTTCGAGGGATGTTCGTCGTGCGCGCGGGTATTCGCGCAAGCGCTACGGGCAAGTCTTGCTCAGGCACGCAAGGTCGAGCACCCTCGGCCCGAACAGCAACCTCTCACCCCCGACGCTCTCCCTCGAGGAGAGGAGCGGGAGCTTGGCCGCGCACGTGTCCACCCTCGGCGACAAGACCACTCTCGACCACGCGACGGCCAATGGTCCGCTCGGCGCCGGCTCGGAGCCCCTCGTCTCGCTCGTCCTCTACCATCGGAGCGGCGCAAAGGTCGTCCCGCTCGGCGAAGCGTCGAACGTCGTCGTCGGTCGCAGGTATCCGGCCGACGTCGTCGTCGACGACCTGTCGCTGTCTCGCCAGCACGCGCGCTTCGTGCGGGAAGGCGCGGAGGTCTGGGTCGAGGACCTCGGCTCGACCAACGGCGTTCGCATCAACGGACAGCGGACCGAGCGCGCGCGCGTGGGCCTCGGTGACGAGGTCGCGATGGGCGCGGTCACGGCCGTCGTGCAGGTGCTCGCGCCGAAGGACCAGCTGGCCGAGGGCCTCGAGCCCTGGGATCGGTTCCTCTCGGGCCTCGAGCAAGAGGTCGTGCGTGCGCAGACCTTCCGACGCCCGCTCGCGCTCGTCCTGCTGAGGGCCTCGCAGAGACAAGGCGGCCACGTCAGCCGCTGGGTGCAGAAGGCCCGCGGACGCGCGCGCCCCGTCGACCGGCTGAGCCTCTACGGCCCCGGTGCGGTCGCGGCGACGCTGCCGGAGCTCGGTGCCTCGGAGGCGAGCGCGTGGGCGGCGGCCGTCGTCGAGGACGCCGCAGCTGCCGGGCTCGTCGCTGGCGTGTGCGTCCTGCCCGACGGAGCCGCGGGCGCCGACGAGCTGCTCGAGCGTGCGCGCACCGCTGCGCAGCAGGCGACGCGCGAGCAGCCCGTTCGCGTCTCGAACCAGCTCGCCCCCGTCGCGCCCGCCGCGCCGCCCGACGGGTTCGTGACGGCGAGCCCGAAGATGCGCGAGATCGGCGAGCTCGTGAAGAAGCTCGCGCGCTCCGCGATCCCCGTGCTGATCCACGGCGAGACGGGAGCCGGCAAAGAGGTGATCGCGAGGGCGCTGCACGAAGGCGGACCGCGAAACGGCAAGGCGCTGCGCACCATCAACTGCGCCGCGATCCCCGCCACGCTCATCGAGAGCGTGCTCTTCGGGCACGAGAAGGGCGCGTTCACGGGCGCCGATCGGCGCTCCGAGGGCGTCTTCGAGC
>JADZFZ010000605.1 GCA_020854145.1 Deltaproteobacteria bacterium | reverse complement strand
TCCGAAGGATCTGGCGGCAGCCCACGCGATCGAAGACGCGATCCTGCTGATTGGCCGCGGCGAGCCGCGGGACGTCTGATTCGCGCGATCGGCCGCGGTTGGCATCGACGGACGCGCATGCCGACGCGATCGTGCTCGCGTGGACGAAGCACGATCACGGCAGAGAGACGGTGAGCGCGTCCTCGGCGTCGTCTCGCGCGCGCGTGCCGGCGTCGGCGCGCGACGGGGTCGTCGGCGCCGTGTGCGTCCACGACAACGTCGCCCGACGCCCGCCGGGCTCGAGCACCCAGCGCAGCGGGCCATCTCCGAGGGGATCGCGCAAGCGCGGATCGGCCAGGCGCGTCGGCTGCGCAGGCAGCGGCCCGGCCGCGCGCTTCGCGTGCTCGATCGCGTCGAGCGAGACGACGAGGCCGCGCAGGATCGCTTCCACCCGGGCCGTGCGTCGCCCGTACGAGCGGTACGGAATGCCGACGATCGAGACGAGCGCGTTGTCGCTCGCGTCCGCGCGACGGTCTTCGTCTTCGGTGCCGCGCACGACGCCGGTCGGGCCTTCGCGCTCGCGCGCGCGCCATCGCGAAGCCGCGCCGAGCTGATGATCGATCGCGCTGAGCGATGTCTCGAGCATCGACAGCGCTTCGACACGCTGCGCATCGGACGGCCACGGGCTCTCGGGCAACGTCGAGACGAGCACGCGCGCCATGCCGAGCGCCTCGATCTCGAAGGTCCACGACGCGGGCGGCGAATGGGCCGCGAGCCGCTCGACCTCCGCACGCGCGACGGCGAGCTCCTCGGGCGTCGCACGCGCCGCGCACCGCAGCAGGACGGGCGCCGCGCGACGTGCGTGCGCATCGAGCATCATGCGAGGCAGGAGGTTCGCCCCCGCCGAGAGGTCCTGCCCGAGGCGCACCACGTCGGCGGCCGTCGCCATGCACTCGCTCGGCGATGCGTCCATCGCGCCCGCGAGCAGGAGCTTCGTCGCGAGCAAGGCCGCCGAAGGCGAGTCGCCCGGGTCGGTCCGGCCGAGATCCTCGTGCTGCGCCATCGGCCGCGCGGCCCAGGTCAGGCGCGTCGCGCGCCGAAGCGCGCCCCGCGCGCCCTCCGTCCGCTGGAGCAGAGGAGCGAGCCCCTCGGGGCTCGGCCGGCCTTCGGCGTTCGCCTCGAGCGCGCCGTCGAGCAGCTCGCCGAGCTCCGATCGATTCGGTAGCCGTGCGATCTCCGCGAGCGCCATGCGCGCCGCGTCGGCCGCGTTGCCCGGGATGGGCTCGCCACGCAGCACCGGCCGCTGCCATCTGCGCGCGCCGTGCCGGGCGATCTCGCGCCGCACGCGCTCGGCCGCGCGCACACCTTCGTCGACTCGTGCGCTCAGCCGCATCGAAACGAACGCGCCCGATCCACCGCATACGAGGAGCAGCGCGAGCCCGCATCCGGCGACCCAGCGTCCCACGCGTCGCGGCGACTCGGGCGCGTCTTCCGGCATCGAACGAAACTACCAGAGAGCGGCGCTCCTGATTCCCGACTCGTCCCAGAACGAGCGAACCGACGGCACCCGTCACCGTTGGTGCCGAGCGCCCGAGCTTGCGAGGGCGGTCGAGGACGAACGGACTTGGGAAGATGCGCTCGATCCCGGACTAGTCGACGAAGGGGCCGCGCTGCAGGATGGGCTGGTCGTGCGGACGGCCCACGATCATCGCGACGCGGGAGTCGGGCTCGGCGCGCAGCCCGATCTCGCCGGGTTGGACGAGCGCGGCTTCACCGGCGCCAAAGCGCGTGTCGCCGACGCGGACGCTGCCGTCGATGACGTAGACGACGCCCTTCCACGCGGGCGCGATCTCGTCTTCGTACGCGACCCCGCGCGGCAGCGCGATGTCGAGGTACCGCATGTCGGTGCGCATCACGACGGGCGACTCGGGGCCGACCACCGTGCGGATGCGCGCGCGCCCACGCGTGACGTCGGGGATGTCCGCGCCGTGCACGGCGGCGTACTCCGGATCCATCTGCTTGAGCTCGCGCGGCAGGTTCACCCAGAGCTGCAGGCCGCGATTGGACTGACCGGCGCCGGGCATCTCGGAGTGCCGCGCGCCGCGGCCCGACGTGAAGCGCTGCGTGCCGCCCGTCGCGACCTCGCTGTCGTTGCCCATGGTGTCGCGGTGGTGGAAGCGCCCGTCGAGCATGTACGTGAACGCCTCGAAGCCGCGATGCGGGTGCATCGGGAAGCCAGCCGGCGCGGCCACGTCGAAGTCGTCGAGCAGCACGAAGGGATCGAGATGACGCAGCTCCGCGCCGGGAAACAGGCGCTTGAGCGTCGCGCCCGCTCCGTCGGTCGTCGCGCGCGCGCGTAGACGCGCAGGGTCGGCGTTGGCGCTCGCGCGTCGCACGAGCGGTGCCGCCGCGACCATCGGAGCGTCCGGACGGCACGCGACGAGCGGTGCGACCGCCACCGCGCCGGCGAGCCAGGCGAGCACGCGACGCCTCGTCGGCTGTGGGTCGGGCATCGCCTGCGCGAGGATGTCGAGCGCGTCGCTCATCCGCACAGCGGCGGCTCGCCGCAGAAGACGGCGGAGAAGAAGCCTTCGAGGTGCTCGCCGCCGACGTCGATGGCGAAGGTGCCGGAAGCGCTCACGTCCTCCATGAACGCGTCGAAGGTGATCGTGCCGCCGGTCGCGTCCACGCACGTCGTGGCGTCCGCGTCGGGCATGCAGCGTTGTGCGATCCCCGTGTCCATCCCGAGGGTGATCGTCTCCGGAACCTCGATGGGAAGGCCGCCGTAGATGAAGAACAGCAGATGCTCGTTGGTCGTGTCCGGCTCGCAACGCGGACCCCCGCGCGCGACCGTCAGACGCAACGCAGGACCATCGGCGGGCCCGCACGCACGTTCGATGCGCGACATGCCCGCAGGCGGCGTGGCGCCGTCGCCACCATCGGTCGGCGTCGGGCTGCCATCCGTCGGGGTCGGTCCGCCGTCGCCGGGTGGAGGCGTCGGCGGTGTCGGCGTCGTGCCGTCGAGCCCGATGCTGCCGTCCTCGCGCGGTCCCGCGTCCGTCGTCGTGCTGCCGCCGTCGTCGTCACCGCAGGCCGCCATCGGCAACGCCATCGCGAGCACCAGGAAGAGAAGTCGTCGAGCGCACATGGCCGCAAGCGTAGCGCAGGCTTCTCCGGCACACATCGTCGCCGGAGTGGAACGACCCGGGACGGGCGTCCCGATGTGCTCTCGCGTGTACAGGACGCCAGAGCCGAGCACGCGTGAATCTGCCTACTTTCCAGGCAAATCGAGAGCCGACCGCCCGATGGAGGACACGGTACGGCCGTTGCGCTGCCGAGCCGTCGGAGGACACGATGCGTCTCGGAAGCTCGACGGCGACGGACACGGTGGTGGGGCTCGGGCTCGTCCTCGCGATGAGCGGCTGCGCGGCGGAGATCGATCCGACGACGCCCGCTCCTCCATTCGTGACGTCCGTCGCCACGCCGGCACTCTCGGTCGGCGAGCCGTTCACGCTCCGCGCGAGCCACGTCGTGACGCACGACGAGGGTTGGGTCGACCTGACGTTTCGCGGGGAGTTCTTCCCGTCGGACGGTGCCGCGGCCGAGGCCGTCGATCTGACGGTGCCGCTGCGTGCGTCCGAGGACGGCACCATCGTGTGGGAGCGCTTCGGCGGCTACCGCGTGCCCTTCGGACGCGGCGATCGCGCGGGCACCTTCGTCGGCGATCTGCGTGTCGCCAACCGCTTCTTCGACGGCCGCAGCACGGGCTCGATCGAGGGACGGCCCATGGCGGTGCGCCTCGACGTGCGCCCGTCGCTCGTCGTGCTCGACTTCCGCGCGGTGGGCGACACGTGGGTGAGCGACTGCGCCGACCCCGCGCCCATCGCGCTGCACGGCGTGCCCTACGGGATGCGCGTGCGCGTCGCCGGCGCCGAGGCGACGTCGATCGACTGGCACGTCTCGGAGGGCCTCCTCGTCGAGGGCGAGCCGACCCGCGAGACGACGCGCATCCAGACGACGCCCGAAGGCGGCGAAGGCGCGATCGTGATGGCGTTCTCCGCGGTGCCCGCGCACGTGGACGGCTATCGCATGACCGTCGACGTCGTGGCGCACACGGCCGACGGCGGGCGCATCGAGCTCGCGTACCCGTTCATGGTGCGCCGTCCGCTCGAGGTCTACTTCACGACGCCCATGCAGATCGCGGAGATCTTCGAGCCCGAGCCGGTCACCGGCTGCATCCCCGGCGGCCCCGGCGGCGTCGACGTCTCGTACAGCGAGAGCCACTCCGAGACGCGGACGCGCGCGGTGCAGACGTCGCTCTCGCGCGGATGGGAGCAGAGCTACGGCGAGCAGCACGCCGTGACGTGGGGCGGCACCGAGTCGGTCGGCGCGAGCGCGACCGAGAGCCGGACCACGACGGTCAGCGATGCGCGCACCGAAGGCGGCAGCGTCACGACGACCGACATGTTCTCGACGACGAACGGACGAAGCCGCACGCACGCGGTCGACTTCAGCGCGACCGCCACCGACAGCTACGGCTGGACGATCGGCGGCGAGAGCGGATGGAGCGAGCAGACCGGCGAGACGCACTCGAACATGTGGGACGTCGGCGGAAGCGCGGGAGTGAACCTCGGCGTCGTGAGCCTCGGTGGCGAAGCGTCGAAGGGCTACGTCAACGGAGAGAGCGACACGAGCGGCACGAGCGGCGGCGCGAGCTGGGGCGCGAGCGGCCAGAGCAGCAGCTCGGCGAGCGCCGGCGTGAGCGACGCGACGACCGAGTCGTCGTCGAGCACCGAAGGACGCTCGCGCGCCGTCGGCGCCCACTGGGGACGCACCCAGACGTACGCGGAGTCGACCGGCTACAGCACGACGCTGGCCTGGGAGCAGTCGCGCACCTACTCGGAGGCCGAGACGCGCAGCGAGTCCATCGGCGAGAGCCTCGGCGCGAGCATCTCGGAGACGTTGACCGTCTCGACCACCGAGGCGGAGGCGCTCGAGACGTCGGCGACGATCGGTGCCGGCCTGATGGGCGCGTGGTACCGGCAGACGACCCGCCTCGCACGCACGGGCATCGTCGTCGCGTACGACCTCTGCGGCAACGGCAGCCCGGTGGGGCAGGTCGTGCTCGACGACTGGACGTGGGCGCCCGATCTCGCGATCGGCGACGCGTGCCTTCCCGCGTCCAACTTCCCCCAGGCCGAGTGCCGCCTCGAGCCCTGCTCCGGCCGCTGAAGAGGGTCGATCAGATACGGGTCGTGAATCGGGACTCGCTCTTACGGGGTGGTCGTAGGAGGGGTCGCGCTCGTAGCGCGACGCCCTCCTACCAGCCCGGGGCCGCGGGGGGCGGCGTCTGAGCCCCCCGCCAGCTACTGAGCCCAGTCCGTCACGAATCGTGCGTTCGTTGCCACCAGGGAGCACGGAGGTTCCATGCCTCGTGCTCTCGTCCGCCGTCTCTCCGTCGCGACCGCGCTCGGGCTCGGGGTCGGTATCGGCGCCCTGCTCTCGACGCCCGCCCTCGCGGTCGCGCAGCCCGGCCCACCACCCACGCAACAACGATGGGACTCGCTGCGCGCCGTCGGCGAATCGCTCTATCACCTGCGCACGCAGTGGAGCGCTGGCCGCGGTGGGCGCAGCGCCGAGGTCACGGTGCAGGCCTTCTCGCGCGACTTCCGGCCGCTCGGCAAGGCGGGGCGACTCTACCGGGGCCCGGCCGCGCGCGCGGAGATCGCGACGCGCGACGATGCGTTCGCGGTGGTGCTCTATCGGGGCGGCGGCGACCGTCCGTTCGTACGCGTGATCGTGCGCCAGGTGGTCCCTCCCGGCGGCGGTGTGACGCAGCCTCCGACGATCGAGCTCGCGCGTCCCGGCGGCACGGGATGGGCACCCACCAACGCCACGCTCTGCGCGACACCCGAAGGCTTCACCGTGCTGTGGCAAGAAGAGGCGACGACTCCCACGCAGGGCCGACGCGCGCGCTCGTTCATGACGCGCATCTCCCGTGAAGGCCGCGTGATCGAGCAGCCGCACGAAGTGCCCATCCCGTGGGGCTTCGGCGCCATCGCGTGGAACGGCAGCGGCTATCACCTCGCGCTCTTCTACGACGGCGACTCGGCCGGGCAGACGCGCCTGAACCTCGTGACGCTCACGCAGCACGGCGCGCCCGAGCAGCACCCCTGGTGGATCTCCGACCCGCAGGCGATCGACGAGGTGCACCTGATCCCGACGTCGCCCGGCATCCTCGTCGTCTATCGCGGCGGCGCGGACGGCACGACGATCCGCGCCGTTCACTCGACGGCCGTCGGTCAATGGGGAGGCGCGACCCCTCCGACGCGCGATCTCGGTCGCCTCGAAGCGGGGATGCCCTTCACCGAGCGCGTCGCGAGCCCCGAGTCGATCGAGATCGTCTCGCCTCCCGCACGACCGTCGTCGGGCTGATCACCTCGGCGCGGCGAGCGCCGCGAGGACCTCGTCGACGTGCACGGCGGGGTCGACGTTCGGGAAGACGTGCGTGACGCGACCGTCGCGTCCGATGATCACCGTCACGCGTGCGGCCATGCCGAGGGTCGTGGGCACGCCGTACGCCCGCACGATCGCTTCGTCCACGTCGGCGAGCAGCGGGAACTGCAGGCGGTGCTCCGTCGCGAACGCGCGGTGCGACGCCACGTCGTCGGTGGAGACGCCGATCACCTGCGCGCCCGTCGCCGAGAGGCGATCCCACGCGTCGCGAAAGGCGCACGCCTCTCGCGTGCAGCCGGGCGTCGCGTCGCGCGGGTAGAAATAGAGCACCACCGGGCGCCCACGGAGCTCGGCGAGCGTGCGGGTGCGCGCGTCCTGGTCCTGAGCGGAGAACGGCGGCGCCGTCTCGCCGACGCGGACGAGCGACGCACGCTCCGACCCGCTCTGCGACGAGCCGCAGCTGCCGCCGCACGCGACGACGAGAGAGAAGGCGACGAGGGTGGAGACGGAGGCGGAGGCCAGGCGGATGGTTCGCATCGCTGGGGCTGAGCATTGGGGCGGGGCACGCCGTCGGCAAGGCGTCCAGGCAGTCGGGCGTCACCGCGGCGCGTCGGCCGGCGCACGCGGCTTCGCGCACTTGAGCGTGCGCCTACGGAGCACGGCGTTCTGGGATACAAACGCGCGCATGCGCATTCTCATCGCGGACAAGCTGGCGTCGTTCGTGGCCGGGCGGCTCTCGGACCTCGGCGCCGAGGTGTTGCTCGACCCCAAGCTCTCGGGCGCGGAGCTGGCCGCGCGGTTGGCCGCCACCGAGGCCGAGGTGCTCGTCGTGCGCAGCACGCAGGTCACGCGCGAGCACATCGATGCGGCCCCGCGTCTCGCGCTCGTGGTGCGGGCGGGCGCGGGCGTCAACACGATCGATCTAGCGACCGCGTCGGCGCGCGGGGTCTACGTCGCCAACTGCCCGGGCATGAACGCGGCCGCGGTCGCGGAGCTCGCGATCGGGCACCTCGTGAACCTCGATCGGCGCATCGCGGACAACGTGATCGCGCTGCGCGAGGGACGCTGGGACAAGAAGGGATTCTCGGTGGCTCGCGGCCTGCGCGGTCGAACGCTCGCGCTGCTCGGCTTCGGGCGCATCGGGCAGGAGGTCGCCCGACGCGCGCAGGGCCTCGGGATGCGCGTCGTGGTCTGGTCGCGGAGCCTGACGGTCGAGACCGCCCTCGCGCACGACGTCGGTTACGCGGCAACGCCGGAAGAAGCCGTGCGGAGCGCCGACGCCGTCAGCGTGCACCTGGCGCTCACCGCCGAGACGCGCGGACGCATCGGGCGGAGCGTGTTCGACTCGATGCGCCACGGCGCGTACTTCGTCAACACGTCGCGCGGCGAGGTCGTCGACGAAGAAGCGCTGCTCGAGGCGCTCGAGCGCCGCGGTCTCCGAGCCGGCCTCGACGTGTTCGCGAACGAGCCTTCCGCAGGCAACGCGCAGTGGACGAGCCCGATCACCACGCACCCGAGCGTCTACGGCACGCACCACATCGGCGCGAGCAGCGACGAAGCCGAGGAAGCGGTGGGCGCCGAGGTCGTGCGGATCGTCGCGGCCTATCGCGACGCCATGCCGATCCCGAACTGCGTGAACCTCGCGGGGCGCACGCCGGCCACGCACCGCATCGTCGTACGCCATCTCGATCAGGTCGGCGTGCTCGCCCACGTGCTCGCGGTCCTTCGCGAGAGCGAGCTCAACGTGCAGGAGATGCAGAACGTCGTCTTCTCGCCTCCGGGAGCGGCGTGCGCGCGCGTCGGGGTCGTGGGCGCTCCGCCCGTCGAAGCGCTCGCGCGCATCGGTCGCCACGACGCCGTGCTCTCGGTCGGCGTCGTTCCGATTTGAGCCGTCGTATCCTCTCGCGCCATGACGAGAGGGCATCGGGGGTGGTGGGGGATCGGCGTCGCGGTCGTCGCGTGCGCCGGTTGCGCGAGCACGCCGCGGCAGACGCCGGGGACGACGACGAGCGCAGCGGTCGTCACGCCTGCAGAGGAGCAGGAGCCGAGCGGTCACGCAGTGCTGCTCCCGATGGTGCGCTCGCCGTGGGTCGCCGGCACGGAGCCCGACGGGACGCGGCACGTCGTCATCGGGCCGATGCGCGCGACGCTCCGCGGAACGAGCCCGACGTGGTCGGAGCACCGCTTCGCCGCGCCGATCGTGGTCGCGGCGCGCGTGGCCTCGGGCTGGGTCTTCATCGCCGCCGACGGAGCCATCGCCAGGAGCGACTCGTTCACCGGCGCGCTCCAGCGCCTCGGCAGCGTCGCCGGCTACCAGGATCGCGGGATGCGCGCGCTGACCGGACGCGTGACCGCCATCGATCAGGACCACGGCCTCTGGTCGACCGACGGCTCGGGACCCGCCGAGCGCATGGTCGTCGCCGGCGACGAGCCCGTCCTCGACGCGGCCTTCTCCGATCACGTCCACGGCGCCGTGGCGCTCGAGAGCGGCGCGCTCTTCTACACCTCGGACGCGGGTCGCGGCTGGCGCCCGGTCGATCTCGCGGGCGACGCCGTCATGCGCCTCGACGCGGAAGGCGGCCGTCTCGTCGTGGGCACGACCTCGGGCTTCCGATACCTCGACGAGCCCGGAACCCTCGGTGCGGAGGCGCCCACGCAGACCCTGGGTCAGGTCACCCAGCTTCCCGAGGCCGACGCCAACAACCTCCGCGACAAGCTCCTCCTGCAGGACCCGTCGCTCGTCGACTGGTGGGGCATCTCGCGAGCCGACGGCACCGCCATCATGGCCTTCGATCGGGATCTCGCCGTCGTCGAGCGCGCGACCGGCCGCATCCTCGAGCGCCATCCCGCGCACTTGCCGGAGCGCTGTCGGCTCACCGCGTGGGGGCCTCACGTGGCGGCGAGCTGCGGCGTCGCAGGGCTCTTCCGCATCGAGTCGGGCGTCGCGCTGACGCAGGTCGCCACGCGCGCCATGGCCTACCCGACGGTCTTCTCGGACGACGGTCAGCACGCGGCGCTCACGCGCGGCTGCGATGCCTCCGAGGAGGCGAACCGCATCTGCCTGCTGGCGCCGGGCGCGATGGAGCCACGCACCGTCGAGTTCCGCGCCACCACCGAGTTCTCGTCGTCACGCGCGATGTCCATGCACGGTGCCGAGCTCATGGTCCGCATCTCGACCAATGCGGGCGAGCAGCTCCTCATCGTCGACGCACGCAGCGGCGAGTCGACGCCGGTGCGCATCGCGGGCGCCGGCGACGACGACGAGGACTCGCCCACGGTGTTCGAAGCGTGGTGGGTCTCGGACGGCTCGCTCGTCGGCGTCGGGGGCTGGCAGCGGTGGGCGGACGGTCCGCGTGTGCTCGTGCGCGGCGCGAGCCCGACGGCGCTCGAGCCGAGCCCGCTCCCGATCGGTGCGCGGCGCGTGGGGTTCCTGGACGCCGCGCGCGGCTTCGCGGTCGGAAGGCACGCCGGCAGGCTCTGGCAGACGCTCGATGGCGGGCGACGTTGGACGCCGCTGCTCGCGACGGTGGAGGGCCTCCCCGCGACCATCGAGCTCGCCGAGCTCGACGGTGAGCTCGCGTGCCGGTTCGGCAGCTGCGTGTTCGCCAACGCGTTGCTCCTGCGGGCCGAGCCGAGCGCGGGCTCGGTGCGTCCCGTCGTCGCAGCCACCGAGCGACGACGTCGTCGTCCGCTCGAGCGATACGGAGTCGCGGCGCGCGAGTACATCCCGGGTTTCGAGTGCCGGCTCGCGGGCGCACCTCGCGCGCAGCCCGCGTTGCCGCGCGGACAGGCACCCGCCTCGGGCTCGCGGTCGCTCGTGGTCGCCGGAGCCGGCGCGCGCGCGCGCATCGACGTGTGGCGCAGCGGCGAGGCCCTCTCGCTCTCCATCGCGTGGCGCGGCGAGGACGCGCGCGGTGCGTTCTCGGGGCGAACGCGACCCATGCCGCTGACCGGTCCGGACGCCGCGGCAGACGATCTCGAGGCGCCGACGTCGGTCTACGTGATGCGCGGTGCGACGCGCGAGGGCGTCCTCGTCGAGCGTTGCGGTCGCAGCACCTACGCCTGCGGCCTCGTCTGGGGCGGGCCCGACCAGGTCCCTCACGCGGTGGAGGCGCTCCCGCCGGCCCCGCGCGGCGCGACGTGGTCGTCGCGTCTCGAGCTCGAGCAGGTCGTGCCGACGCCGAGCGGCGGCTTCCTCACGCTCTGGCGTGGCTACGCGTCGCCCGGACAGATCACCGCGCTGACGGAGCTCGACGCGCGCGGACAGGTCGCGCGCCGTCGTGTGCTCCGCTGGGCCGCGGACCGTTACTCGGCGCTGACGGCCCTCGCGAGCCACGGGGGTGTCTTCGGGCTCGCCTACGAGGACGTCCGGCAACCGGGTCGCGTCGTGCTCCACCCGGTCTCGGGCGAGCCGCCCATCGAGCTGCCCCGCATTCGCAACGTCCGCGAGCTCGGAACGTGCGCGGAGCCCGAGAGCCCCAACGCGACCTCGCTCTGGTCCACCCGCATGCTCGTGCCGCGGTTCCGCGGGCAGGACGATCTGCGCGGGCGCCTCGAGCTCGCCTCGTCCGGTCGCGTCTGCGTTCGCGCGGCCGAGTCGTGGCTCGAGCGTTGGTCGAGCGCGGGCGCGGCGACGGAACGCGGCGTCTCGCTCCGAGCGCAGAGCGACGGGCGGATGACGGGCCACGCGGATCAAGGAACGACGCGCCAGCAGCTCGTCTGCACGCGCGACCGCTACTGACGCCCACGCCCGGGAGAAGCCGCCGTGGTGCTCCACGCGTTCGTCCGACGCAACGTCCAGGAGATCCGCGACGATCCTGCGCTCCGCATCCACGGCGCGCTGCTCGGCGTCACCCACCTGCTGACCCTGCTCTTCTGGCTGATCCGGCGCCCGCTCGACGAGATCCTGCTCGCCCGGGTCCCGATCTGCTGGCCGTTCTGGGAGAGCTGCCACGAGCACCGCGTCCTCGACGCGCGCGGCGTGCTCGCGCTCGAGTGCGTCTACTTCTTCGTGTCGTTCGTCTCCATCGTGCTCTTCGCGCAGAAGCGGACCGTCCACGCCGCGTGGTGGGTCCTGCTCGCGACCAACGCGTTGAAGCTCGCGATCGTCGTGCAGGACTACCAGCTCCGGCTCAACCAGCACTACATGGCCGGGCTCGCCACCCTCGTCTTTCTGTTCTTCCCCGGTAAACGCGACCTGTGCCGCCTCGCGGTGGTGGGCTTCTACTTCGCGGCCGGTCTGGTGAAGCTCGACCACGAGTGGCTCTCGGGCGCAGCGCTGGTCGGCGAGCTCTGGCTCTTTCGCGGCGCCGCGCTCCCGTGGGCCTGCGCGTACGTCGTGGTGCTCGAGCTCGCCATCGTGTGGGGCCTCCTCGCGCGTCATCGATGGGTCTTCTGGCCGGCGCTCGCCCAGATCGTCGTGTTCCAGCTCTTCTCGTGGCCCATCGTCGGCTTCTTCTATCCGACGCTCATGTACTGCCTGCTCGCTCTGTTCGTGCTCGTGCGCTTCGTCCCCGCGCCGGGCGCGAGCGCCGCGACCGATCCCGCGCCCCATCCGGTCGTCGCGCTCGCGAGGCGGCGAGCGCCGCGCTCGACGTACGCCTACGTCGTGGGGTTCGCGCTGCTGCAGGTCGTGCCGCTCCTGTTCCCGGGAGACTCCGCGCTCACCGGCGAAGGGCGCATGTTCGCGATCCACATGTTCGATGCCCTGGCCGTGTGCAAGGCGTACGCGATGGTGCATCTGCCCGGACGCGAGCGCAGGCCGGTCCGCGTGCTCGGGCGCGAGGTCGCCCGGATCCGTTGCGATCCGATCGTGGTCTGGAACCGCGCCAAGGCGCTCTGCCGCACGCGGCACCGCGGAGCTCGCCCGTTCGAGGATCTCGATCTCTACCTCGACGCCCGACGACGCAGCGAGCGCGCGTTCAGCCGGATCATCGCGTATCGCAGCTTCTGCACGCGTACGCCGAGCTACGACCTGTGGCGCCACAACGCCTGGATCCTCCCGACCGGCTCGTGAGCGGCGGGTGACGAGCGAACGCCGCTTCAGGCCTCTTCTTCGAGCGCGCCTTGCCAGTAGACCCAGCTGGCCCACGCGTCGGGGATGCTCGTGCGCAGATCGAGGCGAAAGACCGCGATGGGCAGCGACTTCGGGCGTCTCGGCGGCGCGAGCAGGCGCATCCCGGCTTGCTCCGGGGTCCGGTTGCTCTTCTTCCGGTTACACGGATAGCAGGAGGTGACGATGTTCTCCCAGCTCGTCCTTCCGCCCTGCACGCGCGGCACGACGTGGTCGTAGTTCAGCTCGTGCATCGGCATGCGCTTGCCGCAGTACTGGCACTTGAAGCCATCGCGCGTCAGGACGTTGATGCGGCTGAACTTCACGGCCCTCGCAGGCCCGCGGAAGGTGCGCAGCAACCGGACGACGGCGGGCATGCGCAACGTCAACGTGACCGAGCGGATCTCCTCGTCGTACTCCTCGACGACCTCGACCTTGCCCGCGAAGAGCAGGCACACGGCACGCTGCCACGGGATGATCTTGTGCGGCTGCCACGATTGGGTGAGCACCAAGGTCTGCATGCGAAGCTCCCGCGTGCTCCTCCTGGCACGCCGGTCGCCTCAAGCATGACGGCAACCCCCGGCACCGCGCAAACCCGCGCCTCGAGCCCGAGCGCTCCAATCGCTCGGGGCGCTGGGCCGGCGGCGGGGCTCGGCTCGCCCCCGATGGATCGACCGACGCGACGCTTGCGCGTTCGGTGTCGGCGTTCGAAGGTCCGCCCATGTCGAACCTGCCGGCGAGCGTTCGGGCGTGGCTGGAACGGGGGCGTTTCGTGCGTCTCGCCGGTCTCGAGGTCTTCGTGCTCGACACGGGCGCCAAGGCCGACGCGGTCCCGCTCGTCGTGCTCCACGGCTTCCCGACGAGCTCGCACGACTTCCATCGCGTGTTGCCGCAGCTCTCCGAGAACCGGCGCGTGGTCCTGCTGGACTTCCCGGGGTTCGGGCTCTCGGAGAAGCCCACGACCTACAGCTACTCGCTGCACGAGCAAGCCGACCTGGTCGTGTTGCTCTTGCGCCAGCTCGGCATCCGGTCCGCGCACTGGCTCGCGCACGACATGGGCACGAGCGTCGCCTGCGAGCTCCTCGCGCGTCGCGAGCGCGGCCTTCTCGAGGTCGAGACGCGTTCGGTCGTGCTGATGAACGGCAGCGTGCACATCGAGCTCGCGCAGCTGACGCCGTCGCAGCGGATCCTGCGCACACCCCTCGGGAAGCTCTTCGTGAGGCTCTCGTCCAAGCGCGTCTTTCGCGCGCAGATGCAGCGCATCGTCACCGTCCCGTTGTCGGACGCGGACCTCGACGCCATGTGGGCGCAGCTCGCCTACGCCGACGGCGTCTCGCGCCTGCCGTCGTCCATCGGCTACGTCGAAGAGCGATACCGCTTCTGGCACCGCTGGATCCCGCCGCTCACGCGCCTCGACGTTCCCACGATGGTGCTCTGGGGCATCGACGATCCCGTCGCCGTCGTCGCCATCGCCGAGAAGCTGGCCTCCGAGATCCCGCACGCACGGTTGGTCCGCCTCGAGGGCATCGGCCACTACCCGACGCTCGAGGCGCCCGATCGCGTCGCCTCGCTCGTCGATGGCTTCGTCTCCGGCGCCGAGCGCGGAAAGGGCTGATGCGATGCGACTCCCGACCTGGCTCGCGCTCGCGCTCGTCGCCGCGCTCCTGGCGCCGGCGGCTGCTCGCGCCAATGGGGCGTACACGCACGCGCACATCTCGCAGCTCGCGTGGCGTGCGCTGCCGCCGGGGCCCGTGCGCGACCTGCTCGACGCGGTGGAGCTGCAGCGCGCGTGCGAGCAGGGGTCGTTGTTCCCCGACTCCGGTTACGGCGTCTCCGAGCCCTACGGAGAGTTCGCCCACTGGGAGCCGTTCGTCGTCGCGTACATCGACGATCTGCGTACGCGCTACGGCGGCGACTACACGTCCGACGAAGCCCGTCGCGAGATTGCCTTCCTCCTCGGGGTCGCGTCGCACGGCATGGCCGATCAGAGCTACGACACGACGCTGCTCGCGCGTGCGTTCGAGGTCGACGGTCCCGAGGTCGAGGGATTCGGCGTCGACCAATACGCCGACTACTTCATCGTGGTCGACGAGGACGTCCGATTCGTCGTCGAGGCGTGGGCTCCGTACTCGGCGCTCTCGTCGTTGCTCGAGCGCGCGGAGGGGACTCCCATCTCGGAGGCGCGATTGACCGAGGCCATGGAGCTGGTCGAATCGCTCACCCGTGCGCAGAGCAGCCCGCTCGTGGCCGACAATCTCTACTGGGACGCGTGGGAGCACTACCCGTGGCTGGGCACCCACGTCTACAACGACGTGGCCGTCGGGTCGCTTCCGTGGATTGCCACCCTCGTGGGCGAGTACTGGCAGATCATCTGGCGCCGATTGCACGACTCCGACGATCCGGACGAGGACCTCGTGGTGCGCACCGTGCCGTCCGACGACAGGAGAACTGGCCCATCTCGATCGCGGACAGCGAATCGCTCGGGCGAATCGGCATCTGGTTCGGATATGGCGTGCGGCGCGACGACACGACGCCGCGATTGCACCTGCGCGCCCCCGACGGGTCGGAAGTGCCCGTCTCGTATCGCACGCCCTACGGGACGCGCGAGTCGAGCCTCGTCTTCCTGGTGCCCGACGCTCCGCTCGCCTACGCCACGACCTACAGCATCGAGGTCGAGGCCGGCACGACGACGCTCGCCGGTCGGACGTCCACGCGGGCGTTCCTTTCGTCGTTCCGCACGCGCTGCGACGACGCGCACCTCGACGACTGCCCTCCCTTGCCGCCGCCGCTCGTGACGGGCGAGATCCCCGTCCGACCGAGCCGGCGCGACGC
>JADZFZ010000604.1 GCA_020854145.1 Deltaproteobacteria bacterium | reverse complement strand
TCTCGGCGAGCACCTCGATCGCGTGCACGGAACGGACGAGCTTCAGACCGAAGGGACCGAGCAGCGCGCCGGCAGCGAGGAGCCCCGCGACGGTCGGCAGCTTGAGCTTCGCGAGAAGGACGGTGACCGCCACGGCGATGGCCGCGATGACGGCCAGCTCGTCGAGCAACGGCAGGTGCGCCATCCGTCCCGTATACCGCATCGACCGCGGTGCCGAGGCCCTCACCCCGACCTTGTCCCCATTCGGGCAGAGGGAGCCCTGGTCCCAGGAGCGAAACGGAGGCGGGTCGCGGGAGTCGATCCTGGGTGGTCCCGAGGCGATCGTCGGGACAGCCACGATCACGGGAGACGGCTGCGATACGCTGAGCGGATGGTGCACGACGACGCTGCCGCTCGAGGGTCGAAGGCGAAGGCCCGTGCGCGCTGGCGCGTCGTGCTCGCCGGGCTGGGCGCATGCCTCTCGGTCTCGACGTGCGGCGACGACGACGGACCGAGCAGCACGGCGTGCACGACGTCGACCGAGTGCAGCGCGGACCGCGTGTGCATCGACGGCGTCTGTGTCGCGCGGGGCGACACCGGCCCCGATCCGTGCGGGCCGATGGGGTGCGACTGCAGCCTGTTCGGGCCGGACACGTGCGGCCCGGGTCGCAGGTGCTTCGAAGGGCACTGCGTCACGGACCCGAGCACGACCGACGCGGGGCCCGACGCGGGGCCCGATGCGGGGCCCGACCTCGGGCCGTGCGGGCCGGGCGACGTCTGCCAGGACGATGCGCGGTGCATCGACGGGCGGTGTCGTCCGTGGGGGATGGGCACGTTCGACGACGCGTGCGAGCGAAGCGCGACGCCGGGGCCGATCCGACCGCAGCTGCAGTGCGAGTGGTCGGGCAGCGCGGAAGACGACCCGTACCCGGCAGAGCGCGCGGTGCTGCACACGCCGCTCGTCGCGAACCTGGGGATCGTGATGGATCCCGACGTGCCGCCGCGCCCGAACGTGATCGTCGTGTCCGACGCTTCGTACATGGAGAGCGTGCCGCGCGTGTGCCAGGCCTCGGGCACCGTGCGCGTGCTCGACGGCGCGACGTGTCGCGAGCTCGGTGCGGCCACCGATCCGGAGGCACGCGTCAACTCGTCGGTCACCCCGGCGATCGGCGATCTCGACGGCGCGGGCGCGCCGGAGATCGTGTCCGCCGCGGCGGACGGCGGGCTCGTCGCGCTCCGATGGGACGCGGCGACGGGACGCCTCGTGCGTCTGTGGTCGAGCACGATGGCCGACGGGTCGCCGGACACGTTCGGCAGCACGCGGTGCCTTTGGGGCGGCATCAGCCTGGCGGACCTGGACGACGACGGGCGTCCGGAGATCGTGTTCGACGGGGGCGTGTGGTCGCCGGATGGCGTGTTCCTGTCGGCGATCCCGGGATGGGCGGGCTTCCCGCACGGCGTGCCGGCGCCGGTCGCGGACGTGGACGGCGATGGGGTCGTGGAGGTCGTCGGCGCGGAGGCGACCTGGCAATGGGACGCGGCGAGCGCGAGCTTCGTGCGCGAGGCGTTCTCCACCGACAGCGGCGCGCGCGGGTTCACGGCGATCGCGGACTTCGGCGATTTCCCCAAGATGGCGGGCGACGTCGCGGGGGCCGCCGAGGTGGTCGTCGCGGCGGGCGGGATGCTTTGGGTCCAAACGATCGGCGGCGCCATCCTGTCGAGCTACACGGCGCCGTCGGCGGTGGGCGGGCCCCCGACGATCGCGGACTACGACGGCGATGGGCTGCCCGAGGTGGGCGCGGCCTACGCGGATCACTACGTCGTGTTCGACATCGGCACGGGCGCGGTGCTGTGGCAGCAGCCGTCTCAGGACCGATCGAGCGCGCGCACGGGCTCGAGCGTGTTCGACTTCAACGGCGACGGGCGCGCGGAGGTCGTCTACGGCGACGAGTGTTACGTGCGCATCTACGACGGCACGGGCGGCGAGGTGCTCTTCTCGCAGGCGAGGTTCTCGTCCACGTGGACCGAGAACCCGATCGTGGCCGACGTCGATGCCGACAGCGCGGCCGAGGTCGTCATGGGCACGTCGGGGCCGTGCGTGCCGACGTATTGCCCGATGATCGACCCGATCTTCGCGGGCCTTCGGTGCGACGCGGCGGGCGACTGCCCGGGCGGCTCGTGCGTGGAAGGGCTCTGCCGTTGCGCGACCGACGCCGACTGCGGCGCGACGTACGGGTGCGTGGAGCCGATCGCGGGCACGCCGGGCATGGGCAACGTGTGTCGGGCGCGTCACCTCGACTGCGAGCCGGGCTTGCGCATCTACCGAGACGCGCGCGATCGATGGGCCGCGTCGCGCGCGATCTGGAACCAGCACGCGTACAGCGTGACCAACGTGCTCGACGACGGCCGCGTGCCGCGCACGAGCGAGGCGCGGGCGAACTGGCGCGAGCCCGGGCTCAACAACTTCCGGCAGAACGTGCAGGGAGGGCTCGTGGGAGTGCCCGGCGCGGACCTGACGCTCGGGCGCCTGCGCGCGACGTGCGAAGGCGACGCGACGCGCC
>JADZFZ010000603.1 GCA_020854145.1 Deltaproteobacteria bacterium | reverse complement strand
GTACTGCGCGCGCTCGTGCGCGGCGGGCGAGGCCTGTCCCGCGGGATCCCACTGTCGCGACGGGAGCTGCGTGCGCGGCGCGCCCGCCGTGGACGGCGACCCGTGCATCGGGAACGCCGATTGTCAGAGCGGAGTCTGCGCGGCGCAGGGCGAGATGTCGTTCTGCACGTCCACCTGCGACGCTGCGGACCCGTGCACGACGGGCCTGGAGTGCACGGCCGTCGGCGGCGTGAGCGTCTGCGCGCCCGTGCTCGCGATCGTCGGCCAGCGCTGCGAAGCCAACGAAGCGTGCGCGTCGGGGCTCTGCGCGAGCGGGATCTGCACGCGAATCTGCGGCCGCGGCGTCGGCGACTGCCCGAGCGGCACGACGTGCTTGCCCGCGGCGCCCGACGGGACGCGCGCGTGCACGCCCAATCGGCCGCTCCCACCTCCGAGCCGCGCAGACGGCGGCGGCTGCACCGCGGCCGCGGGCGGCGTGCAACCGCCGCGGTCGTCCGGCGCGTGGCTCGCGCTCGCCGCGCTCGGCCTCTTCCTCCTCGTCGCGCGGAGGTCGCGCGATCGCTGATCGTCTGGGCACACAACGAAGAGGGGAGGTGGGGAGGAGCACCGAACCCAGAGATCTCACCACCCCCCACCCGCTCTTCCCCACTTCCCCCCTTCGTTGTGTGCCTCGAAAGGACGATGGCGCCGGCTCCGTGAGTCACGGCGTCGAGGCGCACTCGAACCGCAGCGTCGCGCCGGCGTCGGGCCGCACGTCGTCCGTGATCACGACGCGCTCGGGGCACGACTCGTCCGCCCCCGCCACCACCGCCCAGCCACTTGCCGCGGCGTCATCGCCGAGGCGCGGCAGGCTCACACCATCGATCGTGAGCGCGCAGGTCGGCTCGCCGTCGGTGCCGCGCGGGAGCGTACGCGGCAAGCACAGTTGGCCCAACGCGTCGCCGATCCGACGCGCCATCGCCGCGAGCGCCACGTCGTATGCGTCGACCGCGGGCCAACCGGGGCACGTCGCCACGGCGATCCGGTCGCGCGGCCACGCCCCCGCGAGCTCGAGGAGCCGCCGCGGTGGGAACGCGTGCCCATATCCGGGCGCGTTGCACGACGGCCGCAGATGGTTGGGGTCCATCGGATCGACCACGTTCTGCATCGCCGGGTGCGCGAGGAGGGCGGTCGGATCGGGCCGCTCGGCATCGTAGGAGACCTCGGCCGGGACTCCGCCGAGCAGGCCGTAGACGAGGCGCGAGAGGTTGCCGCTCACCACGCGGGCGAGGCCCTCCGCGTACCGACCGATGGGCCACTGTGCTTCGGGGAACCGATGGCAGCGCAGGGCGAGCGCCTCCTCGCGATACACGGACGACGTCGCGTCGTAGAGATCCTCGTCGCGTACCGAGCAGTCGTCTTCGTAGGCCAGCACGAGCACCGCGAGCACCGCGCCCTCGCGCCGGAAGCCCGCGTTCGCGCCGTCGGCGTGGCCGACTCCGCGGAGGAACGCGACGTCGCTCGTGGACGGCGTCAAGGCTTTCAGCGTCGCCTCGAGGAACTGCTCCCATTTGCAGCCGAAGCCACTCCGGATCGCGCACGCCATCGAGCTCGTCAATGCAGCGAGATCTTGCCCGCGCGACCACGCCCGGACGCGAGGCGCTCCCTCCTCGCACCCCGACACGAGCGGAGTGCCCCCCGAGAAGAGCACGCCGTCGTGCCCATCCACGTCGCCCGAGTCCCCACAACCGGGGACGGCGACATCCGCCGTTCCGAGATCGCTGTCGATGACCCCGACGTGCAGATCCGTGACCGCGGGTCGGTGGGCGGACGGATCTCCCGCGACGATTCGGTCCAGGAATGCGGGCAGCGAGCTCGTGAGCGCGTTGCGCTCCTCGCTGTGCGAGTCGGTGGCGTCGAGCACGACGAGCAGGTCGAGCGCATCCGTCCGCTGCATCTCGACCTCGATCACGACCGGATCGGCGGCCCGCTCGTCACTCGAGGTGCACGACGCCGCGACGATCGCGAGCCACGAGACGGCGGCCGCGTCGAACGTCGCGATGCGCATGCACGCCGACGTGCAATCGCCCGTCCATCGCGGTGCCGAGGGGGCTCGCTTCGACGCGAGCCCGCGACGTCGCCAACGCCGTTGGCGGCAGGGGACGGGCGCGCTCGTCGCTAGGCTGCTTCGCGGATGTCCTGCTCGCCCGAGGGCGGGCGGCGACCGAGGATCAGCTCCTTGAGCACCTCGGCGTCGCGCACCTCGTAGAGCACCGGTGCGAGCGCGTCGCGCGGCGGAGCCAAGACGGCCAGAGCGCCGCTGTCGGCGAGAGCGCGCGCGCCGGGGCCATCGAGGATCAGATAGAGGTCGCGCAGATCGCGCCCGCTCGGCGTGTCGGCCACGTCCACGATCCGGCGGCGATCGATGGACAGCTCCTTGAGGCCACGCCGGATGAGAAGCCGTTTGTCGGTCAACAGATACTCGGTCTGCCGACCGAGCTCGCGCGAGCGAAACACTCCCACGTAGATCAGCCCGGCACCGACGGCCTCCATCAACGCCCACGAGACGCCCGTCGCAGTCGCGAAGAGAAGCCACGTGGGCGACGTGACCATCACGCCCTCGCGCAGCTCGAGCGTCCAGAGGATGTGGCCGATCTTGATCGCGTACAGGATCCCGGCGATCGACACGAGCGCGCCGAGAAGACCGATGGCGATCTCGCGCCAACCGAGGAGCCAGCCTTCGGGCGCGCCACCCCACACGACGTTCTCGTCCGGGTCGAGCCGCTCGGCGAGCGGCAACGTCGAGTCCGGCATGGCGTCCGGGTGGAGCCCACGAATCCGCGCGAGCACGCGGTCGGGATCGCGCACGTCGTAGAGCATCACGCGCAGCCTGCGGAGCAGCGCGCCCCGCGGCACCGCGCACACGAGCTCGAGGTGGCCCACGCCGACCGCGCCCGCGTTCCAGTGAATCCGCGCGTACGTGATCTGCCGGACCTCGAGCATCCTGCGATAGGCGCCGCGCCGGAACAGCACGCGTCGATCGGTGAGCGCGTACTCGACGCCGCCCAGCCACCAGCTCGGCAGCAGGCGAATCACGATGCCCAGCGTCGTGAACCAGAGCGCGACGAAGCCCGACTCGAGGAGCCCCCCTTCGGTCCCGATCATGCGGAGCAGCACGCCGAACGCGGTCGAGATGAAGGCGAAGGCGAAGAACACGGCCGGCACGAGCAACCAGCCGGGCTCTCGCGGAGCACCGGGCACCGGCTTGCCGACCCAGGAGACCGACTCGTTCGGCAGGAGGCGAAACCTGCGGTGGACCGCGGCTTCGTCATCGGCTTGCGCCACCGAACCTCCTTGCTCCCTCGAGGGCGAGCCTCGGACACCGTACCACGACGTGTACGACACGCCCGGCGGGCCCAAGTTCTGCGGTGGCTGGCGGGGGTCCGAATCT
>JADZFZ010000602.1 GCA_020854145.1 Deltaproteobacteria bacterium | reverse complement strand
GAGCCGTGGGCCTCGATGCCGAACACGGGAGAGTGGTGAAGAGGACCGAGGCGTGAGATCGATCCGTCGAGCGATGGCGCGAGCTGCAAGTGCGATCGTGGCGACCGTCGCCCTTGCCGCGTGCGCCGAGGGCGGCGGCGTGACGAGGCTCGACGGCAGCATCCTGCGGCCGAGCTCCGACGCAGCAGCGCCGCGTCTCCCTCCGACGAGCGACGCGGCCTCTGCGCCGCGCGCGGACGCGGGTCCCTTCACGTGCACGAGCGCGGGCGCCTATCAGCCCGTCGAGGGCGTGCAGTGCTCGACGGACACCGTGACCTGCCTGAACGGCTGCACGGAGTACGAGTGCCAGGAGGCGTGCCTGAGCGCGGACCTCCCCTGTTACTCCTGCGTCTACACGAATCTCTACGCGTGCAGCCAATCGATGGGCTGTCAGGCCGAATGGGACGCGTACGTCTGCTGCGCCGAGCTCAACGGGTGCCTCGCGGAGGGGGCCGACCCGACGTGCGTGACGACCGAGTGCGCGTCCCAGGAGACGCTCGCCAACGACTGCTTCAGCGCGACCTACGAGGCCTGCGCGCCGGCCTACGCGACGTGCTTCCCGTGAAGGATCTCGGAGCGCGGGATCACAGGCCGAAGCGGGTGTAGTACGCGCGCACGCCGGGGTGCTCCACGACGCGTTTGCGCAACGCCGCGAGCGTCGGGGCGACGTTCTCCACGAGGTCCGTCGGGATGTGATCGAGGCGCCCGCTCGACAGGTGGCGAACCGTCTCGGCGACCTTGAGATCCGCCATCGTCAGCCGGCCGTCGACGAACCATTCGCGGTCGCCCAGCAGCCCTGCGAGACCCCGGAGGTACAGCGGGATCGGGCCCGCGACGAGGCGCTCGCGCTCGGCCTTCTGTGCATCGCCCTTCATGCCGAAGCTCGGCGTCATGTCGCCGTAGAGCGACTCGACGGCGTCCATGATCTCGTCGCAGCGCGCGGCCTCCCACGCGTCCTCCGGGTAGAGCCCGGCGAGGCGCCCGACGTACCGATTGATGGCGTTCGACTGGCTCAGGCGACGACCGTCGACCTCGAGCATGGGCAACCCGCCGAACGGCGTGGTCGGCTTGAGCGCCGCCCAGGTCGCGAACACGACGCGGTCGTCCTCGAACGGGATGCCGGCGACGGAGAGCGCGATGCGCGCGGCTTCGCCGCGGCCGCCGTGGAAGTCGAAGTACGTGAGCTTGATGGATCGGGGAGGAGCGGATTGTCCGGTCATGGCGGCGATGGAGCTATCACGACCGCGACCGCGCGCACAGGCTCCTCAGAACGGGAGGTCACAAAAGCCGTCCCAGCACACGAAGAAGTCGTTGCACCCGCCGCCGGCGCAGCACGGGAACCCCCAGTCGCCGCAGTCCTCGCAGAAACCGTCGAAGCAGACGAGGTCGCCGCTGGCGCAGCCGCCGCCCGCGCAGCACGCCGCACCGAAACCGCCGCATCCCGCACCACCGCCGCCGCCGCCGCCTGCGGCCGCGCCACACGTACCGCCCGAGCACGCGAGCGCGCCGCTGCAGCCCGTGCCGCCGCAACACGGCTGACCGACGCCGCCACACGCGGCGCAGAGGCCGCCCGTGCAACCGAGGCCCGTCGCGCAGGTGCCGCCCATGCAGCACGCCGCGCCCGCCGTTCCGCACGCACCCATCGGAGGCGCCGCGGGCACCTCGCAGGTTCCGTCCGTGCACGCGAGCATCGGGTCGCACGTCGTACCGTCGCAGCAGGGTGCGCCCACCGAGCCGCACGTCGCGACGCACGTCCCGCCCTCGCACGCGAGCCCGCGATTGCAGAGCCCGCCCGTGCAGCACGCGTTGCCGTCGGTGCCGCACAACGCGCTCGAGACGCGACACGATCCCATCGCGCACTCGAGCCCCGCGCCGCAGTCGGTCCCATCGCAACACGGCTCGCCGGCGTCGCCGCACAGCGGATCCACGCAGCGGCCGCCGTCGCACGTCAGACCGGCGTCGCAGCTCGCGCCTGCGCAGCAAGCGTTCCCTTCGCCTCCGCACGCCGGGCCGCCCGACATCGGCGGACCGCCGGGGGAGTCGCCCGATGGGCTCGACGCGCGTGGTCCTCCGTCGCGCACGTAGGTCGGGCTCGACGCGCGACCGTCGTCTTCGCCGTCCCCGATCGGCTTGCCCTGCGCGCACGAAGCGACGAGCAAGAGCACGAGCGCGCCGACGGTGCCCGAGGCCTGCATCGAGCCCCGAAGGAGCAGCCGCCGTGCCGTCGGTGCCTGCGCACGATGCCGGCCCGCGGCCTGTCGACTCGGAGGTGACAGGCCGCAGGTCCGTAGACCCCGCTACTCCGTGCAGGCGAGCGCGCGGATGTGGGCGCTCGAGCTGGCCGCGAAGACGAGACCGGTCGGCGAGTCGATCCGGATCGAGGCGACGGCGCCGTCGCGGGTGTCGAGGCGGGACAGGATCGCGCCCCGCTCGGTGTCGAGCACGTAGACCACGCCGCGCGCGTCGGCCGTGACCGCGAAGCGACCGAGCTCCGTCAGCGCGATCGAACGCAGGTCTCCCTCGGCTCGGATCGACGTCGCGTGGCGCTCGTTCATCGCCGCGTCGAGCACCACGACGTCTCCGCCGACGACCGCGGCGACCGTCTCGCCCGCAACCGCGACCTCGCCCATCGATGGCCACGCGGCGCTCGCGTAACGCGCGCCGATCGAGCGCGGATCGGCCGCGTCGCGCGTCTCGACGACGGCACCCGAGGCGTCGCGTCCCGCGATGACGAGCGCACCCGACGGCAGGAACGCGAGGTCCGAGACGGACTCCACGGACGTCTCGAGAGGACCGACGATGGCGGGCGTGCCGTCCACGCGGCGCAGCATTACGGTTCCCGTCGGGCGCGCGTCGGCTTGCGCCATCCACGTGTGGGTCGGGTCGAACGCGACCGCGGCCATCGCGACCGTCGGGTCCGTGCCACCGAGCACCTCCATGTCGCCCGCGACGCTCCACGACGTGACGAGCCCGCGCGTGTCCGCCACGACGATGCGACCTCCGTGGAACGCGAGGTCGACCGCAGGCGCGGCGTCCACCTCGGGCCCGTACGTGAGCACCGACGACGCGATGGTCCCGACGAGCCCTTCGAGCGTCCAGACCTTCACCGTTCCGTCGGCGCCCGCCGCGGCGAGCTGCCGCTCCGGCGAGAGCGCGAAGGCGACGAGCGCGCCGTGGTCCTCCGAGTCGTTGTTGAAGACGCGGTCGACCTCGACGAGCTGGCCGCCTCGCCCGAAGCATTCTTCGAGCGTCGCCGGGACCACCGGAGGCGCAGGCGGCGCAGGCGGCGCAGGCGGCGCAGGCGGCGGGGGGGTGGGCGCGGGCGGCGTCGCCGGCGGTTGCGGTGCCGGAGGCGGAGCGGCGGGCGGTGGCACCGTCTCCTCGTCGCGGTCTTCCACCGAGACCGAGCAACCCGAGAGTGCGAGCGTCGTCAGGAGACCGATGAGAAGCGGCGTGTTTCGCATGCTCCCATCGTGCGGCCCCAGCCGTCATCGGGCTCATACGCGTTCTCTACACGCGTCAGAGTCTGGGACTATGACCGAGCAGCGCATCGATCTCGCGCATCGCCGACTCGGGCAACGCGCCGAATCGCAAGGCGCCCGCGTTCTCTTCGACCTGGGCGACCGACTTGAAGCCGGGCACCGGCACCAGGCGCGGATGCCGCGCCCACAACCATCCGATGGCGCCCTGGGCGAGCGTCCGGCCTCCCGTGCGAAGCACCTCGGCGATTCGCCCGAGCTTCGTCAATTGAGCCGCCTGCTTCCCCGATTGCAGGTTCCACCCGAATCGGACGCGCATGTCGTTGGGCGCGAGCTTCGTCGAGGCATCGAGCGTCCCGGTCAACAATCCCATGCACAAGGGACGGCGCACCGTGACGCCGAGATCGAATCGGTCCGCGACCGCCAACGAGCGCGCGTCTCCCTCGAGCACGTTGAGCAGCACGGTCGTGAGCGACGCGTGAGGGCTCCCCTCGGCGAATCGCGCCGTGGCCTCGGGATCTTCGCTGCACCAGCCGTGGTGGCGAATCTTGCCTTCGCGCACGAGCGAATCGAGCACCGATTGCACCTCGAGCGTCTGCTCGATCGGCAGATCGAACAGGTGCAGCTGGAGAATGTCGACGTAATCGGTCCGCAATCGCGACAATGTCGATTCGCAGGAGGCGCGAATCCCGGCGGGCGACGGATCGGGGCCGATGACCTCTCTCTTCGCGACGTCGAACGCGTAGCCGATCTTGTCGACGATCACGACCTGCTCGCGGCGGCCCGCGATCACCTCTCCGATCAACGACTCGCTGTGGCCGCACCCGTAGACGCTCGCGGTATCGAGCAGGGTGACGCCGAGCTCGAGCGCGCGCGCGAGCGCACGTCTGGACTCTGCGTCGTCGACGGCGCCGTAGCCCATCCAACCGCCCCGGTCCCAGAACGGCCCGCCGATCGCCCAGCAACCGAGACCCATCGCGCTGACCGCGATCCCCGACCTGCCGAGCGTGCGCGGCGCGATCACAGGCCCGGGTCGCTCACGATGGGCACGCCGAGGCGCGGACGCGTGCTCGGTCGCGCAGGCGTCGTCGGTCGCGCAGGCGTCGTCGTCACGGGCGCCGAGGGCCGCGCTCCCGGCCGCACCTTGCTCGACCGACCCCGCTCGCGGGTGCGCTCGTCGTCGCCCGCACGCCGGTCGCGACGGCTCGAGCCCGCGCCGGGCTCCGCGGCTCCCGATCCCTCGGGGTCGCGCGACGACGCCGGATCGGCTGCACCGGAGACATCGACCTGCGGAGGCGGCGGCGGCGCGGTCGATCCGGAGCCGGTGCTGGGCGCGACCGCGGGCTGCGCCGTCACGGGCCAGCTCGGTGCGATCGGCGGCACCTCGTCCGTCGCTGCGTTCGGGGGCTCCGCCGTCGTCTCGCGCGCGCTGCTCACGTACGCCAGCCCGGCAGCGGCACCCACCCCGAGCAACACGACGATCGCGAGCAGCCCGGCGACGAGCCACGGTCCCGAAGCGAGCCGGCGGCGCTCGGGCACCGCAGGCAGCGAGGGGCCCGTCTCGAGCTCGGGCTCGAGGTCGATGTCGTCGAGCGCCCAGGTCTCGTTCTCGGGCACCGGCAAAGTCGCATTCGTCATCATCTCGACGATGGCCACGCTGTCGAGCAGCTCGGAAGGTCGCGCGGGCGTCGTCGCGGCCTCGATCGTCGCAGTCGACTTCGCCGCGGTGGCGGACCTCGCGTCCCCGACGGCGGCGCGCCGCGACGCCTGCGACCCCTTCTTCTTGCGGACGGTGCCCGCGCGCCTCGCGTGATCCTGCTCGGCTTCCGCGAGCTCGGGCAACACGGCCATGGCGAGCTCGGCGACCTGCGCGGGCCCGACGAGCAGCGCGCGCGGCACGACCTCCGCGAGCTTCGTACGGAGCTCGAACGCCGTGGCGATGCGCTCGTTCGGGTTGGGGTCGAGCGCGCCGATCACGATGGCGTCGAGCTCGGGCGACAGATCGGGCGCGTGCTTGCTCGGCTTCGGGACCCGAGGGTGCATCACCATGTCGAGGAGCTCGGCCTGATCGTGCGACGCGAAGAGCCTTCGCCCCGCGAGCGCCTCCCAGAGCACGATGCCGAGCGCGTAGATGTCGGCGCGACGATCCACGGGTTTGCCCGCGGCCTGCTCGGGCGCCATGTAGGCGACCTTTCCGACCAGCCCTCCGCCCGTCGTGTGAGGTCGACCCGAAGTCTTGGCGACGCCGAAGTCGATCATCTTCACGTGCCCGGTCGTGGCGAGCAGGATGTTCTGCGGGCTGACGTCACGGTGCACCACGCCGAGCCGGACGCCGTCCTCGTCGGTGACCTCGTGCGCCGCGTGCAGCCCGTCGGCCGCCTGGATCACGATGGAGATCGCTACCTCCGGCGTGAGGCGCCGACCGCGCTTGCCGAGCTCGCGAAGCAGCTGCGCCAGTGTGCAGCCGTGCACGTACTCCATCGCGAGGAAGTAGCCGCCCGCGATCTCGCCGAGCTCCTCCACGCGCACGACGTTCGGGTGGTCGATGCGCGCGCAGAGCTTCGCCTCGTCGATGAACATGCGGACGTACGCCGCATCCGACGACAGCTCCGGATGGATGACCTTGATCGCCGCCTGCCGGGTGAACCCCGCCGCGCCGACGCGGTGCGCGAGGAAGGTACGGCCCATCCCGCCCGAGCTCAGGATCGAGTCGATGCGGTAGCTGCCGACCTG
>JADZFZ010000601.1 GCA_020854145.1 Deltaproteobacteria bacterium | reverse complement strand
TCGGGGTGGTCGCCGCGATGCCGCCGGACATGAACGTCCAGCTCGAGCTCATGCTCGGCGAGCTCGGTCAGGAGCCGTCGGAGCAGATCACGCAGTTCGTCGACCCGAACGACTTGAGCGAGGCCCTGGAGAACGCGGCCGAGCTCGTCGTCGCGCACGCGGCCGCGATGCCCTGATCGGAACGTGATGGCGTTCTCGTCCCTGCTGGCTTGCGGGGGCTGCGCTCGCCCCCGCGGCCCCTCGCGGCAAAAGGGCGCTGCGCTACGAGCTTGCCCCCTCTTGCGACTCCCCTGAAGAGAGAGCGCGTTGACGCGATCCAGGGCCGTTGCTACCACGCGCGGTCCGAGGTTTCGTGGGCGACGGCAACATCGTGCTCCGGGTCGTCGAGACCCTCCTGCTCATGATCGTGTCGTTGACCGTCCACGAGTTC
Source organism: Deltaproteobacteria bacterium (assembly GCA_020854145.1). GTDB lineage: Bacteria > Myxococcota_A > Polyangia > Polyangiales > JADZFZ01 > JADZFZ01. Next base: position 2,388 of record JADZFZ010000601.1, on the reverse strand, counting down.
GCGCACGCGTTCGTCGCGACGAAGCTCGGTGACACGACGGCCAAGGATCAAGGGCGTCTGACGCTCGCGCCGCACGTGCACCTCGACCCCATCGGGTCGCTCCTCATCCCGGCGCTCGGCGCCATCTCCGGCTTCCCGTTCATCGGGTGGGCGCGGCCCGTGCCCTTCAACCCCGCGCGGTTCAAGCGCAACATCAACATGTGGCGCGGCTCCGCGCTGGTCGCCGTCGCGGGTCCGCTGTCGAACCTCGTGCTCGCCGTCGTCGCGGCTCTCGTGATGCGCGTGCTGCAAGAGGTGTCGTTGCCCGAGAACGTGCTCGGGATGCTGGCGCGCGTGCTGCCGAGCCTGCTGCTGCTCAACGTCTTCCTCTTCCTCTTCAACCTGCTGCCGCTGCCGCCGCTCGATGGCGGCTACCTCATCCCGCGCAGCTACGAGCACGTGCGCGAGACGCTCGCGCGTTACTCGTTCCTCATCTTCATCGGCCTCATGGTGACGGGGCTCTTCCGACGCCTCCTCGTGCCTCCGATGCAGCTCATCGCCGGAGGGCTCGTGTGGAGCACCGGTCTGTCGCCCGTCTGGTTCTCGGGTCTCTGATGAGCGAGCTGCCGCGCGCCGCGGGCGAGATCGACGCCCCCAAGCCTCTCTCCAAGGAGAAGGAGCCGGCCAGGGATCAGCCGGTCATCCCCGACCGCGGGATCCACGAGCTGCGCATCGAGCTGCCCGCTTTCGAGGGCCCGCTGGACCTGCTCCTGCACCTCTGCCAGAAGCACGAGATCTCGATCGTCGAGCTGCCGGTCGCGTTCGTGACGGAGCGCTACCTCGCGTACCTCGACCTCATGCGCGCGCTCGATCTCGACATCGCGAGCGAGTACCTCGTGATGGCGGCGACGCTCGTGCACATCAAGTCGCGCCTGCTGCTGCCGCCGGACCCGACGCAGGACGACGAGGCAGGCGCGTTCGAGAGCGAAGAGGATCTGCGCGCGGCGCTCATCCGGAAGCTGCTCGAGTACCAGAAGTACAAGGAAGCCGGCGAGGCGCTCGCGGAGCGCGGCGTGGTCGGTCGCGACGTGTTCTTGCGCGGCGCGCCGGACGAGACGGTCGCCGGTCCCGCGCCGCTCGCGGAGGTCAGCCTGTTCAAGCTGCTCGACGCGCTGTCCAAGGTGCTCGAGCGCGCTCGCGTCGAGGTCGCGCGCGAGATCATCGAGGAGCGCGTCGGGCTGGCCGAGCGGATGGTCGAGCTGACGGAGCTCCTCGCGACGCGCGGGCGCGTGCGCTTCGACGAGCTCTTCGACGACGCGCGCACGTTGAGCGACGTGGTCGTCACGTTCCTCGCGATCCTCGAGATGGCCAAGCGCCGGCTCGCGCGGCTCTACCAGCCGTCGCAGGACGACGTGATCTTCATCGAGGCCCAGCGCGCCCCGGTCGACGCGACGCCGGCCGAAGACGTCGGAGCCTCGACGGAAGCGGCCACGACGGCCCGAGACGCGGTGCCCACCCCCGACGGTGCGGAACCGATCGAAGCCGGCGAAACGCCGGAGCCGAGCGACGGATGACCGAAGACACCCTCGACGCTGCACAGACCGACGGCCCTGCGCCGACCGACGGCGAGGGCGCCGCGCCGGCCCACGACGAGGGCGCCGCGCCGGCCGACGGCCCTGCACCGATCGACCCCACCGCGCCGACCGACGGCGAGGGCGCCGCGCCGACCGACGGCCCTGCGCCGACCGACCCCACCGCGCCGACCGACGGTGCCTGGCACCTGCGCGGGATCCTGGAGAGCCTCGTGTTCGCGTCGGATCGCCCGGTGAAGCCCGCGCGGTTGGCGCGTCTCGCGCGTGCGGCGCTCGCCGAGGTCAAGACCGAGCTCGAACGGTTGGCGCAGGACTACCGCGAACGCGGTGTGCAGCTCGTCGAGGTCGGCGGCGGATGGCAGTTCCGCACGCACCCGGCCAATGCGTCGTTCGTTCGCGAGATCACGGCCTCGAAGCCGGTGCGGCTGTCGCGCGCGCAGATGGAGACGCTCGCGATCATCGCCTACCGGCAGCCCATCACGCGTCCCGAGCTCGAGGACATCCGCGGCGTGGACTCCGGATCGGCGCTGAAGTTCCTCCTCGAGCGCGAGGTCGTGAAAGTCCTCGGACGCAAGGAAGACGTCGGCCGTCCGCTGCTCTACGGCACGACGCCGCAGTTCCTCGAGATGTTCGGCCTGTCGTCGTTGCGCGAGCTGCCGACGTTGCGCGAGCTGTCCGAGCTCACCGACGAGAGCAAGAAGCTCTTCGAGAAGCGCGCAGGCGAGCCCTTCGTGGTCGAGAGCGGTCCGGTCGCGGGCACCTACGAGAGCGCCGACGACGACGAGATGGACACCATCGAGCGTCCCCTCGACGCGCC
>JADZFZ010000600.1 GCA_020854145.1 Deltaproteobacteria bacterium | reverse complement strand
GCACGACGTACAGATTGTCGACTTCGCGCGACGCGCCGGGCTCGACGAATGCGACTCCGGGCCCATTCGACGATTCCAGCAATGCGATGGAGCGAGGCTGAAGGCCGAAGGGCGTGGGAATGTCGGTCGCGTCGAGCGCCGCCAGCGTCGTGTCGTCGTAGCGCGTGATTCGAATGCCGCTGCGACCTACGTCGTTCGCGTCGCTCACGAAGCGCACCACGGCAATGCCCGACACCGAGTCGGTCACGACGGGCCCCGGATCGTACGGTGTGCCGGGAAGGTCGACGCGCGTCCAATCGGCGACTCCGATTCGTCCGACGGCGAGACCCGCAGCACGCGGCTCGAGGCCGTAGGCGAACCCTCCCCAGGCGAGCGCTACTCGCTCGTCGGCCAACAGATGGACGGAGACGGGCGCCGCGCCTGGTGGGGACGACGTGCGGAGATCGAGGAGCGTGCCCATCTCGCCGAGCGCCGTGCCGCGCAGCATGCCGTAGAGAACGGATGCGCCCTCGACCACCGCTGCCAATGCGATCTCGCCGTCGGTCGCCGTGGCGACTGCCACGGGTCGCTCGCAGGAACAGGGCGACAAACGAGTCGGCAGCACGGCAAGAAGGCCCGTCTGTCGCGCTACCGAGCCGTCTTCGAGCCACCCGACCTCTCCGAGCGCCACGCCGGTGGCAGCGTCGGTCGATGGATACGCGAGCACCTCTTGGTACCCAGCCGCGTTCGCGCGAAAGGCCTGGCCCGATATCCCGTCGTGCAGGGGAAGCGTAGCTGCCTCTTCGCCGAGGTCTGCGCGACCCGAGACCCCATCGAAGGTTGCGATCACGTGGCGTGCGCCGGCGTCGCCGCCGTCGCGACGAAGCAGCGCGGCACCGGAGGTCGCCGACGCTGACAGCGCGAGCCCGTCGATGGCGTCGATCCGCAGGCGTCGGTCGAAGTCGAGCGCTGCTACGAGGCTCACGCCCTCGCACCACGCGACACAGCTCGGCGGTCCTCTCGGGGGTGCGGCGTCGCCGGGCTCCGCAGCGCCGTCGCGCTCGGTCTCTGCGTCGGTCGCCGACATGCGCGCCGTCACCGCGCCACAGGAGCAACCGCGTGCGAGGGCGAGCGTGGAGACGATGACCGCGGCCGTTCGGAGCTTCATCGAGCGCCTTCGCACGAGAACGTCAGCACCTCGAGATCGCCGCGCCACCAACCGACGTGAAACGTCCTCGGCGCCGAGGACCAAAGCACGGCGGTATGCGGGATGTCGCGATCAGGCACCGTGAGGATCGGTCGCATGACACCGTCGACGTTGCCTTCCTCGCGGACGATCCCGAAGAGCACGTCGATGCCGACGTCGACCCGCGCGAGCGCGACGGCCTGCCACGGCGGCGCACCGGCTGCACCCACCAAGTGCACGCCGCCTTCCGCAGAGGCAGGCGCGACGGAGGCGCGCGCTCGCTCCCGAAGCGCGTCGTCGAGCCAGTGAAGCGTCAGCCCTATCGGTGGTCCCTGGCTCACGCCAGCAAGCGTTCCTCCCTGGACGGTGACGACGGCTGCATGCTGGACGTCTCGGACCTCGAGATCCTCGAGCTCGACCAGAGATAGCGGCTCTCCCCAACGCAACGGATCGATCGACGTGACGACCATCCGTGTTGGTCCGACTCCATCGTCCGCGAAGCGCCGAAAGATGCCGACGACGTTGCCCGACGCATTGGGACGCGACAGCTCCCCATCGTCGACCCAGCCTGCGCCCCACCAGGTGCCCGTCGCGGAGTCAGCGGCGATCGGCGCCGCACGGGTGGATGTCTCCGTGATGCTGACGAGCATGCCCGCCGACAGCAGGAAGCCGTCGGCCGAGTCGGTGCCGGCGCGGATGTCGCGCAGCTCGTTGCCCGGTGGGTGATCGAACGGGATCGGCTCGCTCGCGGTTCCGTCCGCTTCGAATCGGACGATCGCGCCGAGCCACTCCGCGTGCGCCTGTGCCCAAGCAACCTCCCAGCCGCCGTCGACCGCGCGAATGCCGATCGGTGCAGGCCAGTTCGTGCGCGACGACAGCGGCAGCGCGACGTCCGTCGTCCATTCGACTTCGCCGGTGAGCGCATCCGCGCGAGAGAGACGGCCGAGGACGGTCCCCTCGATGGACGTCTCGTCCAGGTCGGCCACGAGCACGCGCGTCCCGTCGCCGACGATGCGAGGGATGCGCCTTCGTTCGCGCGTCAGACGCGACGGGATGTCGATGGAGACGCGCCGAATGCCTTCCGCGCAGGGCTGCGCCGGGGCAGGCCCCGCATCGTAGAGCGGAGGCAGCGGCTCGCCGGCATCGTCGAAGCGGGGCATGAAGGCCGCATCGGGCGCGGCGGCCTCACGTCCGGGTGGCCGGCTGCACCCGAGCACCACGGAGCAGATCACCAAAGCCGGCAGCGCTCGAACGGAGATCAGCAACGCACCCCGTTCACGAGTGTTGCTCGCGTGTCACTCGATTCCAAGCGGGCACGTCGAATTGCCCTGATTTCTACGTCGTTCAGTCGGTGCGCGTGATCGCGCAACCGGGCACACGCGGCAGCACGAGCTCGTCGGTGTCGCCCGCGCCGTCGAGCACCGTTGCGACGATCACGTCGCCGTCGAGCCACGTGGCGGCGAGAGACGACGTGCTCAGCCCGGGGAATCGCGCCACGGGTCTCGAGTCGACCGTCGAGCACGCGATCTCGTCGTGGAGACCGACGACGTGGAGCGTGCTCTCGACGGTGCCGGTGACGCCTTCCATGGTCCACGCGACGGAGGTTCCGTCGGACGACTCGAAGGCAGTCAGGGCCGATGGCGTGAGACCGAGCGTGGTCGCGATCCGGGTGTCGCTGCGCACCTCGAGCGAACCGTCGTACGCGACCACGCGCATGCCGCTCGTGCCCACGTCCGCTGCGTCAGTCGCGAAGCGCACGACGGTCGGGCCCGTGTCGCGCGCCACCAGAATGGGCGCCCCATCGTAGGGCTCACCTGGAATCGCGCGCGCGATCCAGTCGCTCTCGCCGGGCGCGCCGATCGCGAGGAAGCCGGCTCGACGCTCGAGCCCACTGGCCGAGCCGCCGCCGACCACCGCCAGCGATCCGTCCACGAGGAAACGCGCAGACAACGGAGTCGCTCCGGCCGGCGATGGGCCGAGGTCGAGCAACGTGCCGCCGGCCGGTGTCGCGTCGACGCCGAGCCACGCGTAGAAGACGCTCGGTCCCTGGACGATGGCAGCGAGCCAGCCGCGGTCGCCGAGTGGCGCGAACGCGACCGGTCGATCGCACTCGCACGAGGACACGGGCGTCGGCATCGTCGGTCCTGGGCTCCAGCTCGCCTCGGTCCCGTCGCGCCTCCATTCGAGCACGCCGACGAGCGCCTCGCCCCCCATCCAAGCGCCGACCGCAGGCGCGTACGCGACCGGTGTGTGCCACCCGTCGGCGTCGCCGCGGAGCTCGCTGCCGAGCACGCCCACGAAGCCCTCGAAGCCTCCGTTCCCCCGATGCAGGTTCGTCGCGCCCGTGGCGAGATCGGTGAGCACGAGCGTGTAGACGTGGTCGACCTCGTTGGCCGCATCGCGCACTCGTACGAGCGAGCCGAGCTGCTCATCGGCGATTGCGATGTGCTCGACCATGTACGGCCCCCACGGAACCTCGGCCCGCGGCAGCTCGATTCGCGCGATCTCGACGGGCTCGGCGCACCAAGCGGTACAGGCACCGCTCTCCAGGCGCGCACCTGCGTCGTCCAGAGTGCTGGCGTC
>JADZFZ010000599.1 GCA_020854145.1 Deltaproteobacteria bacterium | reverse complement strand
TCGCTCGACGACGAAGCGGCCATCGAGGCTGTCGTGCTGCACGCGGCGATGATCGGCCGTGCGCACGTGCATCGCAATCCGCTCGATCGGCGACGCGTGCGCGCGTCAGCGACAGACGTAGGCGTCGTTCATCAGAGAGCTGCGGCACTCGCCGTCGTCGCGACAGCCCACGGAGCGGCAAGCCCCGCCCTCGCACGCGTAGTTGTCGGCGTCGTACGCGGCGCTCGGGGTCGCGCAGTCGGCGGGTGTGGCGCAGGACAGCACGCAGTTCGTTCGCGCGACGGGGATCGGCAGGCCCGTGTCGGGAGGCAGCACGTCGCGACAGACGTATCGATCGTCGGCGAACGTCGCCGCGCACTCGGCGTCGTCGCGGCACCCGACGTAGCGGCAGACGCCGTCGTCGCAGCTGTAGTTGTCGTCGTCGAAGGCCGCCGTGCCCTGCCCGCAGTCGGCGGCGGACACACATGCCTGCTGGCAGACGGGCAACGTCCCGAGCTCGCGGCACAGCCAGCCGCTCGACATGAACACGGCCTGACATTCCGCGTCGGAGCGACAGCCCGTGTACGCGCAGAGCCCGTCGGCGCAGCGATAGTTGTCCTCGTCGTAGGCTGGGCTCGGCTGCGCGCAGTCGGCGACCGAGCTGCACGCAATGCGACAAAACGGAAAAGAGACCCCGCCGCCATCCGCGACGCCCGAGCCGGTGTCGGACGCGGTCGTGTCATCGGCCACGGAGCCATCGTCGGGTGTCGGGGATGCAGAGTCACCGGAGGACGAGGCATCGGAGCCGGGCAGCGCGCGGTCCGCGAGCGGCCCTGCGTCGCGCACGGAGACGCCGTCATCCGCCGCACACGAGGAGAGACCCGCCATCAAAACGATGATCGAGAAAGCACGCCGGAGCCGCGCCACGACGCCATGGTACGGCGACGAGCCCCGAGCGTCCCCTGGTCGCCGCGAACCTCGGGCGCTCGTGCCCCGAGCGTGAGCTGCGTCGCCTCTCGCGCGACCGCGTTTGTGGCAAGCTCGCGCGCGGGGAACGACCGTGCGGCTCGGCATCGATCTCGGCACGACACACACCGTGGTCGCCTACGCGGACCGCGGCAACTATCCGCTCGTCAGCTTCACCGACGTCGCAGGCGACACCGTCGAGCACTTCCCTTCGGTCGTCGCCGAGCACGAAGGCCAGCTCCGGTACGGCTTCGACGCGGTCGCGGCGAGCGCCGAGCGAGGATGGACGACGCTGCGGTCGTTCAAGCGGCTCCTCAGCCAACCGAGCGTGTCGCCCGAGTCGGTCGTCGCTGTGGGGAGCACGACGCTGCCGCTCTCCGAGCTGCTCGCCGGGTTCCTCCGCGCCCTGGCCGAGGCGCTTCGGACCAAGTCGAACCTGCCGCGCGCAATGCGGCGGGACCCGAAGATCGAGGCTGCCGTCGCGACGCCCGCGAACGCGCACTCCACGCAACGGTTCCTCACGCTCGAGGCCTTCCGACAGGCGGGCTGCGAGGTGCTCGCGGTCCTGAACGAGCCCTCGGCGGCGGGCTTCGAGTATGCCCACCGTCACCGAGGCACGCTGACCTCGACGCGCGAGCACGTGGTCGTCTACGACCTCGGCGGAGGCACGTTCGACGCTTCGCTCGTCCGCATGAGCGGCCGGCAGCACGACGTGCTCGCGACGCACGGGATCAACCTGCTCGGCGGCGACGACTTCGACGTCGTGCTCGCGGAGCTCGCGCTCGCTGCGGCGGGCAAGACGCTGGCGGCCCTGGGCGCGGACGCGCGCGGGCGCTTGCTCGAGCACTGCCGCGAGGCGAAAGAGACGCTGCACCCGAACAGCCGCAAGATCGCGCTCGACCTCGGAGGCGTCCTCCCACAGGGCGCCGAGGGGGCGGAGGTCTCGGTGAGCGTCGCCGATTACTACGACGCCTGCGCGCCGCTCATCGACAGGACGCTCGAGGCGATGACGCCCGTGCTCGCGCGGCTCGACCGCGACACGATCCCGAGCGAGCCGCCGACCGACGACGTGGTCGCGTTGCCGAGCGACGTCGCGGGCATCTACGTGGTGGGCGGAGGCAGCTCGTTGCCGGCGGTCGCTCGTGCGCTCCGAGCACGATTCGGCCGTCGCGTGCACCGCTCGCCGTATCCCTCCGCGGCGACGGCGATCGGCCTGGCGATCGCCACCGACGACAAGGGCTTCGATCTCGTCGATCGCTTCTCGCGCACGTTCGGCGTCTTCCGGGAGGAGCGCTCGGGGCGCGGGGTCTCGTTCGATCCGATCTTCACGCGCGAGATGCGGCTTCCGCAGGAAGGCGACGAGCCGCTCGTCTCGAGGCGGCGCTACCGAGCGGCGCACAACCTCGGGCACTTCCGTTTCGTGGAGTGCGGGTCGCTCGACGAGGCGGGCGCGCCGCGCGGCGACCTCGCTCCGTTCGCCGACGTGCTCTTCCCGTTCGATCCGAGCCTGCGCGAACGCGAGGACGATCTGACGAACGTGCCCGTGGTGCGGCGAGACGGCGAAGGCCCGCTCGTCGAAGAGGCGTACGAGGTCGACGCACGCGGCGTCGTGAGGGTCGTGATGCGCGACCTCGAGAGCGGCTTCGAACGCGTGTACCGGCTGGGCGGATGAGCTGCGCACCGAGACGCGCCCGAGCGCGCGTGCTCGCGTGCGCGTGCGTGCTCTGGTCGTGCTCGGCGCCATCCGACCGACCGGTGCTCCCATCACGGACCGCGCAGCCGCCGAGCGCGATCGCGGATGCGGGGGCGCCAGGCGACATCGACGCGGGCGCGGCGGGCGACGCGGGCGTCTCGAGCGCCGAGCCCGAATGGCCGCTCGAGATGGTGGCGACGTTGCTGCCTGCGGAGCGGGCCCTCGACGTGCGGCTCGACCTCGCGCTCGGTTGGGTGCCGCCGCCACGCGGGACGGACGCCTCGGCTTGGGGCGGCGTGAGCGGCGCGACGTTGACGTTCGCGGACGACCTGCCTTTCGCGACGGGACGCGGCTTCGCGCAGTTCGTGACCGTCGCCGGCGAAGGCGGCCAGCGCACGAGCTGGCCTGCACGGATCACGGTGACGGACGGTCGGCTGTCGATCGCGTATCGGGTGGCGCTGCGTCACCACGAGGCGAGCCCCGCCCGCGGGCTCGACGAGGTTCCGCACCCGACGCGCGGCGGATGGTTCCTGGCCGGTCGCGCCTTCGTTCCACGACACATCCGGCTCGCCGACGGCCGCGCGCTCGACGTGGCGGGGCAGCTGACGATTCGCGCGCCGAGCGGCTGGACGATCGTCGGCTCTCCCGATCGCGAAGGCGACGTCTTCCGCGCGAGCTCGTTCCGAGGGCTGGCGGACGCCGTGTTCGCGCTCGGAGACCTCCGCTCCACCCACGTTCGCGTCGGCGAGGTGGACATCGCGATCGTGACGAGCGACTTCGACGAAGAGGTGCTCGACCGCATGGCGGACCTCGTGCGTCGGATCCTGACCGAAGGGCAGGCGCTGCTCGGGCCGCTGCCGCCGTCGAGACTCCTGGTCGTGCACGACCGGAGCGCCGCAGGCATCGACGGTGGGGTCGTGGGTCGATCGATCGCCGTGCTGACCGAGCACGCGCCGACGGGGCGCGCGCGAGAGGACGCCGCGATCGTGACGGTGCACGAGCTGATGCACCTGTGGAACCGGTCGGAGGCGTGGTGGATCAACGAAGGGATGACGCGTTACCTGGAGGTGCTCCTCTCGCTTCGGCTCGATCGCGCCGACGAAGCCGCGGCGATGGCGGCATGGCTTCCCGTCGTTCGACGTTACGAGGCCGAGGCCGAGGGCCAGACGATCGCGGCCAGCACGGGTGCGTGGGGATACGCCGCCGGAGCCGTCGCGATGTTCTGTGCCGACACGCACCTGAGGAGGACGACGCAGACGACCCTTCTCGAGGTGCACCGGCGCGCGCGGACGCAGGGCGTGGCGCCGGGCGGCGGCAACACCGTGAGCGCGGACGCGCTGCTCTCCGCGCTCGACGCGGCGTCCGCGGACACGGGCGCGTACGTTCGCGCGCTCGTCGCGCAGCGGGGCAGCATCGACGTGGACGCGTGCTTCGCGCGTGCGGGCTACGCGCTGTCGCGAGCTCGACGGCGAGCCCGCCGCATGCGAGGTCGCGACGACCGCGCATGGCCCTTCGCGTGGCGTGATGTCAACACTGCACGACCGTGAGACCGAGCGCGCTCTCCCTCGTCATCGTCTGCTCCACGATCTTCGCCTGCGGTGACGACGACGGCTCGACACCCGCGCGCGACACCGGACCTCCGGCCGAAGACGCCGGCGTTCCGAGCGATGCCGACGCGGACGCACGCGATGCGGCCGCTGCACCGGACGCGGATCGCGATGCCTCGGTCGCGCGCGATGCCGAGGTGCCGCTCGATGCGGCCGCTGCAGATGCAGCGACGCCCGTCGACGGCGCGACGTCCGACGCGAGCGAGCAACCGGTCGACCCCGCGACCGGGTTGATCGGCGTCTGGGAGGTCGTCGCCTTCGAGGACAGCGGAGGTCCGCGCATGGCCGTGCCTCCCGGGCAGCACTACGTGTTCGATGCCACGACGGTGCGGATCTCGTGCGACGCGCCCACCGGCCTGCCCTACGAGCTGGTGCCGGGGCCCGCCGGCCGCACCGTGATTCACGTCGATCTCGGTGGGTCGGCCGTCGATTGGCTGATCGACGAGCTCACGCGCACGACCTTCGTGTTCACCGAGGGTGGCGACCGCTTCTTCCACGAGCGACGTGACGCGTGCCCGTGATCGGCCGGCGTGAAGCGAAGCGTAGGCACAGGTAGTCTCGGCTCCGACCCACCCCTCCCGTCACGATCTCTTCACTCAGAAGCTCGCGGATCTCTGGAGTCGTGCGCTAGAATCGTGGAGCCGTGACCGACGAAGAGGGACCAGGTCGCGACACGCTGCGTTGCCCCGAGCCTTCGGACATCCAGGCGCTCGAGGCAACCTTGGTGGACGGCCGTTACGAGATCGATCGCACCATCGATCGAGGTGCCTTCGGTGTCCTCTACCTCGCGCGCGACGTCTTCCTCGAGCGGATGGTCTGCCTCAAGGTGATCGCGCCCGAGCACGTCTCGCGCCCCGAGGTCGTGGCGCGATTCCGGCGCGAAGCCGCGTTGCTCGCGGCCGTTCGCAGTGAGCACGTCGCGCGCGTGTTCGCGTCGGGGCCGTGCGGCCAGTCGCTCTACCTCGCGATGGAGTACGTCGAGGGTCGCAACCTCCAGCAGATCGTGGACGACCACTCGGCGCACCATCAGCTCGTCACCGCCGCGCGCGCGTTGACGATCATGCGACGCGTCGCCGAAGGGCTGGCCGCCGTGCACGACGCCGGCATCGTCCATCGCGACGTCAAGCCCGGCAACGTGATGATCGAGGATCAGACCGGTCGACCGGTGCTCGTCGACTTCGGGCTCGCGCTCACGGCCGATCCGGTTGCCGTCGAGGACACGGAGACGATCGGGACGCCGCAGTACATGGCCCCCGAGCAGATCGCGCCGGGTACGTACGGGCCCGTCGTCCCGGCGACGGACGTCTACGCGCTCGCGTGCACGGCGTACGAGCTCTTCACCGGGCGACCTCCGTTCGACGACCCGACCCCGTATCGCGTGCTCGAGATGCAGATCTCGGCGATCCCTCAGCCGCCGTCGGCGCACCGCGCCGACCTCGCGCCGCTCGACGCCGTCCTGCTCAAGGCGCTCGCCAAGCGCCCGGCAGACCGGCACACCGATGCGCACGAGCTCGTCCGAGCGCTCGAGCTCGTGCGGCTCGAGCCCAGGAAGTCGGTGCCTCCGCCGCGGCTCATCGAGGACAACCCGAGCCACACGATCGTCCACGCGAACCTGCCGCTCCGGATCGAGACGCCGATCGACGAGCCGACCACGCTCAAGTTCCGCGACCCCACGCAGCCGCTGCGGATGCTGGTCATCTCGCCCGACGACGAGGTCCGCATGGTCGCGGCGCGCGCCGCGCAGATCGCGCTCTTCGGCCAGAAGGTCCGGACCAAGCACGTGCGGGGCGGCTTCGCGGCCATCGACGACGCGGATCAGAAGCGACCCGATCTCATCGTGCTCGATTGCCTGCTGCCGGATCTCGACGCGCCCGAGACGCTGGCGCGGTTGCGTGACTACGCGGGCGTGACGAGCGCACGCGTCGTGGTCGTCGCCGGCCACGAAGGCACCGAGCTGTGGATGTACCGCGCGTACGGCATCGACGGCATCGTGCGGCGGCCGATCGAGCTCGAAGAGATGGTCGCCACCCTGGCGGAGCTCGCGCGCCGCGCACGCTGGACCGACGCGTCGACGCGCGATCTGTCGCCGATCGTGTGATCGGCGCTCAGCGCACGGTGGCCGACTCGGCGATGCGCCGGGCCGCGGCGACACCTGCGGCGTCGGGAGCCTCGATGGACCAGTCGAGACACGAGCTCGGGCTCCGGATGGCCCGATGGAAGAGCGTCCGCTCGTTGCGATCGGCAAACCACTGGATCGGAGCGCCCGCGAGCCGCCCCTCGATGCGCACGAGCGGGCCCTCCACGCCGTTGGCCTCCGCGAGTCGCGAGCCGTCGGCGTCCTCTTCGCACGACGACGACGCGACGATCGTGAGCGCCGTCGCGGGGCGGCCGAGCTCCACGACCTCGGTGAGGGTGTACGCGGTCTCGTCCTCGTCGCGCCGGCCGACCACCCCCCACCCTTCGGGCAATGCGACGACGACCTCCGCGTCGCCGAGGCGCAGCGATCGACGCGCCTCGGCAGGGAACGAAGGCCCCGTCGCACCGCCGACGAGCGAGGCCACGAACGGCTTGGTGAGCGCGTCCCACTCGGGCACGGACATCGCGTTCTCGTCGCACTCGAGACCCACCTCGACGATGGAGGCGTCGGCGAACGCGACGTAGAGACGCGCGGCGTAGAAGCGGCCGTCGACCTCGACGTCGTTTCGCGACAGCACGCGGACGACTCTCAGCGGCGCGCGCGCTTCGGGCATGGCCTCGATCGACGTCTCGCGCTCGGCACGGGTCTCCTCGGCCGTCACGGCAGCCTCGAGATCCGCCGGCGCACGCGTGAGCGACTCCTCGGCGCTCACCGTGAGCAGCCCGCACGACGCGGTGAAGCGGGAGAGCTCCGGCCAGTGCTCGCCGTGTGGCCGATCGGGGATGCCGCCGGGGACGCGCTCGACGCGGCCCGCGAGGCGGCCACGCAATCGATCGCGCAGGAGGCGCACGTCGGCCACCGCGTTGATGTCTCCGCCGCTCGTCGTGCGCTCGTGCGGACGGTCCACGGCTTCGAGCGAGGGATCGTCCTCGTCGCCGGCGCGTGCGCCCTCGTCCGCGTCGCATTTGCACGACGCGGACAGCGCCACGAGGACGGCCAGAGCGGGGAGCTTCGTTCGCACGGACGCGACCATCGCCCCGAATCGCTCCGGCGGCAAATGCGCTCGCAGTCCGTGGATCGGGCGAGCCACGCCCCCGCAATCGATCAGCCGGCGGCCGTCTGCTTCTCGATCTGCTTGGCCAGCACGTCGACCTTCGCCGCGTCCTGTCGTGCCCGCATGTTCTGGCGGAAGTCGTCGAAGTGGCCCCAACTCCGGGCGACGAGACCCATCGCGTAGTCCACCGCGCGAGGCTCGTCGTCGATGTGGACGATCTTCTGAGCCCCGATCGCGCTCGCCCACTGCTCGTCCGTCTCCTTCGGCATGACGCAGCGTGGGGAGCGCAGAAACCACGTGTCCCACGTCTCGGCGACCTCGCGCCAGAGCGGCTCCACCGCGACGTCGCCGGCCACCTGATCCCCGAAGACCTTGGCGATCTCGCCCGGCGTGTGCGTGGGGTGCATCGTGATGTCCCCGAACACGATCAAGAACGGGCGCTTCGCGCGGGGAACCTCCACGCGCGTCTTGAGCCAGTAGGGCAACAGCCCGTAGCTCTCCGGGTGATCGACCGACCCCTTGCGCTGACCCTCGGGAAAGATGGCGTTCAGCCGCGACTCGAGGTCGAAGCCGCGGCAGAAATCCGACGCCTGCAACGGGTGGTCGAACACACGCGCATCACCGATCGCGACGAACGCCACCTCGAGATCCTGCCGATATTGCGCCAGCGTGTTGAAGAGCAGAGGCAGGCGGTCGAAGATCTCGAACGGCCAGCGCGCCATGGAGCCGGTGACGTCGACCGCGACGATCAGCGGATTCTCCGAGTCGGACCGCACAGACCGTTTCGGGTCGACGTAGCGGTAGTCGGGCGCGTCGCGATTGACGTACGTACGCGGCCCCGATTGTCGCGCCCGCTCGGCTTCCTTGGCCCGCGCGTCCTTCTGCTTCGCATCGTACTGATAGGCCCCGGGATTGGCCCAATCGCTCATGTCGTCGCCCCACGAGTACATTCGCTACCTCCGCCGGAAGAGTTCGACCGCGACTCATACCATCACAGGAGGGCACCCGGCGAGACGTGATAACAGACGTATTCCTCCGTCCAACGGCAATGGCCGTCTGCACGACACGTGCACGACGCCGTGAAGTCGCCATACGAGTCCACGCTCCCCGAGCAGTCGCCATCGGCCGTGCAGGGGCGCGCGCAGAGGCGGGTCCGGTACTCACCTGGCACGCTCGCATTGCGGGTGAACCACGTACACACCTGGCCGGCTCCACAATCGGCGTCGCTGTCGCACGCCTCGCGGCAGCGCCGCCCGGAGGCGGACTCCGAAGAGCCCCAATCGTTGAAGCACTCGAAGGGCTGCTCCGGGCTCGAAGCGCAGTCCCACCCGTAACAGGCCTCCTGACAATGCCAGTTGCAGTGACCCGAGCCGCCGCAGACGTTCGGAACGCAGGCCTGCCCGACCGGGCAACGATCGGTGATGCCCTGGTACTCGCCGTCCGGGCCGCAACCCTCCACGCACACGGAGCCTTCGCCACAGTAGCTGCTCAGCGGACAATCGCCGTGCTCGCGGCACCCGTCGCGACAGAGACCACTCTCGCAGATTCGTCCCGGGCCACAGCCCGAGTCGTCACGGCATCCGGCAGCGCACGTGCTCGAAGCGACGTCGCAGATCTGCTCGCTTCCACATTCGACGTCCGTGCGACATCCACCCCTGCACGTCATCGAGGAGACGTCGCAGATCTGCCCGGCTCCCGGGCACGAGCCGTCCGCACGGCAGCCATCCCGACATTCCGACGCCACGCAGATCTGCCCACCGGTGCAAGTGCCGTCCGTACGGCAGCCGGCGCGACAGGTGGTGCCTTCGCAGATCTGCCCGCTGCCACAGTCGCCGTCGGCTCGGCAGCCGCCGCGGCACACCGTGCCTTCGCAGATGCCGCCTGCACCACAATCGGCGTCTTGCCGACAGCCGTCCTGGCATGATCGCGTCTCTGCGACGCAGATGCGCCCGCGACTGCACTGCGTGTCTTCCACGCAGCCGACGACACACCGGCTGCTGGCGAGATCACAATAGGACTCTCGCGGGCACGGACAGCTCGTCGGCACATCGGTGCAAGTGCCGTCCACGCACACCTGATCGCCGCGGCACCCGGCGCACGAGGCGACGGGAGAGGGCGGAGGCGTGGGCACCGGCGGCGCGACGGAGGCGTCTCCGGAAGGAGGAGGCGAGGAGCCATCGCGACGCGTGCTGCTGCTCTCGCCGGGACCTCCTCCCTTGCAGGCAGCGACCACGAAGAGAGCTCCGAAGAGCCACGCGAAGGGTGAGAACCTTCGGTTTCCGCCTCGGAGGCGGGGATCCCTGCGATTCGACATGACGACCTCGTCATTGAATCGGCTCTCGGAGAGAGCCGGAGTGACAGCTCAGCGATGGGGGCAGCCGAGAATCGGTTGCGGCTCGCACGGCACCTGCGGTGCGACCTCGGTGGGAGGGCACAGCCACGCGCTCGGCGTCCAGCGCACGACGTAGCTGCCGGGAATCACGGTGACGGCGTAGTCGGCAGGGCCGGATGCCGCGAACGCCGGTGTCTCGATGGCGTCGCCGCCGACGCGCTCGAACCGGAGAGCGCCGCGCTCGGCGGACGCCGGCGGCAGCTCCGCGCCACCCATCGTGACGCGGCCGCGGACCTCCACGGTCGGGACGTCGAGATCGAGCACGCCGCCGGGCGCCGAGAACGTGACGGGATCCGACAACGGGCCTCCGACGCACGGGACGCTCTGCCGCGGATCTTCGTGGCAGATGGCGCCCGCCACCCACGCAGGGATCCACGTGCCCGCGAGCAACGTGACGGCGTAGCTCGCGGGCCCGAAGGCGCCGAGGGCGTGGAACGCGAGCGGCGAGGCGGAGCCATCGGCACCGCGCGCGACGAACGCGACGCTCCCGCGCTCGCCGTGCCCGTCCGCCATCGGGGTGCCATCGACCGTCACCTGCCCACGCACGACGACCGCGGGGACGTCCACGTCGAGCACACCGTCGGACGCGAGCGCGACGTCGGAGCGCAAGGTGCCCGCGTGACACGGCAAGGCCGGAGGCGTGTCGAGCGCGCAGGAGGTCGTGTCACCGTGCCAGCGAATCGCGTAGGTCCCCGGGAACAACGTGGTCGCGTAGGTCGCGTCGGACAGTCCCCGAAGACGCACCGCGAGCGCGGGCGTGTCGGCGGAAGCGCCCTCGGGAGCGAAGGCGATCTCGCCCCCCGACGAGAGCGGATCGAACGGTGCGCCGTTGACCGTGACGCGCCCGCGCACGCCGACGGCCGGCACGTCGAGGTCGAGCACACCGCCGGGCGACGCGAGCGCCACGCCCTCGCGGAGCGGACCTCCGTTGCACGGCACCGGAGGCGGCTCGTCGGAGGCGCACAGGTAGAAGTCGGGTACGAAGCGGACGCCGTAGGTGCCCGCGAGCAACGTCGCGCGGTAGGACGACGGCGCGTCCGACGGCAGCGGGACCACGACGGAGGTTCCATCCGCGCGGACGAAAGCGAGCGCGCCAGGAGAGCCGTCGAGCGACGGCATCGGCAGACCGCGGAGCGTGACGGATCCCTCGACGCGTGCGGTCGCGATGTCGAGGTCGAGCACGCCGCCGCTCGTGAGCGCGACGTCGTCGCGGAGCGGGCCGCCGCCGCAAGGCAGCGTCGGAGCGGTGCGACCGTCGCAATACACGCCGTCGCCCAGCGCGACGTCGTGCTCGCCCGCGAAGAGGCGAGCCACGTACGAGCCGCCGATCCCGATCGACACCTGGGCCGCCGCGAGCACGGCGCGCGTGCCGCTCGGTGCGAAGACGAGCGTGCCGAGCTCGGCCGACGGGAAGGGCGCGGAGTCGAGCGTCACCGTCCCCTGCACGCGCACGACGGGCACGTCGAGGTCGAGAACCCCATCGCTCTCGAGGGCGAGCCCTTCGCGCAGGAAGCCTCCGGAGCACGGCATCCCGGCGCGATCGGCGTCGAAACAGGAGAGATCGTCGGGCACGAAGCGCACGTCGTAGCGACCGCTCCGGAGCAGCACCGCGTAGCTGCCGCGATCGATCGGGACCAACGTCGCCGAGCCGTTCTCGTTCAGGAAGGCGAGGTTGCCCGTCGAGAGCACGTCGAACGGGATCGGCGCGCCCGAAAGCGTCACCGAGCCGCTCACGCGCACCCATCGCTCGGCGGGCACGTCGAGATCGAGCACGCCGTCCTCGACGATCGGGACGCCATCGCACGCAGGTCCCGTGTCGGTGACGCCGCCGTCGGGTGGTTGCCCCGGTGGCGTCGGCGGCACTCCCCCTTCTCGATCGGGATCGAGTGGGTTGCCGGTTCCACCCCCGCCCTTGCACGCAGCAGACGACGCGAGCATCGCGGCGGCGAGCGCCCCGATCCCCACGATCGTCGCCACGCGCGCCCGTCCAATTGCGCGCGGCATCATCGTATTGCCGCACCCTACGTGGCCCG
>JADZFZ010000598.1 GCA_020854145.1 Deltaproteobacteria bacterium | reverse complement strand
GCCCGATGTCGAGCTTGGCGCGCGAGTGGGAGGTCGCGATCTCGCGCAGGTGCGACAGGCCGTCCTCGAAGCCCGCGGCTGCGCGGCACATCAGGTACAAAGACGTGCGCAGGATCCGCGATTGCCGGGGGATGTCGACGTGGGCGAACTTCGCGGCGACCTCGTCGCTCGACAGCAGGAACCGAGCGTAGAAGCGCTGGAGGAAGGTCGGATCCGATGTGCAACGCTGTAAACTCTGGAAAAAGCGTTCGGTCGTTGCGGCATCGACGAGTTGCATCGAGACGAGAATATCACCGCGCGCTCGACGTAGCGCAGGTGACTAGTTCGCCGACCCCGAGGTTCGTTGGGGGTTGCCCGTCATCGGAGCGAGATGGGTCGGCGAACGGCGGCCGCGGCAGCGACGCCCGCGGGGGGAGCGAGCGGAGCGAGCGCACGGGGGCGCGCGGCGCCCCCCAAACAGACACAGAAAGCCAGCGCTGATCGGGGTTCTTCCATCTCGGCCTGCGACGTTCTGGTCAACCCCGCACGAACTTGGGGCACGCTGGTCTAGCGAATGAAGCGAGATCCACGATTTCACGGGCTATCGACGGACCACCACCACGCGCTCGTGCTCGCGCGCTCGTTGTGCGACGGGCGCGCGCCTTGGACGGCCGACGGCGGAGCGCGGCTCGGGCGGCGATTCGACTCCGAGATCGAGCCCCACTTCCGGATCGAGGAGGACGTGCTGTTGCCGGCGCTCCGCAGCCTCGGGCGTGAGTCGCTCGTCGTACGCGTGCTGACGGATCACGGCGCGCTCCGCGCGGCGATCGAGGCCGCGCGTGCGGGCGACGAGAGCGCGGCGCGAGCCTTCGCGCAACGGCTGATCGAGCACGTTCGCTTCGAGGAGCGCGAGCTCTTCTCGGCATGCGAGGAGTCGCTGCCCGACGACGTTCTCGACGAGCTCGGACGCCGCGCGCCCATCCGGCGCTGACGTCCGCCGCTTCCGCACGATGCCGACGAGGTGCGGCTGCGCCCTCGCCGCGAAGCGGGCATGCTCGCGTCGTGGTGGGTCGGACGCGCTGTTGTCGCTCGTGCCGGCTGCGGTTCGCCGTCGGCGACGTCTGCCCCGCGTGCGGGAGCGATCGCGCGCTGACGGCCGCGTCGGAGCTGACGCTGTCGCACGGACGCCGATGGTGGGCCTGGCCTCCCTATGTCGGCATCATCACGCTCGGCGTGCTGGTCGCCATCGCCGTCACCGGCGGGCTCGAATGGGCCATCTTCGTCTTGATCGACTGGCTCCACTCTTTCGACTCGGCCTGGACGCTGATTCCGCAGATCCCCCTGTGGTTCTTGATCATCGCGGTGCTGATCTTCGGCCTCGGTCTGCCGATGGCGTTCGGGATCGTGTGGGCGCAGGCGCTCGACGCGAAGCTGCCTGGCAAGCACGTCCTGTCGTGCCCGTCGCCCCCGACCTTCGGGCCCGACGCGCCCCGAGTCCGCGGAGTGGCGCGATGCGAGAAACCTCTCACGGCTCCGCTGTCGGGGCTCGAGTGCGTGGCCTTCGAGCTCCGCACGGTCGGGCCCACGGGCAAGCAGCGGGACTCGGTGGCGACCCAGTTCTCGCTCGAGACGGAGGACGGAACCGTCCTCGAGATCGATCCTTGCGCCGGGACGTGGCTCGATCTGCCGAGAGGCCGCGACACGACCGTTCTCCCACGCGAGGGCGGGGGGCCTGGCTCACCCGCCGCGGCCCCCTCGAGCCCGGCGAGCCCCGATCGTCTGCGGGAGCTGTGTCGCACTCTCGCGCTCGGGTTGGAGCTCGGCAGCCTTCGGGTCGAGCAGCGCGTGCTGCGCGTAGGGGCGCGCGTCGAGGTGGTCGGCGGATCGGAATCGACGGTGCCCGGCGGGGACTATCGCGGCACCGCCCGCCGCGTCCTGCTGAGCTCGCCGTCGAGCCCGCTGCTCGTTCGGTCGCTCGAGGATTGACGCCGAGGAGCAAGGCACGCTCCGCGGGCGCACTCGCCGGGGGCAGGTCGCGTGTTCGATGCCGATTCGAGCTGGCCCGGGCCGTGCCACGGGTCGGCGTCGGAGATTGCGAATCGATGCGAATACGTTCGGGGTCGTGGTGGTGCTCATTGCTCTTGCTCGTGGCCTGCTCCGATGACGACGCCGTGGTAGCGGACGCAGGGCTCGACGCGCGTGACTCGATGTCGACGCGCGACGGCGGTCGTTCCGATTCGGGCTCGCCCATGCTCGACGCGCGAATCGATTCGCCGGACGCTGACCGCGCGGATTCGGGCGTTCCGGTCGTCGATTCCGGCGCATCTCCGGACGCGGGTGCGACGGCCGAGCCCGACGCGGCGCCGAGCGCGTGCGCCTGCGAAGGGCTCCCGGGCTCGTGGCGGTGCCTCCGAGCGTTCAATCGTTGCGCGACGACGGTGTGGCTCGAGGCGCAAGGCAACGAGACGCCCGCGGGCGCGCTCGATGGCCGCACCGAGCTCGCGCCGGGTGCGTGCAGAGCCATCGCGATCGAGACCCTCGAGGCCGGCAGGTTGTGGGGCAACACGGGCTGCGAGGACGGCCGTTGCGACACGGAGCCGGGGACCACTCCCGTGACGCTCGCGGAGCTCACGCTCGGGGAGCTCGACTTCTACGACCTCAGCCTGGTCGACGGCTTCAACTTGCCGATGTCGCTCGCGCCCGTGGAGGGCACGTTCGAGCGCGCCGGAGGGGGCGCTTTCGATTGCGGCGCGCCGGCGTGCGCCGTGGACCTCAACGTCGCGTGCCCGGCCGAGCTGGCCTATCGACCCGACGACGGCCCCACGCTCGCGTGCCTGAGCGGCTGCACCGCTCTCGGGACCGACGCGCTCTGCTGTCGGGGCGCGCACTCCACGCCCGAGACGTGCCCTCCGTCCGACTACTCGCGCTTCTTCAAGGACGCGTGCCCCGACGCGTACAGCTACGCGTACGACGACGCCGCCAGCACGTATACCTGCCGCGGCGGCGCGCACTACGACATCGTCTTCTGCCCGTGAGCTACGCTCCGCGTGGATGTCCACCGATGCTCGCATCCACTCCGCCGCGTCCGAGCGCAATCGTGATCCGATTCTCGAGGTGCTCCGCGAGGTCGTTCCGTCCGGCGCGTTCGTTCTCGAGATCGGCAGCGGGCCCGGGATGCACGCCGCCTGGTTCGCGAAACGACTGCCAGCCATCGTGTGGCAGCCCAGCGACGTCGACCCTGCCGCGCTCGCGAGCATCGACGTCTGGCGTCTCGAAGCCGAGGCTCCCAATCTCCTTCCGCCGGTTCGGCTGGACGTGCTCGAGGCGAATTGGCCGGTCACGCGCGCGGACGTCGTGTACTCGGCCAACGTGATTCACATCAGCCCCTGGGAGTGCACGCTCGCGCTGGTCCAAGGCGCCTCGAGAATGCTGCCGCCCGGCGGTCTGCTGATTCTCTACGGCCCATTCATGATGGGGGGGCGCCACACCGCACCCAGCAATGCCCAATTCGACGCGACGCTCCGAGCGCGTGATCCCCGCTGGGGCGTCCGCGATCTGGACGCGGTCTCGGCCGCGGCGAAAGAAGCGGGATTGTCGCTCGATTC
>JADZFZ010000597.1 GCA_020854145.1 Deltaproteobacteria bacterium | reverse complement strand
TCAGCCGACGAGCCACCAGGCGGCGAGCCAGCCTACGACGAGCGCGAGGACGAACAGCACGACCTCGAGCACGATCGACGGGCGGCGCTTCTTCGATCGCTTGCGGACGTCGATGAGCTCGGTCCGCTGCTCCGCGCGCGCCACCGCCTTCTCGAGCGTCGCTGCGAAGGGGCTCGCCGGCCGTTCGATCGCCGCAGCCGCGGCAGGCGTCGGCGCGTCGATCGCGCTCGGTGGCGCGACGGAGGCGGCCGCCCCCGACGTGGGCTCGACGACGGCCGTGGCGAGCGACGGCGCCACGCTCGACAGGCTCGGCGCCGCGCCCAGGAGCGGCCCGGTCAGGCGTTCCGCGACGGTCGGCTTGCTCGGCGGATCGAGCGGCGTGAGCCCCGACGACGGTGTCGGCGCCGGCTGGCTTCCGCTGCTGGCGAGCTTCGGGTCGCGCACGCGCGCGTGCGCTGCCGCAGCGGACTTGAGCTTGTCGATGCGCGCACCCGCCAGCGCGCGCACGTACCGGCCCGCGTCGCCAGGCGTGCAGCCGGGCAGCCGCGTCGCGAGCCTGTCCAGCATGTCGGCGAACGCGGCGGCCGATGGCGTGCGGAGCAACGGGTCGCGCTGCAGGGCGTCGCGCACCACGTCGTCGAGCAGAGGCGGCACGTCGGCGCGCAGCTCGCTCGGACGTCGGATGGGCGCCTCGAGGACGGCCTGCAGCGTGTCGGCTGCGCTCGGCTGCGCGCCGAAGAGCGGCTCGCCGACGAGCAGCTCGAACAACGTCGCACCGAGCGCCCACACGTCCGTGCGTGCGTCGAGCGGCTTGAGCTTCACCTGCTCGGGAGAGACGTAGTGGTACTTGCCCTTGATGATCCCGGTGCGCGTGTCCGAGTCGAGCCCTTCGGCGGCCGTCGCGATCCCGAAGTCGAGCACCTTGGTCACGCCGTCTTCGGTCAGCATCAGGTTCTGCGGCGACACGTCGCGGTGCACGATCCCGAAACGATGGCCCGCGCCGTCGTCGAGCTCGTGCACGTAGTGGAGACCCCGTGCGGCGTCGGCGGCGACCCGCACCGCGATGCCGATGGGAAGCCGCTCGCGTTTGGCCTCCGCCAGATCGAGCAGCTCGGAGAGCACCGCGCCGAAGAGCAGCTCCATCGAGACCACGAACTGTCCGTCGATCTCCTCGAGCTCGTTGACCTGCACGCAGTTCGGGTGATGCATCATCGCGGCGATCCCGGCCTCGCGCGACAAGAGGCGCAGGAACTCCGATTGCTTCGCGAAGGGCGGCAAGATGCGCTTGAGCGCGACGGCCTTGCGGAATCCCGCGGCTCCGTGGCGTACGGCGAGAAACACCTCCGCCATGCCGCCGGCGCCGATGCGCTGGAGCAGCTCGTAGCGACCGAGCATCTTGCCGGTCCCGAGGGCGGGCGTCTCGAGGCGACGCGGCGACGACGACGTCAACGTCACAGCGGGAACTCGGTCAGCACGGGTGGGCGCACGGGAGCGTCGGGCCCACGCACGGTCGGACGATCGGGCCTCCGCCGGCGAGGCGTGTCGGGCGCGGGCGCCAGCTCCCCCAGCCCAGGCACCACGTTCGGAAGGCGTCGCGCAGGACCGAGCGGATCGATGCCCGGCTGTGCGGTCGGGGTGCGCGGCGGCGGAGGCGACGCGCTCGGCGTGGCAGGGCCGCTCGGCGCAGACGTCGGCGCCCCCGACGGCGGCAGGCCCTGTGCGGGCGGGTCCACCGGCGTGGGCGCCTGGGGAGTGAGCGTGACCGCAGGGGGCGCCGGCGCGCTGGCGAGCGGAGGCTCGGGCACGAGCATGGGCTGCGCAGGAGACGGGAGCTCGGCGGGCGCCGACTCCGGCGGAGCGGGCGCTCTCGGGACCGCGAGCGGCGACGGCGCGCTCGTCGCCGCAACCGGCGTCTCGGATCCGAGCGCGCGGGTCGCCGCGCGAACGACGACCCGGCCGCCGAAGCCGAGGACGAGCCCGGCCGCGAGCGCGAGCACGAGCCTGAGCGCGCTGCGCTTGGCCGGCTGATCGCGGCGTTTCGGAGACGGGGTCTCGAGCGCACGTCGGATCTTCTGCGCCAGCGCGCGGTCGGCCCCCGGCATGAGCCGCCGCACGAGCGCGGCGACGTCGTCGCCCGTCGCGCGCCACTCCGGCCGCAACGTCCCCTCGATCGCGCGAGCGAAGTCGAGCGCCGTCGGCCATCTCGCCCACGCGTCGCGGCTGATCGCGCGCGCGACGGCGTCGGCCAGCTCCTTGGGTACGTCCGGCCGCACCTCGTCGAGCCGCGGCACCTTCGCCTCGAGCATCAGTCGGATCGTCTCGAGGTCGTTGCGCCCGCGGAACAAGCGCGTGCCGGAGAGCATCTCGTACCCGACCACGCCGAGCGCCCACACGTCGGTGCGCGCGTCGACGGGCTCGTTGCGCAGCTGCTCCGGAGCCACGTATCCGGGCTTGCCGCGCACACCGGTCGTCTTCGCGCTGCTCGTCGCCACGGCCGTCGCGATGCCGAAGTCGGTCACCTTCACGTCCCCGCCGAACGAGAGCAACACGTTCTGCGGCGAGATGTCGCGATGCACGATGCCGAGCGGACGTCCCGACTCGTCGCGGGTCGTGTGCGCCGCGTGGAGGGCGCGCGCGACCTTCGCGAGGATCCGCACCGCCACCGCCAGCGGGACGAGCTCGTTGCGCGCCCCGATCGCCACGAGCAGCTCGCGCAACGACGTCCCCTCGACGAGCTCCATCGCGAT
The DNA here is from genome assembly GCA_020854145.1 of Deltaproteobacteria bacterium. Classification (GTDB taxonomy): domain Bacteria; phylum Myxococcota_A; class Polyangia; order Polyangiales; family JADZFZ01; genus JADZFZ01. Next base: position 7,177 of record JADZFZ010000597.1, on the reverse strand, counting down.
GAGCAGCTCGCCGTCCTGCTCGACGAGCTCGTGCACCTGCACGATCCCGGGGTCGCGAATCTGCGCCGCGAGCCGCGCCTCGCGTACGAGCTGCTCGTAGACCCGCCGGTCCGCGGCCAGGTGACCGTGGATGCGTTTGGCCGCGACGGTTCGCCGAAATCCGTGCTCTCCGCGCAGCTGCGCGACGGACACCACCCCCATCCCGCCCGCGGCGAGATCGAAGAGCACCTGGTAGCGGCCTTGCTCGGCTCCCACGAGTGCCTGTGCCGAGCTCCGTCCGGGACGTCCGCGCCCGAAGCTCGCCCTCAGTGTACCTCGGCCGGCGCCCGAACCTGCCGCCGCGATCAGCCCCGCGTCCAGCGCAACACGAGCTCGACGATCAGCCATCCCGCCGCGGCTCCGAGGGCGATCGCGAGCAGGTCGCGCGCGATCCTCGCGATCGAGCCGCCGTGCGGAGGCGCCCCGACGACGAACGTCTCGCTCCGCGGTCCGGCATCACCCAGCGTCCGCCCCCCGATCGCGAGCCCCGCCGATGGCGTCGGCGCGCGCACCGCGGGAGGCCGTGTCCCCGCCGACGGCGTGGGCAGCCCACGCGGCGCGCTCGCTGCGAGCCCGAGCCGGACCATCGTCGCCCGGAGGTCCGCCTTCGCCGCGCCGACCTCCGGGCTCACCTCGTCGCGAAGCCGCGCGGCGACGTGGGCCATGCTCGGTCGGTCGAACGCTTCGCGCGCCAGCATCTCCGCGATCAGCCGGTCGAGGGACGCCGGCACGTCCGCGCGCACGCTCGACGCACGCGGCACCGGCGCCCCGCGCACGCGGTCGAGCGTCTCGAGCAGCGTCTCGGCGCCGAACAGCGAACGACCCGTGAGAAGCTCCCACGCGGTCACGCCGAGCGACCAGACGTCGGCCTTGCCGTCGATCAGTCGAAAGCCGATCTGCTCCGGCGACAGGTACTGCGCGCGTGGGCCGATGAGCCCGCTGCGCGTGTCGGGGTCGAGCACGGCGAGCGCCCGCTCGACGCCGAGCTCGAGGAGCTTCGTCTCGCCCGCCTCGGTCACGAAGACCGCCGGCGGCCCGAGGCCACCGTGCACGAGCGGGCTGCCGTCCGCGCCCGTCGCCGCGTGCAGTCGCGTCAGGGTGGTCGCGAGCGTCGCGAGGATCGCGACCACGTCCGCGATGCCGAGCACCTCGTCCGTCGCACGCAGGCGATCGAGCACCGAGGCGAGCGTCGCGCCCTCGAGCAGCTCCATCTCGACCAGGAGCTCGCCGTCCTCCTCGAACACACCCTCGACGTGCACGCCGCCGTCCGCCGTCTGCGCGCTCGTCGCGACCACGCCTGCGCTGACGGCGCTGCGCACCTCCGGATCCTTCGCGAACCGAGGCAGGATCCGCTTGAGCGCGACGCGTCTGCCGTCGCGCTCGCCCGCGACGATCCGAGCCACGAGCACCTCCGCGAGGCGACCGGTCGCCACGTGCTCCAGCACGTCGTAGCGACCGACTCTTCGACCCACGAGGCTCGACGGCGCGCTCCCCACGCGTGCGGATCCTACCAGGGCCCCGGAGCCCTCGAGCCTGCCCCGGGCGTGCCGCCGACGCTCATGGCGTCCAGGTCGCCGTCATCGCCACCTCGCCGCCCGCGCACGGACCATCGACCGCGCAGCACGGAGCCCCGTCGTCGCTCTGCCACAACGTGACGGTCGCGGGCTCGGCCACGCGATCGACCTCCACGTCCCACACGTACACGCGGTAGAGGCCGCCGCAGCTGCCGGCGATCTCGCACGTCACGCTGGCGTTGCCGGGGCACGTGCGGACGAGGACGCTGTAGGGCGCGTGCTCGCTCGGGGCGACGGCGATGACGCGCCTCAACATCGGGCCTCCGGTCCCCGACGGGGGCTCGAAGAAGATCGCGGGCAACGTCGGGCACGCGCACCCCTCGAACGGGGCGGTCACGCCGTCGAGACACGACGCTCGCGACGACTCGGCGCACGGAACGACGCCGAGCATGCCTCCCGTCTGATGGCACGTGCGCTCACCCGTGCAGGCCACCATGCGCGCGTCGCCATCGTCGCGCGCGTCGCCCACCGCGGCCTCACGGACGTCGGCCGTGCCGGCCTCGGACACGTCGCGCATCGCGACGTCGCGCATCGCGGCATCGCCCGCGTCGCCCGTGGCGTGCGTGGCGTCCAGCCCCAGGTCGGTCCGCGTCGTGCCCGCATCCGGGCCGTCGAACGACAGACCGCCGAGGTCGATCAGCGCAGAGCACGCGGCCAGGGGCGCGATGCTCGCGACGCAGAGCGCGATCTGCCGCGGCCGAACCATGGGCGCCCGCATCATGTCCGCGTTCCCCGAGCCCTGGGAAGCTTTCGCTTCGAGGTCCCCGTTCGCGTCACAATCTCCCGATGCGCGGGTGGATGGCGCGGGCGACGGGCCCCTTCGTGACGGGCCCGCGTCGAGCCGCCTCGGCGATGGTCGTCGCGCTCGTCGCCGTCGTGACGTCGTGCGGCGACGGCGACCACGCGACGGCCGACGACGCCGGCAGAGCCGACGGGGGTGCTGCGCCCGATGGGGGCCTCGGCGAGGGCGCCCTCGACGCCGGCGTTCGCGTCGAGCCGCCGCTGCCGCCCATGCCGCCCGCGTTGCCCGCGATCGCTCCGTGCCCCGACGGATGGACGGAGGTGGACTCCTCGATCGAGGGCGCCCGCGTCTGCGATCCATGGCCGGCCACCGGCCGCGAGGATACGTGCGCGCTCGGAGACGCCCATTTTCCCGGCGAAAGCGGATGTGCTCCTGTCGGTGCGCCGTGTGCGAGCGACGACGATTGGGCACACGATCTGCCGACCGATCGACGCGTCGTCTACGTGCGCGCTGGCGCGACCGGCGGCGACGGCACGCGCACGCGCCCGTACGGCACCCTCGCGCGCGGCCTCCAGAGCGCGCGCGGATCCGTCGTCGCGCTCGCGAAGGGCACCTACGAGCTCACCGACCCCGCGACCGTGGACGGCCACGCCGTCTGGGGCGCGTGCCCCGCCGAGACCGTCGTCGTCTCGGCGCGCGCGGCCTACGACATGACCGCGTTCCTCCTCGCGGGAGACGGCGCCGAGGTACGCGGGCTCACGATCCGCGGGCCCGGCCTCGGGATCGTCGCGCTCGCCGGGATCGATCTCGTCGTCGAGAGCGTCGTCATCGACTCGCCCGGCTTCGCAGGCATCTGGGCGCGCGGAGATCAAGCCGACGTGGCGATGTCCATCCGGTCGGTCGTCGTACGCGACGTCGGCACCTTGCCGGATGCCGAGAGCTCCGACGGCACCTGCCTCTTCGCGAGCTTCGGCGCGCAGGTGACGGTCGAGCGCGCGCGCTTCGATCGGTGCGTCGGCTACGCGGTGTTCGCCGGGAGCGACGCCGTCGTCGATCTGTCCCGCGGGGCCGTCACGCGCGTCGCCGAAGACGTCGACGCCAGCGCCTTCGCGATCGCGGCCTCGCACGATGCGACCGTGCACGTGCGCGACTCGTCCATCGAGATGGAGCTGCCGTCGCGCGGGGACGAAGCCGTTCACGCCGCGATCTTCGCGGAGCTGGGCGCCTCGATCGACGTGCGCACGAGCCGCGTGCAAGGCGGGGGCTCCGCCGCGATCGCGAGCGCCGCCGGCCGTGTCGGGCTCGCGCGCACGTCGCTTCGTGGCCTGGCGAACGAAGCCTTCGTCGCCCTGCACGAGGGCTCGGAGATCGCGATCGCGGATGTCGTCGCCGAGGGCGGCGTGCTCGACGCGCCGAGCAACGCGGGAGGCGTGCGCGTGCAGCGAGGAGCCACCGCGACGCTCGCGCGCGTCGCCATGCGTGACGTCGAAGGCTTCGGTGTGCTGGCGCTCGGCGTCGAGCCCGACGGGGATCCCGACCTGCCGCACACCACGGTCACCATCGAAGACCTCGTGCTCCGTGATCTGACGAGCGTGGATCCGGCGTTCGGCACGTACGGCGCGGGCGTCACCAGCGCCTACGCGTCTCGAGTCGCCATGCGGCGCGTCGACATCGAGCGCGCCACGGGCATCGGTGTGAGCGCGGAGCTCGGCGGAGCGATGGAGATCGAGGATCTCGCCGTGCGCGACACACGCCCCGCCGTCGCGCAGGACGGGGTGGGCGAGCTCGGCGGGTTCGGGCTGAGCGTGCAGTCCGCGGGCTCGCTCACGGTGCGACGTGTCCGCGTGGAGCGTTCTTCGTCCGCAGCGGTCGTCGCGGTCGAGTCGGGAGCGACGCTGATCGCAGAGGATCTCGACGTGAGCGAGACGCTGGGCTTTCCGGCGTCGCGACGATTCGGGGTGGGCGTGCTGGTGCTCGACGACGGGACGAGCCCGCGGGCCGGCCCGCTGCGCGCGACGTTGCGGCGCACGCGCATCGCTAGCTCCCGCGAGGTGGGGCTCTTCGTGCAGGGACGGGAGCTGCCGGACGTCGAGGTGGCCGTCGAAGCGAGCGACCTCGAGGTGATCGGCACCGACGTCGCCGCGTGCCGGCCGGAGTGCGACGAGCCCGCGAGCGGAACCGCGGTCGTCGTGAACGTCGGCGCATCGCTCGAGGTCGAGCGCTTTCGCATCACGCGCGCCGCGTACGCCGGCGTGCTCTTCGACGCGGTCTCGCGACTCCGGCTCGCGCACGGCGCGATCGGCTCGGCCACGATCGGGCTCCTCTACGACGGCTCGAGCGCGCTCGACCCCGCAACGGTGCTCGAAGACGTCGTGTTGCGGGACAACGTCGAGGACGTCGTGTCACGCGACGTGGTCGTGCCCGATCCGCCCGGCTCGATCGACGGTGACTGATCAGCGCAGCAGCTCGCGCGCGACGACCGTGCGCTGCACCTCGCTCGTGCCCTCGTAGATGCGCGTGACGCGGGCGTCGCGGTAGATGCGCTCGATCGCGTAGTCGCGCGAGTAGCCGTAGCCGCCGTGGATCTGGACCATCTTGTCGACGACGCGGCCGCAGGTCTCCGTCGCGAACAGCTTCGCCATGCTCGTCTCGGCGGACGCGCGCTCGCCCTGGTCGAGCAGCCGCGCGGCGCGCAACGTCAGGAGCCACGCAGCGTCGAGCTCGGTGCGACAGTCCGCCAGCACGAACCGCGTGTTCTGGAAGTCGGCCACGAGCTTGCCGAACGCGCGGCGCTGCTGGGCGTACGCGAGGCCCGCGTCGAACGCTGCTTCCGCGAGCCCGAGCGACAGCGCCGCGATCCCGACGCGACCGGCTCCGAGCGCCGAGAGCGCGATGCGGTAGCCGTCACCGCGCCGTCCGACGAGATGGTCCTCGGGGATCCTGCAGTCGTCGAGGTGGAGCGACACGGTGCCCGACGCGCGTTGGCCCATCTTGTCCTCGTCGCGCCCCACGAGCAGGCCCGCGGTGCCGCGCTCGACCACGAACGCGCTGATCCCCGAGGCACCCGGCCCGTCGGTGCGCGCGAACACGAGATGCAGCCCGGCGTGCGCGCCGTTCGTGATCCACGCCTTGCTGCCGTCGAGCACCCACTGACCGCGCTCGAGACGTGCCGTCGTGGCGAGAGCCGAGGCGTCGCTTCCGCAGCCCGGCTCGCTCAGCGCGAAGCTCGCCGGCCCGAGCCGCCCGGCACCGTATGGACGCAGCCACCGGTCCTTCTGCGCCGGCGAGGCGTGCTGCGCGAGGATGCACGTCGTCAGGTTGCTCGACGCGAGGATCACCGCGGTGGACGCGCAGGCCTCGGCGACGGCCTCCATCGCGAGCGCGTAGGTCACGTTGTCGACGCCGGCTCCGCCGTCTTCGGTCGGCACCTTCATCGCCTGCAGCCCGAGCGCGCACGCCTCTCGGAAGAGCTCGATCGGGTAGGCGCCCGTCAGGTCGCGCTCGGCCGCGCCGGGAGCGATGCGGTCGCGCGCGAGCTCTCGGATGCTCTGGGCGGCCATCGTCTGCTCCTCGGTGAACGGGAACGCGAGACGAGCGAGGTGTCGCTTGAGATCGAGCATCGGCGTCTCCTCCGTCGTCGGAGTCATGCCGCGTCCGTGCTCGCTCCGGAAGTCCACCGCGCGCGATGATGACAGGCTCCTTGTCATCATCGCGCGTCGGCGCGACGGTCGCGCGCATGCCGGCCCGTCCCCGTGCTCCGCGCCGCCTCCGCAAGGTCCACGTCCGTCCGGACCTGCGGGCCATCGTCGACGAGTGCATCGTCCTGTCCGACCGGCTCCGCTGGATCGCGGCGCAGATGCACGGAGACGACGGTCGGCTCGCGACCCGACGCGGCATCCTGCGTGGCCTCGCGCGGTTCGGGGCGCAGACGGTCCCCGATCTCGCCCGCGCGCGCAGCGTGACGAGGCAGAGCCTCCAGCCCGTCGTGTCCGCGCTCGTGGCCGAGGGGCTCGTCGAGCGTCTGGCGAACCCGCGCCACGCGCGCTCTCCGCTCTTTCGCGCGACGCCGCGCGCGGTCGCGCTCGTGCGCGCGATGGACCACAACGACGATCGCGTGCTCGCGGCCGTCGGTCGTGGCCTCGCTCCACGCGAGATCGCGATCGCCGCCCGCGTGTTGCGCGACGTGCGCGAGCGCTTCGAAGCGACGTTCCGCTGGAAGGTCGCCCTGCGCACGGGCGAGCCCAGGCCCTGATCAGAACCGTTCCACGGCGGGGCGCACGTCGAGCTCCTGCGTCCAGCACGTGGGATCCTGGACGTGGAGCTGCCAGTACGTCTCGGCGATCGCCTCCGGGGACAGCAGCGTGTGCAGCTCGCGGTCCGGCATCATCGCGCGCATGCGGGGCGTGTCGATCTGGCCGTCGATCACCACGTGCGCCACGTGGATCCCCCGCGGCCCGAGCTCGCGCGCGAGCGACTGACCGAGCGCGCGTAACGCGAACTTCCCGACCGCGACCGGCGCGAATCGCGCCGAGCCTCGCAACGACGCAGTCGCTCCGGTGAGCAGGATCGTCCCCCGGCGTCGCGCGATCATCGACGGCACGACCTCGCGCACCGCGTGGAAGGCGCCCATGCAGGCGGTGTGGAACGACGCCTCGAGCTGCTCCGTACGCAGCTCGAGGATCCCGCCCATCGAGAACGTGCTCGCGTTGTGCACGTAGACGGTCACCTCACCGAGCTCCTCGCGCACGCGGCCCAGAGCGTTCGCGACCGATGCGGCATCCCCGGCGTCGCACGCCAGCGCCATCGCGCGCCCGCCGTCGCG
>JADZFZ010000596.1 GCA_020854145.1 Deltaproteobacteria bacterium | reverse complement strand
GGGGTCACCGACCGGGGACTGAAGTCACCGCCCGAGCCCTCAGGAGCGCCCACGATCCCCCTCGCGCCGGTGTCGGTCGTCTCCAGCCTAATTGGCGCTGCGCAAGATTCTCTGCGCACGCCGCATGGCATTTCGTGTGCCCTTGCGGGGATTCGTGGTGGGTTGGTACGAGTCGCGCGTTCCCTGGGTCACGGTGCTCCTCCTGCCCGTGCTGCTCGGCGCTCTCGCCGGATGTGACACCGGGCGTCTCGCCTCCGCAGAGATGCGCGAAGGCGAAGATCCCGGGTGGTCGATGGGGCTGCTCGACGGCGGGATGCCCGCCGCCGACGGCTCGACGGCCACGCTCCCGTCCGGCGAGAGCGCGCGCGAGGTGTTCGAGCGCGACGTGGAGCCGCTGCTCACGAGCTCGTGCTCGAGCTGCCACGCGGTCGAGGCCAGCGGCGCGCCGCTCTTCCTGTCTCCGGACCCCGAGGTCTACGACGCCGTCAAAGCATGGCCCGGGCTCATCGATCTCGAGTCGCCGAGCGCGAGCCGCCTCGTCCGCAAGGGCCTCCACGCGGGACCCGCCTGGTCGACGCCCCAAGCGGGGCTCGTCACGCGCTGGCTCGAGATGGAGTCTGCCGAACGCCGTGCCCCGCCGCCCCCCGGCAGCACGATGGCGGACGCCGGCCCGGTGGAGGAGGCGCTCGTCACCGATCCCATCCTGGTCGTCGAAGGCTTCAATCACATCGACCTCGGCCGATTCGAGACTCCGGGATCGAGCATCTCCTTCGTCGCGTCGCGAATCGGCTCGGGAATCTACGTTTCCGATTTGCGCCTTTCGAGCGGACCCCGCGGGCTCCACGTGAAGCACCCCGTGTTCGTCGCCCTCTTCGGCGGCGACGCCGTCGCGGACCCGGTCGACACCTTCGCCGACCTCGACGTCGAGGTCGCGCCGGGGCGCAGCCACGACCTCGGCACCCTCGTGCTCGTCGAGTGCCCGGCCGGCGCGCTCCTCACGGTGCACTTCGACGCCGTGGGCTCGACCGCGTCCACGATGCCCGCGGGCGACGGCGGCGTGCCCGACGGCGGCGGCGCACCCGACGGCGGCGTCCGCCCCTCCACTGGCGCGTGCAGCAGCGTCGCGAGCTTCACCTCGAGCGCGCGCCCGCAGCTTCTCGGCAACTGCACGCGTTGCCACGACGGCACCAACGAGACTGCCACCGCCGCCCTCGACATGACGCGCGTCCCGAGCGTCGTCGGCACCGATCAGACCGCCGCCTGCGCGCAGGTGCTCGGCCGGGTGGACCTCGACGACCCGGACACGAGCGCGATCTTCCTGGCGCCCGATCCCGACGTGGACAACGGGCACGACTTCAAGTTCGAGAGCGCCGCCGAGCTCGACTTCTTCCGCACGGCGCTCAGGCGCTGGATCGACACGGAGTGAGACCGATGCACCCGACGTCCATTGTCCATCGTTTGGCCAATCGACTTTGCGCTTTGGCGCTTTGCTCGATTACACTGGCCGCCTGCGACGACACCTCCGCGCCTCCGTCGAGCAGCGGCCCGGCTCCTGCCACGCGGGACGCAGCCACGTTGCCGAGCCTCACGCCGCCGCCGGCGCCGGATCTGCCCGGGCCGACTGCCGGCGACGCGCTCGACGGCGTGGACGTCGTCGGGTCTCTCGGAGACGTCATCGCAGCGGACGACGGATACGGCCCGAGCGCCGAGGAGCCGACCGCGCTCGACGAAGAGTGGCTCGATCGGCTCGAGTCGCGTCGCGTCGATTACTCGGCCGCGCTTCGCACGGCGTCGCTGCGATTGACCGGCGAGCTGCCGACCCTGCTCGAGATTCGATTCGTCGCAGACGCCGGAGATCCGCGCGCCGCCTACGAATCGTTGATCGACAGCTATCTCGCCTCGCCGCGGTTCGCGCGGCAGATGCTGCACTACTTCCGCGACACCTTCCGCATGGGCGGGACGGCCAATCTCGACACCGCGCCGGCATTCGCCGCGCAGCTGGTCTTCGAGGACCGCGACCTCAACGAGCTCTTCACGGCCACGACCGGAGCCTGTCCCACGTGGGACGGATCGACGATGACGTTCGAGGCGGGCGACTGCGAGAGCGGCGCGCCCGTCGAGGCCGGCGTGCTCACCAACCCGCACGTGATGAGGCACTTCGGCTCCAACCTCGCGTTCCGCCGCGTCCGCTGGGTCCAGGAGACGTTCGCCTGCACGCGATTCCCGGCGGAGGTCGTCGAGGGTCGCGACGTGGGCGGCGCCGCTCCGTACACCGCGCCCTGGCCCTGGGGAAGCATCGCGGGAATGTCCAATGGCGGCCGAATCGACTTCCTCGATACGTCGTCGGTCATCTGCGCCAACTGCCACGCGACGATGAATCACCTGGCGCCCTTGTTCGGGCGATTCGACGCCGACGGCATGTGGCAAGACGACTTCGTCGTGACGCTCCCGAGCGACGGCGCCCCGGCTGCGATGCTGTCCGATTGGCTGCCTCCCGGAGAGATGACGGCCTGGCGTCTCGGGGTCCCGGCACGCGACTTGGCCTCCCTCGGTCGCGTGCTCGCCGCGGATCGCGAGGTGGCCGCGTGCACGACGACGCGCCTGTGGAACTGGGCGCTCGGCAAGGGCGACGTCGTCACCACGCTCTCCGTCGTTCCCGCGGATCTGATGGATCCGCTCACCGACCAGCTCGTCGCGGGCGGCCACCGTGTCCGTCCGGTGCTGCGCACCATCTTCACGCACGACGACTTCGT
>JADZFZ010000595.1 GCA_020854145.1 Deltaproteobacteria bacterium | reverse complement strand
GCGTCGGGTGCGGCGACGACGAGGAGTCGTGCACGCACACGTTCGTCGAGACGCTCGACATCGGGGTCTGCGATCCGACGGCGGGTCCTTTCAGCACGACCATCGACAACGAGCTGTTCCCGATGGCCGTCGGCACCGTATGGGTGCTCGAGGGGGAAGACGACGGCGAGACCGCGCGCGTCGAGGTCACGGTCACCGACGAGACGGAGAGCGTGGCGGGCGTCACCACGCGCGTGCTCGTCGAGCGCGAGAGCGAGAACGGAGAGCTCGTCGAGATCTCGCGGAACTTCTTCGCGCAGGCACCCGACGGCACCGTCTGCTACTTCGGCGAGGACGTCGACATCTACGAGAACGACGCGGTCGTGAGCCACGACGGCGCCTGGCGCGCAGGCGAGAACGGCGCACGTCCGGGGATCCAGATGCCCGCGTCGCCGAGCGTGGGTCAGGCGTACCGGCAGGAGGTCGCCGAAGGCATCGCGCGCGACGAGGGCACCATCGCCGCGGCGGGCGAGCCGATCACGACGCCCGCGGGCACGTACTCCGACACGTTGCGCGTCGAGGAGACGAGCGCGCTCGACGCCTGCGATCACTCGACGAAGGTCTACGCGCGCGGCATCGGGATGGTGTTCGACAGCGGCATCTCGCTCGTCTCGTACACGCCCGCGCCTTGACCGACACCAATCCGGAGCGCGAAATACCAGTGCCTCACGACCCGTAGGCAGCGACACTCGAGGACGAAAGGGAGGCTCCGTGAAGCTCCGACCGTGCGCTCCGTGGATCGTGTCCGTGATCGCCCTCGCAGGGTGCGACCTCCTCTCCGGCGGCAGCGGATCGAGCCCGCCGACGATCACCGCGACGCAGACGCCGCAGGGCTCGACCGCCGTCGTCGGTGGCCCCGGCGGCGGCGTGGTCGCGACCCAACGACCCGGCGAGCAGACCGCCGTCGTCGGCGGACCGACGGGAGGCGTCGCGGTCCGCCAGACGCCGGGCGGCTCGACCGTCAACATCGGCGGGCCAGGCGGCGGGATCACGCTCGGGACCGGGCCAGGCGGCGCCGTCACGCTCGGCGGCATCCCCATCCCCGCGCCGGGCAACCCGACCGCGCCCGCTCCGACCGCGCCCTCCCCTGCGCCTTCGCCGGCTCCAGCTCCGAGCCCCGCGACGCCGGACCCCGGAGCCGCCGCGCCGGTCCCCGGCGGAGTGTCACCGCCCATCTTCTGCGCGGGCTCCGAAGAGATCGTGCGCACGGGCGTCGTCATCGACGGCGCGGCGGGCCCTGCGATCATGGCGTCGGGCTCGTGCGAGGTCGTGTGCAACCAGTGCACGTTGCGCTCGACGCTCGTCGCGCTGAGCGCGTCGGGATCGGCGGAGGTCGTCCTCAACGGAGGACGCATCACGGGGGGCCGCCAGTCGATCGTCGCGACCGGCTCCGCCGAGGTCACGACGAACGGCACGGTGATCGAAGGCCCCACGAGCCGCTCCGGCAGCGCCGAGCTCACGGTCCAGTAGGCGGCGAACGCGAGGCCGGAGAATGGTGCACGAGGCCGGGCGACGAGCGCGCACTCGTCTCGGCGTCGAGCGTCACGACGATGCGGGCCCGGCTTCCGATGAGCGAGCGAGCGCGTGCTAGGGTGACTCGATGACGCGCCCTGAGCGTTCGGGGAAGGGGCCGTTCAGGCCCGAGCACGTCAGGCCGGGAGACCGGTACGAGCTGTCGGAAGGGCACGCCATCTACTGCGCGCCGACGGGTGGCGACGGAGCGCGGCGGACCGTGCTCGGCGCGGAGGTGTTGGACACCGATCCTGCCGTGAACGAGTCGGGCATCGACGCGGGGTACCGGCTCGACGACGAGACGATGCGCGCCCCCGACGTGGCCGTCGGGCACGTCCCGGACGCGGGCGGCTGGGTGAAGGGCGCGCCGCCGCTGGCCCTGGAGTACGCAGGCTCGGGGCAAGACGAGGAAGCGCTCCAGACGAAGATCTCCCAGCTGCTCGCGGCAGGCACCAAGGTCGTGTGGGTCGTCCGGCTCGTCGGGCCGCGACGGGTCGAGGTCTACGAGCCCGGCCGCGAGATGCGCGTCGCCGGCCCGGGCGCCGAGCTCTCGTGCGCCGGCGTCCTGCGCAACACCGTGCCCGTGGACGCGCTCTACGATCGATCCGTCGCGCACGAGGTCACGCTGCGGAACCTCCTGCAGCGGCGCGGATACGACGGCCTCGACGCAGTCCGCCGAGAAGGACGCGAAGAGGGACGCGAAGAAGGACGCGAAGAAGGACGCGAGGAAGGACGCCTCGTCGCGATGCGCGATACCGTTCGAGCCTTGTGCGACGTGCTCCAGATCGAGTGGACCGACGAGCGACGCGCATGGACCGAGAGCTCGAGCGCGCACGATCTCGCCGGCACGATCGACCTGCTCCGCCGCGACAAGCGGTGGCCCGCGACCTGACCACGCGTCCCAGGCTTTGCTCCGGCATGCTGAGCCTCGTGCTTCGGATGGTCCTGCTCCTCGTGCTGGCGGCGTGCGGCGACGATGTCGTCGGCACGCGTCCCGATGCCGGCGGCGATGACGTCGGGCCCGGCGACTCGGGCACGGACGCCGACCGTGGACCCGCTCCCGTCGACGACGCGGGAGCCGATGCAGGGAACGTCGGACCTCTGACGTTCCACTGCGCGCCGACGACGACCGAGTGTCCAGAGGTGCGGGTCCAAGGCGACCCGCCGACGACGTATCCGCAGCACCCGTTCCACGGCTACGGCGACCCGAGCCTCGAGGCCGACGAGACGGGTCGGCTGTGGCTCGCGTACTCGTGGCTCGACACCACCGTCTCGCCGGGAACGCTGGTCGACTTCACGGTGCGTACGCACCTCGCGCGGAGCGACGACGGCGGGCGGAGCTTCACGTTCGTGCGCGCGGTCAACGAGGTCGAGCGGCGCGCGCACTGGGACGACGGGACGCGCTCGGGCATCGTCGAGCACGAGGTCTCGACGCTCGTGCGCGAGCCGTCGGGGAGCTGGCAGCTCCTGTGGCTCGATTACTTCGACGAGCTCGGCGACGGACCGATGAATCGCTCCGACTTCTTCTTCTCGCGGGCGCGCGCGGCCACTCCCGAGGAGCTCGGCGACACGATCGAGCCGTGGATCCGCGGGTCGGCCGCGACCGCGTCGGTCGGCGCGCCGCACGTGCTCTCGTCCGTCGCTGGCCTCGAGGACTGTCTCGCGTTCACGGAGCCCGGGCTCGTCGCCGCGGAAGGCTCCACGTGGCTCGCGGCGGGTTGCCTCTGGCTCGAGTCGGGGGAGCTCCGTGATCGGCTCGTGCTGCTGCGCGAGACACCCGACGGGTACCAGCTCGCGGGCACGCTGCTCGACGGCGCGGACGGAACGCGTCTCGGCGCGGACCGCATGGAGCAGGCGGATCTCGCGTTCGCGCGCGACGGCTCGCTCCTGCTCTTCGTGACGCCGATCGTCGCGGCCGGCGACCCGATGCACCAGGGCTGCGTCGTCTACGACGTGGAGGATCTCGCCACCGCGAGGCTGCGGCGCGACGCGTCGGGCGCACCCATCGCGCGGGCGGTGATCACCTCGGACGGCAACGGGCTCGGCCCCGGCCTGTGCACCTACGACGCGGCGAGCGAGACCGGCGTGCTCCTCGTCATCACCCGCTTCGACCTCGACGCCACGCCGCCCAGCCTCGCGTTCACGATGCACGCGACGGGTTTGCACCCCTGACCGCAGCGCGACGCTCGCGCCGTCACCGACGTCTGCTATGGCCTCGGCGCGATGAGCGCTGCCACCGATCCGACGAGCGAGCTCGAGCCCTCCATCGCGCTGCGTCTCGCGCCGTTCGTGGCGGAGCGACCCTGGACGGCCGCGAGCGACGCGATGCGGGCGCAGGAGCCGAAGGATCCGCTCGGTCGCGCCGACGCGGCGGCGGGGCGGATCGCGCGCGAGCTCGACCTCTTCGTCGGCGGCGCCCGCGTCGAGGCGGTCGAGGTCGACTGGCAGCCCTCCGCGCACCGGTACGTCGTGCTCGGGGTCGTGCCGGGCCGCGACCCCGATCGCGTGTCCACGACCGCGCTCGAGGCCGAGCTCGAGCGTGTGATGGGCGTGCCGATCGCGGTCGAGCTCGCCCCCTCGTCGCTCGAGCCGCCCCACGTCGAGGCCGAGCTGCGCGCGAGTGCGGCGGCCGCGCGAACCCTGATGCGCCTCATGGTGCGTGCCCATGCGCGCTCGAGAGGCGCGGTGCTCTCCGAGGACGACGAGGAGGTCCATCAGCTGCGCGTCGGGTTCCGTCGTCTCCGGGGCGCGTCCCGCATGTTGCGTCGCGCCTTCGCGCACGACGTCCAGCCGCGCTTCGTGCGCGCGATGGAGGTCGCGCGCCGCGCGATGCAGCGTGCCGGCGACGTGCGCGATCTCGACGTGCTGCTCGACGACCTCAAGTGGGCCGAGAAGCGCGCGGCCACGCCCGACGACAGCGTGCGCGCGCTCCGCGACACGATCCGCGCGCGACGCGACAAGGCGCTGCGTCCGATGCGTCGCTTTCTCGAGAGCCACGCCTACGCCACCGGGATCGCGCGCTTGTCGCAGCTGCTGCGCGCGCTCGCCGACGACGACACGAGGGGCGGCGCCCACGCCGACGCGTTCGCACGCAAGCGCTTCCGCAAAGAGGAGCTGCGCTGCGCCACCGCGATCCACACGCTCGACGTCGGGCAGCTCGAGCAGGCGCACGCGATCCGCATCGCCGCCAAGCGCATGCGCTATTGCGCCGAGCTCGTCCGCGGCATCGTCGGCCGCGCCGAGGGCGTCTCGCGCGCGGCCTCCGACGTGCAGAGCACGCTCGGGCGCGAGCGCGACGCGGCGCGCGCCATGGACGAGATCGACGCCGCCATCGCGCGCCGGGCCATCCGTCCGACGGCTGCCATCGTCGCGATGACGGCCGCGCTCGCGATGCGCCGAGTGGAGGCCACCACCTCGGCCCGCTGGGCGCTCGCCGCGCTGCGCGACGCGCTCCAGTGATCGCGGGTCAGGGCGCGTACCGCGAGACCCAGTCGGACGTCCACGTCGGCGGCACCGGCTCCGGGATGTCCCAGATGACGGCGTCGAGCCACCAGCCGTTACGCGCGGGATAACCGTCGACCGTCCCGAGCGAGGAGCACGACGGGCTCTCGATGGGGATGGTCCCGGTGCTCCGCGAGCCCGACCTCGGCAGGTTCTCGCGCACCTTCTCGTCGATGAAACGGCTCAGGCTCCACGGCGAGAGGAAGTCGATGATCGACTCGAGCGGGTCGCCACCCTCGAACCACACGTCTGGTGCCGCCTGCGTCACCGTCATCGTGCCGAAACCGGTCTCCCAACCTTCGCATCGGAAGTGGAAGGGGACGTTGACGTAGACGTGTCGTCCGAGGCTCGCCGGCATGTCGACGAAGAAGTGGAGTCGCACCTCGTAGAGCACGATCCAATGGTTGTCGCCGCTCGGGTACCTCGTGTACGTGAGCCACGGCGTGTGCGCACAGTCGTAGCCGCACTCGGTGTATGGCCGCGCGCCGTCGGCCCAGCGCAACGTCGCCGGCGCGCCGGCTTCGCGGATCTTCGCGTTGGCCTCTTCGATGACGCCGTCTCCCGCGATCTGCGCGACGAAGCGGATGAGCGTGGTGTCGAAGTAGCCGCGCGCGGAGTCGGTCGGCAACGGAGGCTGCGCGTCCGGCGGCGGAGGCGGTGCGACCGGGCCGTTGTAGAGCGAGTCGGGCGGAAGGCCCTGGTCGTCCAGCGTGAACAACGCGCCTTCGGACGACGCGACCTCGTCGAGAGTCGCCGTGTCCGACATGCAGCCGATCACCGATGCCGCGAGCAAGGGGGAAGCGAAGGCCAGGAGCGTGGAGATGTTGGGCTTGCGTGCCATGCGGAGCCCCTCGGCAACGCGTGTACCAGGCCGACGTCGTGCGCGACCTGGCGCGACGCGCGGGGCCAGGATGGGACCGCACGCGCGCAGCCCGTCCGCGTGCGCGCCCTGGGATCGAACGCGGTCTCGCCCTCCGGGTGGGCTGCTGGTGCTTCACGCGTCGCGCACGACGGCGGCGACCTCGTCGAGAAGAGCACGCACGGCGGGGCGTAGGGGCACGCCTCTCCGGAGCAGCGCACGGAGCTCGAAGGGAGGCGCGACCGAGAGGCCGCGCAGCGCCTTGAGGCGGCCGCTCGCGAGGTGGCGGCGGACGCTCATCT
>JADZFZ010000594.1 GCA_020854145.1 Deltaproteobacteria bacterium | reverse complement strand
TGCCGAGGATCTTCACCGATGCCTGATCGTCCCAGTCGTGGATGATGTGCTTCATCACGATTGCGTCGGACTTCGGCGGTGCCGTCTCGAAGAAGTCGCCGCCCACGACCTCGACCCGATCGGCCACTCCGAGCGCGCCCAGATGCGCGTGCGCGCCTTCGACGACCACGGGCAGGTCGAACAACGCGCCCTTCATCGCCGCGTGTCTCTGCAGGATCGAGCCGAGGAACAAGCCGTGACCGCCACCCACGTCGGTGATCTTGCCGATGCCGGAGAAGTCGTAGTGGTGGAGGATGGCGCCGATCTCCTGGCGGCTGAAGCTCGTCATCGCACGGTTGAAGATCCCCGCCATCTCGGGATCGCCCGTGAGCAGCTCGAATCCTTTCTTGCCGGTCACGTGCTCGAGCGCGGGCTTGTTGGTCTTGATCGCGTGATCCAGCGCGGTCCACGCGCGATTGTGGGTCTCGTGGCCGAACAAGATGGCCACGTCGCGAAGCGAGTCGTGCGCGTCGGAGCGAAGTGTCTTGCCGATCGGCGTGAGCACGAAGGCGCGTGGCGCGGCCTCGGCCACGACGCCGACCATCGCGAGCGCGCGGAGCGCCCGGTAGAGAGCGTCCTCGTTCGCGCCCACGGCGCGGGCGAGATCGGCCACGGGCGTGGGGTGATCGCCGACGTGATCGGCGACACCGAGCTTGGCGACGGCGCTGATGGTCTGCGCCAGCCATCGGCCCATGAGCATCTGCATCATCACGCCGCCGGGCGGCATGTCGGGTTGTTGGGGCGGTCCGCCCATAGGAGTCCTCCTCGGTGGATAGGGACGTGTCCCGCGATACGGGGACACGGCTTGGATGGATTGATCGAGATACGACCAGCCAGCCTATCGCGGCTCGGCGGCAGCAGGTGGTTTGAACGGCGCCCCGCCGCGCGTATGCTCGCCCGCGCTTTGGCGTCCCTGCGTCCATCGGCCATCCCGGAAGATCCTTCGCTCGGCCTCGTCCGCGTCTTGCGCGAAGACGGCCGGACCGACCCGGGTCTCGATCCGTTCCTGCCCTCCGAGTCGCTCCTCGCGATGTACAAGCAGATGCTCCGCATCCGCATGGTCGACACCCGCATGCTCGGGATGCAGCGCCAAGGGCGCGTCGGGTTCTACGGCGAGTGCAAGGGCGAAGAGGCGACGCCCATCGCGACGGCGTTCGCCGTGCGCAAGGAGGACTGGATCTTCCCTGCGCTCCGCCAGGGCTCGATCATGCTCGCGCGCGGCTTCCCGCTCGATCGGTGGCTCGCGCAGATCTTCGGCAACGCGCTCGACGTGCAGAAGGGCCGGCAGATGCCGAGCCACATGTCGTCGCGTTCGGTTCGCCAGGTGTCGTGGTCGTCGTGCATCGGGACCCAGATCCCGCAGGCCGTAGGCGCGGCGATGGCGGCCAAGCTCCGCGGCGAGCCGATCGTGACGGTCGGGTTCATGGGCGACGGCGCGACGAGCGAGCCCGACTTCCACTGCGCCATGAACTTCGCGGCCGTCTATCGCGCGCCGTGCGTGCTCGTCTGCCAGAACAACCAGTTCGCGATCAGCGTGCGGCCGAAGATGCAGACCGCTTCGCAGACGTATGCGGTCAAGGCGAAGGCCTATGGCATGCCGGGCGTGCGCGTGGACGGCAACGACGTGCTCGCCGTGTACAAGGTCGTCCGCGACGCGGCGGAGCGGGCGCGCGACGGCGGCGGCCCGACCTTCGTCGAGTCGGTCACGTTCCGCATGGGCGCGCACTCGTCGAGCGACGACCCGTCGCGCTACCGCACGCAGGAAGAGGTCGACGACTGGGCTCGACGCGACCCCGTCGAGCGTTACCGAAGCTACCTGCGCGACAACGCGTTGCTCGACGACGCCGCAGAAGAGGCCCTCGAGCGCGAGATCACCGAAGAGATCTCGGCGGCCATCGCACGCGTCGAGCCCGCGCCGCCACCGGAGCGCGACTCGTTGTTCGACGACGTCTACGCCGAGCTGCCGTGGCACCTCGAAGAGCAGCGCGACGCGGCAAGGGAGCTTCCGCCCCACCCGTCTCAGCACCAAGGACACTGACATGAGCACCAAGACCTACGACGCGGTCGTGATCGGATCGGGCCCCGGCGGCTACGTGGCCGGCATCAAGCTCGGGCAGCTGGGCCTCAAGGCGGTCGTCGTCGAGCGCGAGAGCTCCGTCGGAGGCGTCTGCCTGAACTGGGGCTGCATCCCGTCCAAGGCGCTGATCGCTGCCGCGAACATCGTGGAGCGCGGCAAGCACGCGAGCGCCATCGGGATCGACTTCGGCAAGCCCACCGTGGACGTCGGCAAGCTCCAGGAGTGGAAGAACGGAATCGTAAAAAAGCTCAACACGGGCGTTCGCGGCCTCTTGAGGGGGAACGGCGTCGAGACGCTCGAGGGCACGGCCAAGCTCGCGTCGCCGAGCCGCGTCGAGGTGACCACCAAGGACGGCCCGGTGACCCTCGAGGCCACCAAGGGCATCATCGTCGCGACGGGCGCTCGAGTCATCCAGATCCCCGGCTTCGAGCCCGACGGCAAGGTCATCATCACCGCGAAAGAGGCGGTCAGCCTGCCGCGCGTGCCCGAGCACCTCGTCGTGATCGGCGGGGGCGTGATCGGCCTCGAGCTCGGCATCGTGTACCAGAAGCTCGGCGCGAAGCTGACCGTGGTCGAGATGATGGACCAGCTGCTGCCGGGCACGGACACCGACCTCGTGGCGGTCCTGGAGAAGAAGATCAAGGCTGGCGGCGCCTCGATCCTGCTCAAGGCGAAAGCGAAAGAGTGCAAAATCGCCGAAGGGCGCGCGACGGTCTACGTGGAGCACGAGGGCACGACGAAGATGCTCTCGTGCGACAACGTGCTCGTCGCGGTCGGGTTCAAGCCGAACAGTCGCGAGATCGGGCTCGAGGCCCTCGGCGTCAAGCTCGACGAGCGCGGGTTCGTCGCGACCGACGAGCAGGGCCGGACGAACGTGCCGAGCATCTTCGCGATCGGCGACGTCGCGGCATCGCCGTTCCTCGCGCACAAGGCCAGCAAGGAAGGTGAGATCGCGGCCGAGGCCATCGCGGGCCAGCGCACGGCCAAGGACTGGCGCGGGATGCCGGCGGCCATCTTCACCGATCCCGAGATTGCGTCCGTGGGCCTGAGCGAGACCGAAGCGAAGAAGAGGGGCGTCGACTACAAGATCGGCAAGTTCCCGTTCTCCGCGCTCGGCCGCGCCATGGCCGTGATGGAGACCGACGGTTTCGTCAAAGTCGTCATCGACGCGAAGAGCCACGAGGTGCTCGGCGTGCACATCGTCGGGCCCGAAGCGAGCGACCTCATCGCGGAGGCCGCGCTCGCAGTCGAGATGTGCGCGTTCGCCGAGGACGTCGGTCTCACGGTGCATGCGCACCCGACGCTGGCCGAGGCCATGATGGAAGCCGCGAACGCCGCCGTCGGCCACGCGATCCACATGATCAACCGGAAGCACTAGCCCCAAGCCGAGCGACACACGTCACCGTTCGTGCCGAGCGCCCGAGCTTACGAGGGTGGTCGAAGAAGGCAGGCCCGACCCCATCGGGTGCAGTGTTCTCCCTGGATCCGACGGCCGCGCTGGCTCCTCCAGGGCGACATGGCTGACTACTGCGGTAGCCGCTTCGCGCACTTTGCGCGTGCGTTTCGGCCTTCGGCGGACCACGGTACGCGCCTCGCAGGCGTCGGCCCCCGGGTCCGCCACCCGCAAGGGTGGAGATTCGTCCCCGCGGGGGCGGCGTGCGCTCCCCCCACCCGAATGGGTGGAGACACTCTTCTCCGCGAGGGCGATGCGAGCTCGAGGACGGTCGGACGTCGAATAGGAGGCGGTGGATGAGGTCCAGGTATTTGCTTGTCAGCTTGGTGGTCGCGCTCGCGGGTGTCGCGTGCGGAGACGATGACGGCGGCTCGATGACGACGCCCGACGCGGGGCCGGACATGATCACGCCGCCGCCGCCGCGCGACATGGGACCGCCCGTCGACATGGGCCCGCGCCCCGACATGGGCCCGCCCGTCGACATGGGCCCGCGCCCCGACATGGCGATGCCGCCGCCGGGTGATCTACCCACGTGCGACGAGCCGCTCGTGGTCGAGGGCCGCATCGGGCTCGCGACCGCGATGGTCGACACCACCGGGGGCGGCGCTCCCGCGGACGACTTCGGCGCGTGCCAGACGTATCTGGACGACCTCGCGGAGAGTGGCTTCGAGATCGGAGCGCGACGCGCCCAGGCCGTCATCGCGTACGAGGTGCCGGGCACGGGATCGGTCGGCATCGAGTTCACGACCAGCAACCCCGGCACGACGCTCACCGACTCCATCGTGGAGGTGCGCACGGGCGCGAGCTGCGACGACGGCGCCGCCGCCGAGTGCTTCGACGACACGGCGATGGACGACTTCTTGTCGACCGGCACCGTCTCGGCGATGGGCGGCGACACCATCTACTTCATCGTCAGCGGCTTCCCCTACGGCATGAAGCCGGACGGCGCAGTCACCGAAGGCACGATCCAGATCACCTTCACCGCAGCGATGAACGCAGCGCCGACGCTGACCGGCCTGACGGCGGCTCAGACGTTCCCCGCGGGCGGTGACCCGCTCGTGACCATCACGATGATGGGCGGCGACCCGGACGGCAACGCGGCGGGTGCCGAGATCGAGCTGCTCGACGCGATGGGCGCCGTCATCGACATCGATGGCGACGGCGTGGGTGACGAGAACGACATCATCACCGGGCCGTTCGACGATCCGGGTGTCGATGGGATGATGACGTTCACCGCCACCGTGACGCTCACGGGCGACGCGGCCGAGTTCGGCGGAGCCCAGGTCCGTGCGCGCATCGTGGACGCGTTCGACTCGACCAGCTCGCAGATGACGGCGATGATCACCGGCCTGTCTGCAGGCCCCGGCGAAGCGTGCGACATGGACACCCCGTGCCGCATGCCGGCGGTCTGTGCGGCTGGCACCTGCCGGCTGCCTGCGGAGTTCGGCGAGATGTGCGACATGGTCATCGCGTGCGCTCCGCCCAACGTGTGCACGGCCGGCACCTGCCAGGCCACGCCGGAGGCGACGGCGGCGTGCGCAGCCGCGGCTCCCATCACGCTCGACGCGATGAGCAGCGGGATGGCGATGGGGACGCTCATGCCGGGCGACGGGCTCTTCGAAGGCAGCTGCTCGGCGACGGGCGGCACCGAAGCGCTCTTCACCGTCACGATCCCCGCCGGCATGCACGACCTCGTCGCGGACACCGCCGTGCTCGGCACCGACGAGATGGCCGACACGGTCGTCTACATCCGCAGCACCTGCGCGGACTCGCGTGAGATGGCCGAGGTCGCGTGCAGCGACGACGAGGAGGACACGCGCGGCCGCGCCGCCTTCGAGAACGCCACGGCCGGGACCTACACGATCTTCGTTGAGGACTTCAACGGCGTGGAGGCCATGATGACGACGCCGTTCGCGTTGCGCGTCTACCTGCGACCGGTGCTCGGCGCGGGTGCCGCGTGCGACGACATGGGTCTCGCGAACCGTTGCTCCACGGGCCCGTGTGCCATGGGGACGTGCCCACCCATGATGTGATCCGAGCGATCGCGCGACGTCTGGTCGCGCACCCGAGGAGGCCTGGAGCATCGCGCTCCAGGCCTTCTGCTTTTCCGTCATCGAAGTCTTCGAGCCGGCGATGCACCTCGAGCGCGGGCGGTGCAAGATCGGCCCATGACGCGCGAGCGTTTCCTCGTCCTCAAGACCGGCTCCACCGTCGCGGCCAATCGGCACCTCGGCGACTTCGAGGACTGGATCGCGCGCGGGCTCGGCGCGCCCGTCGAGGTCGTGCGTGCCGAGCAGAACGAGCCGCTGCCGATCGCGCACGACTACGCGGGCGTCGTCGTCACGGGCTCACCTGCCTCCGTGACGGAGCGCGCTCCGTGGATGCTCGCGACCGGCAGGTGGATGGCGGACGCGGTCGCGAACGACGTCCCGCTGCTCGGCATCTGCTTCGGGCACCAGCTGCTGGCCGAAGCGCTGGGCGGACGCGTCGTGCGCAACCCGCTGGGCCGCGAGATCGGGACGCAGCGGATCCGCTTGTTGGAGACCGCTCGGACGGATTTGTTGTTTGGCGCTTTGTCAGACGAGGCACATCTCGCCGCGCAGACGTCTCACAGCGACACGGTGGAGGTGCTCCCGCCGGGCGCAGTGTGCCTCGCGGATAGCCCGCTCGACCGCTGCCATGCGTTTCGTGCGCGGGTCGACCGGCGCGCTTGGGGCGTGCAGTTCCATCCGGAGTTCGATGGAGCGGTCACGCGTGGCTACATCGTCGAGCGGGCGCACGCGATGCGGACCGAAGGGCTCGACCCCGACGCACGGCTCGCCGGGGTCACCGAGACGCCCCGCGCGGCCGGCTTGCTTTCCGTTTTTGCGGATCTCGCGCGCCTCCGATGACGGGATGACGGCGTCCCAGAAACGCGAATGGGGTGCCGGAATGCCGTCACCCCATCGAAAACAGGCGGGAAAACCAATGGTTTCGGGTGCAGGCAGCACCCGAGACCGCGTCACATCGCCAAGCACGCTCCCAGGGTCATCGCGAACCCGGTGAAGGGCTGGCAGCGCGAGCCGTCGGGACAGTCGCTCGGCATCGCGGACGGGTTGCAGACCTGCCGGCAGATCGAGCTGTCGCCCCCGGGACAGATGTAGCCGCGCTGGCAGTCGTTGAGGGCGCCGCAGGTCGCGCCCGGCGCGGCCATCCCCGGCGTCGCGCACACCGTGCTTCCGTCGGCGCCCGCCGGGTAGCAGTACTCGGCAGCGGAGCAGCCCGTCTGCATCACGACGTCGCAGTTGTCGGGCGCATCGCAGGCGCCCACCGGCGAGTCGGGCATCCCGGCGCTGACGACGCGGATGCTGCAGGTCTGGCCCGTCGGGCAGGCGGAGTCGTCCTCCTCGCAGCAGATGGTGTGGCACGTCGCGCCGTCGGGCGGACCGAGGCAGATGAGGCCCTCCTGGCACAACGTCGTGTTGTTGCAGGGCATCCCATCGCCCGCCGTGCCGGCCATGCGGCAATAGGGCATCGGCGGCATGCCTTCGGGAGCGCCCCAGTCGCACGCTTCGCCCGCGCCGCAGCCCGTCTGCGCCTCGAGATCGCACACGCCCGCCGGGCACATGCCCGGAGGAGGTGGCGGAGTCGGGCCCGTGTCGGGTCGCGGCCCCGTGTCGGGCAGCGGGCCGGTGTCGGGCAGTGGGCCCGTGTCCGGCCGCGGGCCGAGATCGACGCCCCCTTCACCGGGAGGAGGCGGCGTCACGACGTCGGACCTGGGGCCCATGTCGGCTGATCCACCGTCGTCATCCCCGCAGGCCGACAGGCCCGCAATCGCCAAGCAAGCCACGAGAAGCCAACGACCAACCATCGAAAGACCCTCCCTCGAGCCCACCGCCGTCCCAGCAGCGCGCCTGGGTTTCTGCGCTGCCGTGGCGGTGTCTGTCAAGGAAGCGGGGCGCACGCGCCGCGATCCGAGCGGCGCCGCGGAGCGCAGCGAGTCTTCGAGCGCAGCGAAGCGCGGTCCGGGGTGGGGGCCCCTCGCGACTTGCTCGCGAGGGGGAGGGGTCTGCCCGCCAGACCCCTCGGCAATCAGTTGGGCTTGCCGTGGACGGCGGGAGTCGAGCCGCTCGAGGTCACGGGAGTGCTCGGACCGCTCGCCGCGGCGAGCTTGGGGTCGCGCTTGCGCAGCGCGTACTCGAGCGAGGCTTTCACGAAGCTCGCGAAGAGCGGGTGCGGAGACATCGGCCGGCTCTTGAACTCCGGATGGAACTGGCACCCGATGAAGTACGGATGTTGACCGGCACCATGACCGACGGGCAGCTCGATCATCTCGACGAGCCGCTTGTCGGGCGAGAGGCCCGACAGAACGAGCCCGGCGGCTTCGAGCTGATCGCGATAGGTGTTGTTGACCTCGAAGCGGTGGCGGTGCCGCTCGCTGATCTCCTGCGAACCGTAGACCTGAGCGGCGAGAGAACCGGGCGCGAGCCGACAGGGATACGCCCCGAGCCTCATCGTCGCGCCCTTGTCGCGCACGTTGCGTTGATCGGGCATGAAGTCGATGACGGCCTGGGGGGTCTCGGGCGCGAACTCGGTGCTGTTGGCCTCGGACAGCCCGCAGAGCGTGCGCGCGTACTCGATGACGGCCATCTGCATGCCGAGGCAGATGCCGAAGAACGGCACGCGGTGCTCGCGCGCGAAGCGGATCGCGGCGATCTTCCCTTCGCTGCCGCGCTCTCCGAACCCACCCGGGACCAAGATCCCGTCGAGACCCGAGAGCGTCGACTCGGCGCCCTCGCGCTCGACCGCTTCGCTGTCGATGTAGCGAAGATCGACGCGGCAATCGTTGGCGAGGCCGCCGTGCACGAGCGCCTCGTGCAACGACTTGTAGCTGTCGCGCAGGTGCACGTACTTGCCGACGAGGCCGATGACGGCGGTGCCTCCCTGCGGGCTCTTGAGGCGATCGACGACGCGGATCCACGGCGTCATGTCGGGCTGACGCGACCAGATGTTGAGGCGCTCGACGATCTGGTTGTCCGTGCCTTCTGCGTGGAGCGCGATGGGCAGCTCGTAGATCGTCGGCACGTCGATGGCGGCGATCACCGCTTCGACCGGCACGTTGGTGAAGTGGCCGATCTTCTCTTTCATGGACCGCGGCAACGGGCGGTCGACGCGACACACCAGGATGTCCGGTTGGATCCCGAGGCCGAGCAGCTCCTTGACGCTGTGCTGGGTCGGCTTGGTCTTGAGCTCGCCGGCGGCCGCGATCCACGGCACGAGCGTCACGTGGATGCTCACGACGTTCTGCGGGCCGAGCTCGACCTTCATCTGGCGGTAGGCTTCGAGGAACGGCAGCGACTCGATGTCGCCGACCGTCCCGCCGATCTCGACGATCGCCAGATCGGCGCCCTCCGACGCCATCAGGATGCGCTCTTTGATCTCGTCGGTGATGTGCGGGATGACCTGGATCGTCGCTCCCAGGTACTCGCCGCGTCGCTCCTTCTGGATGACGGCGTCGTAGATGCGCCCCGTCGTGAAGTTGTTCGCGCGCGTCATGCGTGCGGAGGTGAAGCGCTCGTAGTGACCGATGTCGAGATCGGTCTCCGCACCGTCGTCGGTGACGTAGACCTCGCCGTGCTGGTACGGCGACATCGTGCCGGGGTCGACGTTGATGTACGGGTCGAGCTTGAGGTGCGTGACCTTGAGGCCGCGCGCCTCCATGACCGCACCGACCGACGCGGCCGCGAGGCCCTTGCCGATCGACGAGACGACGCCGCCGGTCACGAAGATGTACTTCCGGCTTCTTCCGGCCACGGGGAGAGCTCCTTTCGCGCGGTTGCGGGACGCGAGTGACGAGCGCAGAGCGCAGAGCGCGCAGATACCAGGCGCAGCCGGGAGGCGAAGATAGAGGGACGGTCGATCGACGTCAACGCGCGCAAGCTGCGTAGACGCACCGGCACACGAAGACTTGCGCGCGATCGCCGCGACCGCGCGCGCGAGCAATCAGGGCGCGAGCGTACGCAGCGCGTCCAGCAGCGCGGCGAGCCCGTCATCGGGAGCCGCCTCGTCGTACTCGACGATCGAAGCGGCCGGATCCTGGCCGAGCTCCGCCGCGATCGCCTCGAACTGCGGGAGCGGGCTGGTGCCGAAGGACGTCCTCGGCTTGACGAACAGGACCGTCGCGCCGAGCGCCGCGAGCTGATCGCGTACGGCATCCCACGCTGGGGGCGCGGGCGTCACGCCCATGTACGGCGCGATGCCGAGCATGTCCGCCTGCGGCAGCGCGTGGTGTCCCTCTTCGGTGAACACGACGATCACGGGGCGTGTGCCCGCCCGCCAGCATCCACCCGCCGTGCGACCCGCGGAGCACTCGAGGAGCGGCATCGCCGAGGGATGCGGCGAGCCACCGGACAGGATGTTGAGCGCCTCGACGAGCGCTTCTCCCTGATCGCCACCG
Source organism: Deltaproteobacteria bacterium (assembly GCA_020854145.1). Taxonomy (GTDB): domain Bacteria; phylum Myxococcota_A; class Polyangia; order Polyangiales; family JADZFZ01; genus JADZFZ01. Next base: position 4,783 of record JADZFZ010000594.1, on the reverse strand, counting down.
GCGAGGACCATGACGCGGCCCAGCGCGTCGGTCGCGCTGGCGGGCTCGGTCACGGGCTCGGTCACTCCGCCGAACGGGACGTCGGGAGCCGAGCCGTGACTGCCGAACGGGTAATCGGAGAAATACGAGACGCCGATCGCGCTCGCGCCGTCGGCGAGCAGCGGATCGACGACGGCGGCCTCGAGCGCGCCGCGCACGGCGCCGAGAGCTCCGCCGTGTGAGCCGCTCACGTCGAAGAGGAGCATGACGTCGACCATCGTCGGCCCGGCCTCGCACGCACCGGGAGGTCCGAGCCGGCAATCGTCCATGCACGTCTGCGCCCGCACTTGTCCCATCGGGCAGCCCGAGGTCGAGAGCACGCTCGTCCCCGGCGTGCAGCCGCGACCGAGGCACGAGGTCGAGCTCGGCATGCACGTGCTGCCGTCGCAGACCGTGTAGCGGACGCCTTCGCCGCAGGCGCCACACGTCTCCTCGACGACGTCGGACGCGGAGAACGTGCACATCCCGCCGAAGAAGATCGGGAAACACTCGCCCCACGGGCCCCACGTGCTCGCACCACCGGCGGGCGGCGGCATGCACGAGCGCGTCTGCTGCATGGGCTCCATCGGACACCCGGTCGATGCGCAGTCGCGTGTCTCCATCGCGAACGGCTCGATGTCGCAGAGCGTCGTGCCGGTGGGCTCGGTGCAGCCGGCCGGTCGTTCGCAGATCGTCCAGCCGGGGCCCGTGCACGAGCGCGTGCCGGGCAGGTACGCCACGCTCCCCGCGACCGATCCGCACGCGAACCGACCGCACGCGACCGTGCTGCCCGGCTCGACGGTTGGATCGCGGTCGTCGCAATCGGTGCCGTAGGGCGAGCCGTCGCCGTCGAAGTCGGTCGGGCGCGCACGACAATCGGTGTAATCGCCCCAGCCGCACATCGGGTTGCAGGCCCGTCCGCGCGTCGAGCCCGCGGGGCAACCCATGGCGGTCCGCTCGACCGCGCCGGGGTCGCATTCGCCCATCTCGCCTTCGCAGTCGCCCGTGATCTCCCACCGACACTCGGCGGTGCATCGCGCTTCGGCAGTGCCGCAGCGACCGCAGGCCTCGACCCCTCGCGTGCCCGCGATGCAGATGCCGTGCTCTCCCTCGCACGCGGAGTACTCCCAGACGCGAGCGGAGGTGCAGAAGCGCGACTGCGTCCCGCACATCCCGCACACGAGGTCTTCGCTGGTGCCGGGACGATCACACGGCTCGCTGGGCCCCATGTCGGGTGGGCCGAGGTCGGGCGGTCCGACGTCGTCGGGGGGCGGGCCCAGATCCGGCGGAGGCGGTGGCGGTTCCGCGTCCTCGGTGCCCATGTCGACGCCGGGAGGGCCGAGCTCGATCCCACCGTCGCCGCGGTTGACGCCGGTGTCCCGCTCCACGACGTCGTCGTCGTCGCCGCACGCACCCACGAGCACCACCACGATTCCCACAGTCCAAGACAAGCGCCGCCGCATGAGTTTGCTCCCGTAGAGAGAAACCGGAATCGTACACCAGAGGCACGCGCCGGCATCTTCTCGCGACGTCGAGGCGTTCGCTCCGCCGCTGCTATCCTCCGCCGCCATGTCTCCGGAAGAGCAGCTCGAGATCCTCAAGCGCGGCGTGGTCGATCTCCACGTGGAGAAGGAGCTGCTCGATCGGTTGCGCAGCGGACGGCCGCTCGTGGTCAAGGCAGGCTTCGATCCGACGCGCCCCGATCTGCACCTCGGGCACACCGTGCTCATGACCAAGATGCGGCAGTTCCAGGATCTCGGGCATCGCGTGGTGTTCGTCATCGGCGACTTCACCGCCACCATCGGCGACCCGACGGGGCGCAACGCGACGCGACCCCCGCTGACGCGCGAAGCGGTGCTCGAGGGCGCGCGGACCTACGCGGAGCAGGCGTTCAAAGTGCTCGATCCGAGCAAGACCGCGATTCGCTACAACAGCCAGTGGCTCGGCGAGATGAGCTTCGCGGACGTCGTGCGCCTCGCCGCGCAGTACCCGCTCGCGCGCATGATGGAGCGCGACGACTTCGCCAAGCGCTGGAAGAGCAACCAGAGCATCTCGATCCACGAGCTCCTCTATCCGTTGGCGCAGGGTTACGACTCGGTCGCGCTCGCGAAGGACGCCGAGCTCGGCGCGTGCGACGTGGAGCTGGGCGGCACCGACCAGCTCTTCAACCTGCTCGTGGGCCGAGAGCTCATGAAGGCCTACGGGCAGAAGCCGCAGCTCGTCATGACGACGCCGATCCTCGAGGGCATCGACGCCAAGGTCGACGAGAGCGGCCGGCTCGTCGGCGCGAAGATGAGCAAGTCGCTCGACAACGCGATTGGCGTCACCGAGGCGCCCACGTCGATGTTCGGCAAGCTGATGAGCATCCCCGATCTCGCGATGTGGCGGTACTTCGAGCTGCTCTCGACCAAGAGCCCGAGCGAGCTCGCAGCCCTGAAGGCGGGCCACCCGCGCGACGCGAAGGTGGCGCTGGCCGAAGAGATCGTGGGGCGGTTCCACTCGCCCGAGGACGCGCGGGCCGAGCACGAACGGTGGACCAAGCAGTTCAGCCAACGCGAGGTGCCCGAGGCGATCTCCGAGCATCGGATCACGGTGGCGGCGGGACGCGACACGGTGTCGCTGGTCCATGCGCTCAAGGAGGCGGGGCTCGTCCCGAGCACGAGCGAGGGACGTCGGCTCGTCTCGCAGGGTGGCGTGACGCTCGACGGGCAGAAGGCGACCGACGAGAAGATGACGCTCGCGAGAGGCGCTCGTCACACGGTGAAGGTGGGCAAGCTCCGCTGGGCGGTCCTCGTCGTCGCGTCGCTCGTCGCCGCGTGGCTCGCGCCCGTCGCCGTCTCGCGCGCGCAGGAAGGCGCCGACGCCGGGACCCCGCCGCCTGCGACGACCGCGCCTTCGTTGGGCGATGGGCCCGACGCGCCGAGCGCGGGCGCGCCCCCGCCGCCGGCAACCGCGTCATCGAGCGGCGCTGCGTCCGAGCCCGACTACCCCGCGCCGCCGCGGACGATGCACCCGACGTTCTTGCCGCTGCGCATGCCGCGTCGCGAGATGGGCGCGACGTTCGGCGTCTCGCAGTTCGAGCGGGCGGACTTGACCTCGGTCGCGGGCGGGTTCTACTTCGAGACGACCAACGTCGAGCGGCGCTTCATGATGCGCATGCAGCTCCCCTTCGCGGCAGTCGACGATCCGATGGTCGGCGACATCGACATGGAGTTCTCGGCGCTGCTCTGGGCCGAGCAGGATGGGCGCGACGGAGCCAACTATCTGTCGGTCAACTTCGATTTCGTCCTGCCCTTCGCGCTGCTGAACACGCTCGGCGGCGAGGCAATCGAGATCCACGACCGGCGAATCCGCAAGTACCCCGGCGTCTCGGCGCAATCGATGCTGCCGATCCGCTACATGCAGTTCATGCCGCACGTCGGCTATGCGCGCCGACAAGGGCCGGTGCTGCTCTACGTGGACGTCGGAGGCATCCTGATCCTCGCATGCCGCTATGCGAACTACTTCGAGTCACCCACGGTCGAGGGCGTGCTGCAATATGGTGCCGGCGGGGCGTTCGAGCTCTACGCGAGCCCCGACGATGCGCATTCGATCGCCATCGGGCTCGAGCTGTCGATCACGCAGTTCATCACGCAGGTGGCTGCCCCCGACAACGCTCCCGGCGTCCGCGCGTCCGCCGACGACCGGCGCGATCGCGACATCGGGATGAGCCTCGCCCCGAGCCTGCGCGCGAGGATCGCTCGCCGCTTCCTCATCGATCTGGGGCTCGCGTTCGCGCTCGTCGGTGATCAGACGTGGACGCGCTACACGCCGAGCCCGCTGTGGCGCCACGACTGGACGCTCTTCACGCAGCTCGGCCTCGGCTTCTGATCCCGAATTATCCTTCGTATTTTTTGCGAATGTTGAACACGCCGATCTTGTGGACCAGCGTACGCAGCGGCATCTTCAGGAGCTTGGCTGCCTCGGTCTGATTCCACTCGGTACGGCGCAGAGCATCGAGGATGAGATCCTTCTCGTATTGCCGGATCTTGTCTTTGAAATCTACCGACGGATCGTCGATCGGCGGTGGAGCCACGGTCGGAGCGAGCTGAGGAGGAGCGGAGCCGGACGCCGGCTGTGCGGTGGCGGACGGCAGGTGGCTGACGGCGCTCGGCGAGGACGCGGCGGAGCGGATGCGCTCGGGCAGATCCTCGACGGTGAGCACGTCGTCGTGCGCGATGACGACGGCCCGCTCGATGACGTTGCGCAGCTCGCGCACGTTGCCCGGCCACGAGTGGCGCTGGAGCGCAGCGAGCGCGTCGGGCTGGATGCTCTTCACGTGACAATCGTTCGCCCGGTTCGCGGCCGCGAGGAACTGGCGCGCGAGCGGCTCGATCTCCTCGTGTCGCTCGCGGAGCGGCGGCACGACGAGCGTCATGGTGTTGAGCCGATAGAGGAGGTCGAGCCGGAACTTGCCCTCCTGGCACATCGCCTCGAGGTCGCGGTGGGTCGCGGCGACGATGCGCACGTCGACCTCGATCTCTTGCGAGGAGCCGACGCGGCTGATGCGTTTGGTCTCGAGGACGCGGAGCAGGGCTGCCTGCGCGGCAGGGGCGAGCTCGCCGATCTCGTCGAGGAACACGGTGCCGCCGCTGGCTTGCTCGAAGACGCCCTCGGAGCGCCGATCGGCGCCCGTGAACGCGCCCTTCTCGTGCCCGAAGAGCACGCTCTCGATGAGCGTGGCGGGGATCGCGGCGCAGTTGATGGTGCGCAGCGCCTTGCCGTT
>JADZFZ010000593.1 GCA_020854145.1 Deltaproteobacteria bacterium | reverse complement strand
GGCGGGCACGAGCAGGCGCCAGCTGGGCATCCAGTCGCCGCCGGCGATGGCGACGGTCAGCACGAGCGCGGCGAACGCGGAGGCACGCACGCGATCGTCGCGGCGACCGAACGCGGCGGCGATCGCGAGCACGATCCCGACGCCCGAGGTGGTCGCGAGCAAGGCGCGCAGGACGTAGTCGAGCCCGACGAGGAGCTCGGCCGGCTTGGCGCGTGCGCTCAGCGGCAGCGGGTGGCCGAAGACCGCGAGCCGCGCCGCGACGAGCAGCAGAGCGGATCCCAGCGCCGTGAGCGCGAGCCACGCGGCGATGTCGCGGCGGGACCGCGCCAGCACGAGCGCGACGGCCAGCAGCACCGGGACGCACTCGGGCCGGAGCCAGGGCACCGCGAGCGCACCCACGACGATCCACGTACGTCGCGCCGGTCGCGCGATCGCTCCTTCGATGGCCACGACGACGGCGAGCGCCGCGAGCCCGGTCTCGAGCCCGCCGACGGCCCACACGCAGTATGCCGACGCTCCCGTGACGATCATCGCCGTGCCCAACGAGAGCGCGAGGCCGGCGGTCCTTCGGGCCATCGCGTGCACCGTGATCGCGGCTGCGACGGCAGCGCCGATCGCGCCCATCGTCTTGGCCGCGACGAGCCCATCGACGCCGGCGGCTCGCGCGGCGGCGAGCAGCACGCCGAAGAGGGGCCCCGTGATCCCGTCGGTCCACGGCCCGTCGTTCATCGTCCAGCCGCGTCCGGCGGCGATGCGATCTGCGTAGCGGAGCACGATGTACGCGTCGTCGATCGTGAAGCCCCAGACGGTCGCGACGTGCGCCGACACGCAGATCGCGGCGGTCGATGCGGTGGCGATCGCGCGCAGGACGTGTGCCCGCGCATGTCGATCATTTGCGTTGTGGCGAACGATCACGCGCGGCCCCGGTACGACGCGCAGGCATCCGATGCGCGAAATTTCGTCGGCGCGATGGGCACGGCTAGCATCGGCGCCGCTCTCGAGATGACTCTCTTCGTGGTCCGAGATACCGCGTCGTCAACGTCCGGGGGCGTGATCCCGGAGGAGCCCGTCGGCGTCGGGCTCGCAGCTGCGCGTTCCGCGTTCGCGGCGCTCGGGCTCGACGTCTCACCGGACGGAGCCGATCTGCCGCCGAGCGCACGCACCGCGACGGCCGTGACGGCGTTGCGCGACTTGCTGACGGCGACGCTCGACGTGGCCGAAGGGCGCAGGCGCAAAGCGCTCGTCCCCCTGGCCGACGAGCCCATCGAGGTCGCGCTCGTGCGTCGCGCCGGTGACGTGTTGGTGAGCTGCTATCGCACGGGAGCCGTGCCGGAGATCTTGGCGCTGGACCGGCCCGTGCGTCTCGAGCCCGCGCTCCGCTCGTGCGCGGAGGCAGCGGAACGAGCCGCCACCGAGATGCGTGCGCGGCTCGATGCGACGACGGCGTTTCCGAGGGGCGCACGCGGCGTGGACCCTGCCGGCGTTCCGTTCGCAGACGAGCTCGCACGTCTGGCGGATCGCGCGCGGACGACCACGATCGGAGTCGGCCCCGACGAGCCGGCGCTCGTGGAGCTGCGCGTCGGCGCACAGGAGCTGGACCCCTCGGTCGAGCCGACGTCGACCGACGACCCGCCCCGAGCGGCCGCGAAGGCGCGCGGGGCGTGGCGTCTCGGCGCGAGCATGCTCGTTCCACGGATCGATGCGGGCGGCGAACGCGCGGCGAGCGTGGATCTCCACGCGCTGCTCTTGCACGGTCGCATCTGGGCGATCGCGCGGGGCCGGCCGTTCGCGATCGCGGGCGGGCACGTCCTGTTGCACGCGGAGCGGATGGTGTCGGCGGGACGCTCGCTCGTCGAGGCCTTTCAGGTCGGCCGCGCCACGCACCTGCGCGTGCGGTCGGGCGACCTCGCAGTGGCGTTGCGTCTCGGACGCGAAGGCGACGTGGTCGTCGCGTTGGGCGAGAACGGTCGCGAGCCCGTCGCGGTGCCGGACCTCACGGTGGGTGAGGTCGCGGGCTCGTTCGCCGAGCTGGCGCTCGCGCTGGTGCGCGCGGTCCTGCGACACGATCGATCCCAGCGCAAGAACCTGCGGCTGCTCGCGCTACGGGACGACGCGGGCGCTCTGCGGCGCGCGGTGCGCGAGGTGACGGCTGCGCCTGCGGTCACACACGCGGACCCGGCGCGTCTGCGGGTGCCGGAGGTGGCTGCGGTCAACGAGCCGCCGTCGCTCGATGCCGGGCCGCTTCGGTATGTCGAACGATGGCGCTCGGCGGTCGACGGGCTCGACGTACACGAGACGTTCCTTTGTGGCGACCGCCTCGTGGGAAGCGCGTACGGGCGCCTCGTGGCTCTCGACCGCGACAGCGGCTCGCTCCTGTGGTCGCGAAGCGTCGAGCGCGCGGCCACGATGATGGCGGGTGCGACGCTCGTGAGACTGACGTCGCGCGGTGAGCTGTCGTTGTGCGACGTGGCGGATGGCGAGGCGTACGCCACGACGCGGGTGAAGCCGCGGGTGGGTCGGGCGGTCGGGCTCGCGGTCGGGGGGCCTGGCGTGCCGCCCGCGGTGGTGGTGGCCGAAGGCGCTTCAGGGCTGGTCGCGGTGGACCTGCGCACGGGCGAGGCGCGATGGCGGTTCGCGGCGCGCGGGCGCGGCGGTTTCCGGCTGCGGCGCGCGGGTCGCGTGCTGGTGGTGGCGTCCGGCGATACGGCGCTCGTCGGGATCGACGCGGCGACGGGCGAGCTCGCATGGAGGCGTCCGGAACGCACGCGCTTCACGAGCGCGCCGGTCGTGCATCGCGAGACGTGCATCGCCGCGGGCGGGCTGCCGGACGGAGACGACGGCGTGATGGTCGCGGTCGATCTGTACGCCGGCACGTTGCTCTGGCGACGTGTGCTCGACGGAGCTCCCTTGTCGCCGCCGATCGCGTGTGGAGACGTGGTGGTGATCACCGCGGCGAAACAGGGCGTGTCGCGGATGGTCGCGCTCGATGCGGCGACGGGCGAGCCGCGCTGGTCGGTGCCGGATCCCGGTGTGGGTCGGGGCGCTGCGTGGCTCGCGGTGGATGACTGCATCGTGCTCAACACGCGGGGCGGCACGGTGATGGCGCTCGACGCGGCGACGGGCACGCGTCGCTGGATGCAGCGGCTCGCGCATCCACTGGCCGACGAGCTTCCGCACCGTCTCGAGCCCGTGTTGCGCGGCGGGGCACTGTTCGTCCCGAGTGTGGCCGTGCACGTGGTGCGGCCGTCGGACGGAGCCACGCTCGGACGGATCGAGCCCGGCGACATCGTGCCGGACCTGCTTCGCGTCGACGAGCGCGGCTGGGCGTTCGTGGCCGAGGATGCGGGTCAGATCCGCGGATACGCCGTGGGCCCGCGCCTTCGTCTCGTGTAGTAGCGTCCGGAAGTGATGGCCGATCCGAAGAAGGGCTCGAGCAAAGGCATCATCGTGCTCGTGGTGGTCGCGGTGCTCGTGGTGCTCGTCGTGCCGTGCATCGGGGTGTTGGCGGCCGTCGCGATCCCGTCGTTCATCGGGTACACGCGCAGGAGCAAGGTCACCGAGGCGCGATCGAACCTGCGACTGCTCGCGGGCCTCGTGGAACGGCGCTGCGCGACCGAGCGAGTCGCCACGGCGCAGGCAGGGCTGCCGGAAGCCGCCGGTCCGGTCCCGACGGTCGTGCCTGCGGGCGTCGCGGTCGTCGCGACGAGCGAGCTCGCCGCGAGCACCGTCTTTCGCGACCTCGGGTTCGCGCCGACGGAGCCGCTGCGGTACACCTACGAGATCGTGCGAGAAGGCGATGCAGCGCTGCTCAGGGCGCGCGGCGACCTCGATGGCGACGGCCAGACCTCGCTCTTCGAGCTGCGTTGCGAGGGGCGCGCGTGCACGTGCGACTCGGTCGTCCGCGTCGAGAACGAGCTCGAGTAGAGGGTCGCGGCACGCCCGAGCCAGTCGGGCAGGTCAGTCGGACGTGCCGCCGTCGGGCCCGGCGTCGCCGGCGTCGGAGCCCGCGTCTTCGCCCGGGAGCGTGAACCAGCCGCAGCAGGGCTCGAACGGGAAGGGCGCCACGTCACCGTGCAACCCGGGGGACTGACCGTCTTCGTCGGCCCACGGTGCCGCGGGATCGGGTGTCCCGCCCGCTCCGGCGTCGGGCGCGGCGGCGCCGCCGTCCGCGTAGGCCGAGGGCGGTCCCGGGGGCGGGGGAGGCGTGTTGAAGTCGTCGTCGGGCTCGGACGATCGGCCCTCGCCGGGCCAGAGCCACTCGCCATCGGGGGCTGCCCCGTTGGGCGGCTCGGGATCGTCCGGCGGCTCCGGCTGCGGCCCTGCGATGCACGCGTTCGCCGACGCGAGACACGTCAACAGCACGAGACGCAGATCGAGCCTCCCCGTCATTTCGACGATGGATGCCAGCACGGTCGATGCCAGCCGCGGATCACAGGCGATTCGCACGCGACCTCCACGAAGACTGCGACCACCCGGCGCAAACGCGGCGCAAGGCGGCACACGAGCTCCGTGCCGGCTGGCGGGGGCTTGCCGCATACGAAGCCTCCCGAGGGCGATCTCGGGGGGCAGCCTACTGGATGCCGTACTCGGCGAGGCGGCGGTAGAAGGTGCGCCGCGCCATCCCGAGGCTCCTCGCCGCGCGGACGCGATTCCAGCCGCAGCGCTCGAGCGCTGCGAGGATGCGGCGCTTCTCCTCGTTGCGGTACTCCTCGCGGTTCGAGGGCAGCGGCCGATCGCGCGGTCCGACGTCCACGTCGTCGCCGTCGTCGTCGTCGTCGCCGTCGTCGTCGTCGCGCTCGATGCGGTCTCGCTCCAGGGCGCGCGACGCCGGCGGGGGCTCGGTGCGGGCGGGGCGGCGCCCCTCGTCGAGCGGCAGGTCGTCGGCTTCGATGGTGTCGCCTTGGCCCAGGATCCACGCGTTGAGCAGGACGTGCTCGAGCTGGCGGACGTTGCCCGGCCACGGTGCGCTCGCGAGCCGACGCATCGCCTCGCGGGTGACCTGCTTGGGCGCGGTACCGAAGCGCTGCGCGAAGGCACGAACGAAGTGGTCGACCAGCACCGGAACGTCCTCCGGCCGATCGCGCAGCGGAGGCAACGAGAGCTCCACGACGTTCAGTCGGTAGAAGAGGTCTTCGCGGAACTGTCCGCTGCGGACGAGATCACGAAGGCTCTTGTTGGAGGCCGCGATGACGCGGGCGTCGATCTGCTCGTCGGTGTCGCTGCCGACGGGACGCACGCGCTTCTCCTGCAAGATGCGGAGGAGGTCGACCTGCATCTTGAGCGGCATGTCGCCGACCTCGTCGAGGAAGAGCGTGCCGCCGTTGGCCTGAGAGACGAGGCCGCGTCGGTCACGCTCGGCACCCGTGAAGGCCCCGCGGACGTGGCCGAAGAGCTCGCTCTCGAGGAGGTGCTCGGGGATGGCCGCGCAGTTGACCGCGACGAACGGACCCTTGGCGCGGGACCCTCCGTGATGGATCGCGCGCGCGACGAGCTCCTTGCCCGTCCCGCTCTCGCCGTGGATGACGACGGGGATGTCGGTGTCTCGCACCCGCTCGACCAGCGTCAGCACGCGGCGCATCGACGGCCCGACGCCGACGATGCCGTGGGTGTCGAAGCGGTCCGACAGCGCCTCGCGTGCGCGGCTCAGGTCGCGCCGCGTCTCCTCGAGCTCGGCGGTTCGCGTCGCGAGCAGGCGCTCGATCTCGTCCTTGGCGCGCTCGAGTTCCTTCGACTGCGCCTCGAGCTCGCGATGACGTGCCTCGAGCTCGCCGACGAGCCGCGCGAGGTCGAGCGCGATGGCCGCCTGATCCGCGAAGGCCGTCAGCAGCTCGATGTCCTCTTCGCCGAACCGCCCGCGTCTCACGCGATTCTCGAGATAAAGGACACCGAGCACGCGGCCGCGCGCGCGAATCGGGAGGCACGCCACCGATTGGAGCTGCAGCACGTGCACGGACACGTACTCGCGGAGGCGGTCGTCGCCGAGCGCGTTGGTCGTGACGATCGGCTCGCCATCGATGAGCACGACGTCCGCGATGGATCGGCTGAAGGCTCGGTGCGGGTCGTCCTGACGCTCGCGGTCGCGCGCGGTGTGGGTCTGCAGCGCTCCGTCCGGGCCGACCAGCAGGACGAACCCGCGCTCGGCACCGCAGAGCTCGATGGCGCCGTCGGTGATGCGCTCGAGCAGACGATCGGTGTCGTGCTCGCCGGCGAGTCGCTTGGTGATCTCGAGCAGGCGGCGAGCGCGCGGGTCGAAGGTGCCGCCGGTCGCCGACCACGATGCTCCGTGCTGTGAGCGCGACGGCTCGAGGACCGCGTGCGCGCGCGTGCGGACCTCCTGACGTCGCGCGTCCTGCCAGAAGGCCTCGCGGTGCTCGCGCGGCAGGGCGGTCGCGATCGCCTCGAGGACCTCGACGGCCATCTGCTCGTGACGTCGCGCGAGAAACGCAGCGCCGCGCGCGGTGTGGAGGAGGCCCGCGGCGGCGAGCGCCTGCCACTCGAGCTCTCGGTCACCTCGTGCACGGGCGTCGCGGAGGATGTCGTCGAGCTCGGTCACCGCCCCGTCCGGATCACCCGTGGCGCCTCGCGCGCGCGCCTGCAGGTACCGAAGACGCGGGCGGAAGTCCTCGAGCGCGTCCTGCTCGACGATGGCCGCGGCCTCGGCGAGGCGAGCCCCTGCAGCCGCGACGTCGGACGGAGCGCCGCGATCGAGCAGCGCCTCGGCGGCGTCGAGGGTGACCTCGCCGACCTCGCGACGTTGGCCGAGCGCGTGGTAGCGCGCGATGGCGTCGTCGAACCGACGCAGGGCGCCGTCGGTGTCGCGCGTTCGTGCGAGCAGGTCGCCGACGAGGCTGACGGCCTGCGCGGCCGCCGTCTTGAGACCCGAGCTCTCGGCGTCGCGAAGCGCGCCTTCGGCTTCTTTTCGCGCGCGTTCGTACAGGCCCAGGTAGATGTGGACGTTCGCGAGGTTGTTGCGCGCGAGAACGTCCGTCGACGCCTTGCCCGCGCGCCGCGCGAGACGGGCCGCAGTCTCGTAGTGCTCGAGCGCTGCGGTCGGCTCGCCGAGCGAGAAGCTGACGGCGCCGAGGTTGAGATGGAACGTGGCCATCGAGCCGCTGTCGCCGAGCTCGCGGGCGATGGCGAGGGACTGCGCGTAGAGGTCGCGTGCCCGCGCGAGCTCTCCTGCTCGGTGGTGCGCGATGGCGAGGTACGCGAGCGCGTGCGCCTCGTCGCGGCGCGTGCCGACCTGGCGCGCGAGCGCGATGGCGCTCTCGTAACGCTGGATCGCGCGCCGCGAGTCGCCGCGGTAGGCGTCGATCATGCCGGAAGTCGTGAGGAGCTCGACGCGCGCGGGGTCGTCCGGCTCGACGAGCGCGAGGCCCTGCTCGACCGCGGTGGCGGCGGCCGCGTAGTCGCCCTTGCGCATCTGCACCTTCGCGAGCGCGCGCATCGCGGAGGCTCGTTCGGGCTTGCCCGCCGTCGAAGGCACGGAGTCGAGCACCTCGGCGGCCTCGCTGAAGCGGCCCGCTTGCGTGAGCGCCTGCCCCTCGGCCACGAGCGCGCGGACGCGCAGCTCGGCATCGTCGGGCGCCGACGCCCGCGCCGAGCGCGCCGCTTCGACGGCCGCATCGAAGTCCCCGGCCGCCGTGAGCGCACCCGAGAGATGCAGCTCGGCGCGTGCTGCGTCGACCGCGTCCTCGCGCGTGGAGTCGGCCGTGCGCCGGGCCAGCAGCTGCCCGGTCTGTCGATAGATGCGCGCGGCGGCATTGGGTGCGCCCGAGCGCTGGAGCTCGGCTCCCGCGTCGAGCCAGCTGGCGCGTACGGTGGCGCGATCGCCGGCGCGCAACGCGGTCTCGACGAGCGACCACGACGCGATCCCGCGCGAGCGCGAGAGCACCGCGAGCGTGAGCGCAGCGACCTCGGGGATCTCCGGTGTCTCGAGCAGCGCCGTCGCCATTGCGTCGTCGGTCGGCGCGACCGCGTCGCCGACGCGGCGGAGAAGGCCCGCCTGCTCCGCCGCCGCGAGCGCCCACGGACCTCGTCGTGCCGCGCTCGCGCTGCTCGAGGTCGCCGGCGTCTTCTCGCGGCGCGCGGCGGACTCGGCGAACGTCGTCGCGAGCGTGGTCGCGACGTCCCACGACAGCGGCGCGCCCGTGATCGCGACGGCGGCTGCGACTCTGCGTGCGACGGCGTTGGCGGTCTCGAGGCGTGCGCGCGCCGTCGCGAGCGGGCCCGATGGCGCCGGCAGCTTCTCGACGTCGCTCGCCGTGGCGGCCGCGCCTTTGTCGCCCAGCGACGCGAGCAGCTCGATGAGCGCGCCGGGCTTGCCACCGGCGCGCGCGATGAGCGCACGCACGACGGTCTCCTCGGTCGCACCGAGCGCGTCGCGGACCACCGCCATGGCATCGGCCTCGCGCAAGTCGGTGATCTCGACCGCGGTGTGCGGACCGAGCTCTCGCACGGTCGCGTTCGCTTCCGACGCCGTCACCACGACGGCCACGCGGTCCGCGCCGTCCCCTCCGTGCGCGATGCAGCGGAGCGCGGCGGCGAGCGCCTTCTCCGCCTCGTCGACGTCGTCCACGAGGATGGCAGTCGGCCCGCGTCGCACGACCGCTCCGACCACGCGCGCGATGCTCTCCGGGCTCGGGTCGTCCGCGGCGGGAGGCGGCACGGACGTGCGTGCGGTTCGCAGGGAGCGCGTCCGACCGGACAAGGACTCGAGCAACCGCTCGCCGCTCACGCGTGCGAGGTCGTCGTCACCCGCGAGCACGAGCGCTTGGCGCACGAGCGTCACGAGCGGAGCGACCGCGTCGCCTCGTCGCACGGCGACGTCGAGCACACGCACGCCGCGAAGCTGCAGACGCCACTTCAGCTCGCGCAGCACCGTGGACTTGCCCGACCCTTCGCTGCCCGAGAGCGTGAGGATCGAATCGCCGAGCGGAGTGGGCCCGACGCGCGCGGCAACCCGACCATCGAGCGATGCGACGACGTTCTCGTGACCGCGCGGTCGCGGGGCTACGAACCCGACGGCACGTGGCGGCGAGAGGCCCGGCAGCGCGACGGAGAGCGCATCGGCGAGCTCGCCCACCGCAGGCAGGCGCCGCGTCGGATCGCTCGCGAGCGCGCGGAGCGCGACCTCGAGAGCCGGCCGGATCTCGGGGCTCGCGGACTTCGGGATGTGGACGGGCTGGTGCTCGGGTGGGCGGCCAAGCAAGAGGGCCCACAACGTGGCGCCCAGCGCATACACGTCGGAACGCGGCGACGGGGCCTGACCGTCCATCACCTCGGGCGCGAGGAACGCCAGCGTGCCGCCGGCCGCGCCGCCTTTGACGCGATCGGACGCCCAGCTCGCGAGGCCGAAGTCGATGACGTGCACCGCTCCCGCGCCATCGACGATCACGTTCGATGGCTTCAGGTCGCCGTGGACCAGCCCGACCCGGTGCAGCGGGGTGACGACGGCACAGATCGCCTGCACCAGGGCGACGAGCTCGCGCGGCGACCTCGACGAGGCCGCCCGGTCGAGGGGCTCGCCGTCCACGAACGCGCGGGTGAAGAACGGGCCGCCGGGATCCGCGCCGTCTCCCTCGGCGAGCCCGAAGTCGATGACGCGCTGCACACCCGGCACCGAGAGGGTCGCGAGCACCTGGAACTCGCGCGCGAAGCTCTCGCGGATGAGCTCGTCGCTGCTGGCGCCGATGCGCTTGAGCGCGATGGGCGCGCCGCCCGCGATCCGGTCCTCGACGAGGAAGACGCCGCCGGCTCCGCCGGCACCGAGGGGCTTGAGGACACGATAGCGAGCAGAGAGGCGCATGGGTCGAGGGCTGCCAGCTTATGCCACTAGGCACGCGAAGGCACGATTCGAGATGCGTCAGAGCGCGCGGCCGACCGACGCCACGATGCGCGCGTCGGTGCGGTCGCGCCCGGCGAGCGGGACCTCGCCGCCCAGCGTGATCGCCCAGCGGCCCAAGTGCAGACGGGCTTCGGCGCGCGGCTCGACCGCTTCGAGCGGCTCGGCGTCCGCAGGCACGGCGCGCACCGCAGCACCGAGGACGAGCGTCAGCCATCGTGCCGTGTGCCAGACGACGTCCGCGACGACGGCGAGGGACACCACGCTCCGCTGTCGGTCGTCGAGCACCACGAAGGACGAGGCTGCGAGGGCGCCACCGACGATCTCGAGACGCCTGGCGACGCGGCCCGCCGCTGCCGCGCCCACTTCGTAGCCCATGCGCGTGCCGGTCGTGAACGTGGTCTCCGTCGGGACGAGGAGGCGGAAGTACGGCGCCACGCGCAGCCGCGCGCCGACGTCGAGCGCCATGTGGGCGGCGAGCGTGCCAGCTCCGAGATCGAAGGATGCGGCCTCGACGGTCGCGTTCGCCGCGAACCGGGCTTCGAGCGCGGGTAACCCGAACGAGATCCACACCCGGCGCGAGAGCGCCACGCGACCCCGCACGCCGACGGCGCCGTCGATCGCCCCGTAGAAGTCGTCGAGATCGAGCGCGAGGGATCCCCGCGCGAAGAACGTGACCTCGTTCGCGCCGCAGGCCTCGGGCAGCATCGCGAGATCTCCCGGGCCCCGAGGCACGCGCACGGGCACGCCACGTCGCGCGTCGGGTGGGCACGGCGCCGCCGACGCGACCGCGGCCGTCATCGGCCACGCGACTACGACGACCGCGACGAAGACGAGGGCCCGCTCCGTCAACGGAGCTCTCGCGGGCCGCGCCATCCGTCGCCGTCGCGATCGAGCACGAACGGGTTCGTGAAGGCGGTCGGCCACGCGCCCGGCACGCATACGTCCAGATGGAAGCGCGGATCCGACTCGTCGTGTGGCACCGGTGGCTCTTGGTACCAGTCCTCCTCGTCGAGGCCCTCCTGGTCGCGCTCGTCGATGACCCCGTCGCCGTCGTTGTCGGTCGTCTCGACGCGCCCATCGTCGTCCACGTCGGCCGCCGGCCAGAGCGGGTAGCCCGCCTCGACGACGATCCACGCGTCGCCGCTCGTACCCTCGAGAAGGCGGTGGACGGGCACGGTGCCTCGCCAACGCACGAGCCCTTCGCTCCCGAAGGGATCCGTCGGGTGCGCCAGCTCTGCGTCGATCACCCAGACGACCTCGCCGTTGACGACGATGCGGATCTCCGAGACCGGGATCCAGGGCGCAGCCCGCACCTCGATCGCGAGCAGCGCGTCGTCCGCAGGCACGAACGGCTCGATCGAGGGACCGCGCACGACGCCTTGGCGGTCGCGCACCTCGGCGACGAGCACGGGCCCGTTCGTGCCGATCATCCGGCCGCGTCGGACGTCCTCGTCGAATCGCTCGACGTCGAACGCAGCGAGGTGGTGACCGCCGAGCACGAGGTTGCGCGGGTTGCCGAGCACCTGGACCGCGAGCGTGTGCGAGTCGCTGTTCGCAGTGCCGGCGCGGAGGATCCCCTGATCGAGGAACGAGAACCAGCCCGCGCGATAGCGCAGGAACTGGATCGTCTCCTTGCCGTTCATCACCTCCTGCACGTCGTGCTCGATGTTCGCGTGACCGAACGTTCCGCCGGGGCGGCGGCGCAGCTGCCCGGCGGGTGTGTGCGCTTCGTCGAGCGGGATGGGATCGCGTGGGTCGAGGTCGAGCGCGGTCAGGTAGCCCTGGTCACGCCCGAAGTCGATGTCGGCGTACGGATGGTTCAGCTGTGCGACGCCGTGGCCGTCGTAGAGCGCCTCCATCCGATCGAAGAGCTCGCCGGGCTCGACGCGCTCGTCGTCCGGTCCGCCGTTTCGAGGGCGCGTCGCGTCGAAGCGGAGCGGCCAGAAGTTGAAGTGCCCGATGACGCGCGGGAAATCGGATCCAGGGGGGCGCAGGAACGGGATCTGCCCCGTCGTCTCCATGCCCGCGAGCACGCGCACCCGATTGCCGATGCCGAGCGCAGCCACCGCGTCGGCGTAGTTGCTGACGACCTCGTGGTCGGTGGCTGCGATCACGTCGAGCCCTTGGGCCACGAACGTGCGCGCGCGATCGAGCTCGGGCAGGTCGCTGTCGAAGCTCGCGCCGCCGTGTACGTGGAAGTCCGCGCTCAGGGCGCCCTCCGGCACGAGCCCGGCGATGGGCTCGATCGCGAGCACGACCTCGACCCGGCCGGCGTCGGTGACGTTGACGAGCTCGCGCGCGATCGTCGCGAACGGCCCCCGCGTCGCGTAGACCCAGTACTCGCCCAGGGGGACCGCGAACGTCGCGCGGCCGGCGCCATCGGTGAGCACGCGGTTGCACGCGGGCGAGCCTGCGTGCGGTGGGCCGAGATACGGAGCGCAGTGCTCCTCGTCGTCGAAGAAGCCGTGGACGGTCCCGTACACGTCCTCGCGGCGGGTCGCGCCGGCGGGAGTCAGCACGAGCTCGGCGAAGGTGCCGCGGCCGCGCTCGCGCACCGTCGCGCTCACGAGCCCCGCGCCGCGCGCGACGACGAGATCCGGCGCGCTCGCGTCCTCTCGTCCGACATCGAGCGCGACGCGCTCGCCGGTCGCGCGGCCGAACGCATGGCGCTCGACGTGGTAGCGCCGGTCGGCCCGCACGCGCGTCGACCAGAGACCCGCTGCGTCGGGGACGACCTCGGCGATCGGGGTGCGCAGGTCGACGTCGTCGGGGTCGGCGCCCCGCGCGGGCTCGTAGATCAGCAGGCTCCCGAGGCGCTCGTCGCCGCCGAGCGGCGCGCCGTCGCGGGTCGTCACACGACCCCGCACGCGGACCCATCGCTCGTCGAAGAGCTGGGTGCGCGCTTCGGCAGCCGCCGCGACGACTCCGCCGAGGCCAGGTCCACGCGCAACCGCGAGGAACGACTCGAGCTCGAGCGAGTCTCCCGGTTGCACGATCGCGCGAGGCAGCCCAGCTGCCGACACGGCCGCGCTCTGGAAGCCGTCGAGCGAGGGTGGATCGCACGCGACGAGCGCGTAGGCGACGGGGGCCGCGCCGTGGGTGCTCGCGGCGAGGAACGGGAACGTGCGAAAGGTCGTGCCGAGCTCCAGCAGATCGAAGTCCGGGTGGTGGAAGCCCTGTCCCCGAAGGGGCACGAAGGGCGTGACCTCGCGGCCGCCCCACCAGAAGCCGTTCGCGAGGAAGTACGCGTACGGATCTCGCCCTGCGTGGTGCAGCTCCGTGCGGAGGCGCAGGCCGCGTTCGCATGGGCGCAGCTCGTAGCGCGTCACGACCGACGTCTCGGGCCGGCCGTCGAGCGTGCCGCGCGCGACGACCGCGACGAGCTCGGGTCGCCGGTCGATCACCTCGAGCGTTCGGTACGCGACGGTGTCCTCCGGGAGGATGCCGACGATCTGCTGCATCCCGTTCATGCCGTCTTCGGTGACTCCGTCGCGCGGCACCATGTCGGTCACGTTGCCGCCGGTCGGGGCGAGCTGGTGTGGCGTCCCGACGTCGTCGATGACGACCGAGACGAGCGCGTTCTCGAGCACGATGTCGCCGGTCGCCGCGACCGCGTCGAGCCCGGGGGCGCGATCCTGCGGACCGCGGACGCGACGGACGTCGAGCGAGGGATCGGTGCACGTGGCCTCGAGCGGCGCGCAGGGGCTGGCCGGAACGCAGCGCCCGTCGTCACCGCCCATGCATCCGGTGCGTGCGCGGCATCCGACCAGCGACGACGCCGAGGCCAGGACGACGAGGGACACGACGAGCGCGCGGCGCACGGACGGAGCGTCGCCCATCGTTCGCGCGCCGTCACCCGTGACGCGCACGGTATGCTCGCCGCGATGCAGTGTACGCAGTGTGGCGCGGCCCTGGCCGATCTCTCGGCGTCGAGCTGCCCGTTCTGCGGGACCGTGCTCGCGCACGAGCTCCGCGCCGCCGAGCGAGCCGCCGCAGCACGCGCTCTCCTCGCGGAGGACGCCGACGGCGACGGGGTGCCCGACGCGCTCGCGCCCCTGCTCGAGGCGCAGAAGGCGAAGCAGACGCGCGACGAGGAGCGCGAGCGCTACCGGAGCGAGCGATCGGCGCGGATGCTCGAGCTGGAGAACGCGCGCACGAACCTCTCGACCCTGCGCAACAGCGGCAACCTCGGCTGCGGTGCCGTGACTGCGCTGGTCGTCGCGGTGATCGCCGCGAGCGTGTGGAGCATCGTGATGGGCATGGCGATCGAGACCGATCCGTGGCTCGGTCTGCACGCGCGCCTCTTCTGCCCGATGGTGTGCGACGGCTGTCGCGCGCCCTACAGCATCCTCACGTGGCGGAGCGGCAGCGGACGCGACACGTCCGACCACCTCGGGGCCTACTGTCGCAACCCCACGATCGATCTCGATCGGCTCGATCGCTCGGGCCTGGCTTCGCGGCGCGGCGAGCTCGGGCCCTACGAGCTCCCAGGCGGGATGGGGGCGTTCATCGGCTCGACCGTGCCCGTCTTCTTCCTCGTCGTGTTGCCCATCGTGTACGTCCGCGCGCGCCGAGGTCGGCGCGAAGGGCTCGCGACGCTCGAGGAGCGCGTGCGACGGCTCGAGACCGAGCTCGCGCGCCCGCCGCCCGACTAG
>JADZFZ010000592.1 GCA_020854145.1 Deltaproteobacteria bacterium | reverse complement strand
CCCGTGCCTCCGGTGGTGACGATCAGCGAGCAGCCTTCGTCGTCGACCAGCGCCCGAAGGGTCGATTGAATCGTCTCCCGATCGTCCGGGATGAGACGCACGACGGGCTCCCACGGAGAAGCGAGGAACGCCGAAAGATTTTCGCGAATGGCCTTGCCCGAGAGGTCTTCGTAGACGCCTGCGCTCGCGCGATCCGAGGCGGTGACGATCCCGATACGTGCCGTGGTCATCTGCAATCCCGGTCTTTCCTGGCTGATTCGCGCGTCGATTCGCGGTCGATTGCGTGCGATCGATCGGCTCCGAGCACGACGTCACCGAATTTGCTTTACCCGGCGCGGGCCACCAACATCCGGCCTTTCCGAGGAGGAACCAATGACCCGTAGACTAGCGGAACGATGGAGCGTGGGCGCGCTCGCATGCGCCGCGATCCTCATAGGGGGCGCCACCACTGCCTGGGCGCAACCCGAGGCTGCCACGCAGCACGAGGAGCAAGAGGCCGAGCGCCCGTCCGAGTCGGACACGCGGCTCACGCTCACGCTCGGCGGAACGCTCAACTACGGCAACACGCGCTCGGTCGCCGCCAACATCGCGGCGGGCTTCGTGCTGCGCCGAGCGGAGAACGTGCTGACCCTCGACTTCGGCTGGGTGTACGGATACTCGTCCGTGCGCGCCGACGACGAGGTCGACTTCCCCGACTGGGAGGAGACGGCCAACAACCTGACGGGCCGCGCCCGCTACGATCGGTTCCTGACCGACGACGACGCGCTCTTCATCGTGGCGCGCGCGCGCCGCGATCAGTTCGCGGGTCTCGACTCGCGCCTGACCGGACAGGTCGGCTACCTGCGCAATCTCTTCAACGAGGAGAAGCACCGGTTCTGGCTCGAGGTCGGCTACGACCTCACCTACGACAACTTCTTCCCGAACGACATCCTGGTCGACGGCGAGACGGACCGCATCCAGCACTCGGCGCGTCTGTTCATCGGCTACGACAACCGGACCAACGACACCTTCACGTACACGACCGGCCTCGAGACCCTCATGGACGTGCAGGAGCCGGGGCACCTCCGCATGGAGTGGCTGCACCAGGTGCGCGCCAAGATCGCGAGCTGGCTCGAGCTGTCGTGGGACACGACGTTCCGTTTCGACTCGTTGCCGCCCGGTCAGACCGATCCCTTCGAGGAAGACGACATGCAGCGCATCGGCATGTTCGACGTCACCTCGACGCTCAACCTCGTCGGCACGTGGGACATGGACGACGAGGAGCCCGCGGCACCCGCGGAGCCCGAGACGCCTCCGACGCCCGAGTGCCCCGAGTGCCAGGAGTGCCAGCAGTGCCAGGAGTGCCCTGCGTGCCCGTCGCCGCCGCCCGCGGAGACGCCTCCGACCGAGCCCGCGACGCCACCCGTCGAGGCCCCTCCCGCATCGCCCCCTCCCTGAGCTAGCGGCTGCCGAGCAGCATCCCGAGCGCGAGCACGAGCGCCGCCACGATCACGAAGAGCGCGACCATCCACGCGACGCGCTCGCTCGCCACCGTCACGGATCCACCGAGCGTGCGATAGACCGCCGAGCGCACCGGACGTCGATGAGACGTCGCGCTCGGCGGCGCGAGCTCGGACACCGAACGCGGCAGCGGGTCGGTCATGCTCGCGGAGCGCGAACGCGGCACGCGCGCCGAGGCGAGATGCACGAGCCGGTCGTGCTCGCGCTCGGCATCGGGGAACAGGTGGCGCATCCATCGGGCGACGTCCTCGTCGCGCGTCGATGCGATCGATGCGAGGTCACGACCCATCTCCTCGGCGGTCGCGTAGCGCGCGCTCGGGTTCATCGACAACGCGCGCTCCGCGACGGATGCGAGCGCGGGCGGTACCTCCGCGGCGATCGCGCGCAGCGGCGGGACGTCGTCGGCGAGCGCGGCCAGGATCGTCTCGCTGTCGTTCTTGCGGCGGAACAGCGGCCGTCCGGCGAGCGCTTCCCAGAGCACCACGCCGAGCGACCAGACGTCGGCGCGACGGTCGACGCGCTGGCCACGCATCTGCTCCGGGGCCATGTAGGCGAACTTGCCCTTCACGAAGCCGGCGGCCGTCTGGTGCACGCGTTCCTTCGCGTGCGCGATCCCGAAGTCCACCACCTTCACGCGACCGTCGAAGCCGACCACGAGGTTGTGTGGCGACACGTCGCGGTGCACGACGTCGAGCGCGCGCCCGGTCGTGTCGCGGAGCTCGTGCGCCGCGTGCAGCCCTTCGCACGCCCCCGCGAGCATGCGCGCGACGACGAAGGGCCACGCAGGCGTGTGATCCGGATCGCGCCTGCACGCGGCCCGTTCCGCGCTGACCCGTGCGAGCGGCTCCCCGGCGAGCAGCTCCATGGCGAGCCACCACGTGTCCGAGCCGGTCTCGGCGCTGCGCACGACCCCGTAGTCGAGCACGCCGCAGACGTTGGGGTGACGGATGAGCGCCGTGATGCGCGCCTCGTCGAGGAACATCTCGACGTACTCCTTCTGCAGCGCGAGGTGCGGATGGATGCGCTTGAGCGCCACGACGCGGTGCGGAGCCTCTTTGCGGCGCCCGAGCTGCGCGGACGGATCCTCCGTCACGGCCAGGTAGACGGTCGCCATCCCGCCCGTCGCGAGCACGTAGCAGAGCCGGTAGCCGCCGATGCGTTCGTCGCACGCAGCCTTCGGCGCGCTCGCGGGTCGTCCCTCGGGGGTCGCGATCCGCGCGCGCACGAACGGCGCCGTCACGTCGATGTCGAACGCGTGTGACCCCTCGGCGGGGCTCGGGGCGGGCTCTGCGCGACCTGCCATGGGGTCGATCGCGAAGCTGTCTCGATCCGCGTCTCCGGGGTATCGGGGAAACCCCTACCTCTCCGAGGGATCACGCATCCGGCTTGAGCACGCCGGTCTCGAGCGCCACGCGCACGAGGTCGGCGCGCGTACGCACACCGAGCTTCTCGCCGAGACGCGCGCGGTAGGTCTCGACCGTCTTGATGCTCACGCCGAGCTCCTCGGCGACCTCACGTTGCGTGCGTCCGTGCGCGAGCCGATCGAAGACGACGCGCTCCCTCTGCGACAGCACCGCGAGCGGCTCTTCGGAGCGCGCGTCCGGCTTCGGCATCGGGCGTGTGCCCGTGCCGAAACGCCGGAGATCCGGCGCGTCCGCTTCGACGAGACGCATCTCGATGGACCCGACCGCGAAGCGATCGCCGGGCGCGAGGTTGGCACCGCCGTAGATGCGCTCGCCGTTGAGGCGCACGCCGTTGCGGCTCCCCTCGTCCTCGAGACGGACCTGATCGGGCGAGACGCGCAGCCGCGCGTGCCGACGCGAGACCGTCTCGGACGCAAGTCGGATCTCGCAGACGGGGTCGCGTCCGATCCGCCACACGCCGGGTGCGAGCCGAACCTGATGGTCGCCGAGGTCGAGCAAGAACTGCCGCACGGACGGAGGATAACGCGGTTGCCAGGATCCCAGCGGCGCCCATACGCTCGCGCCCGTTCGATCGGAGGCCGAAGGCATGAGTCACCCCGTCAACTGGTTCCAGATCTCCGGCGGCGACGCCAAGGCGCTGACCGAGTTCTACGCGAAGGTCTTCGCGTGGAAGATGGCGCCCGCACCGGGCCCCGGAGGCCTGATGCTCGTCGAGGCCGCGAAGCCGGATGGGATCGCGGGCGGCATCGGCGCGTCTCCCGATGGCAAGCCCGGCGTCGTGGTCTACGTCGGCGTCGAGGACATCGACGCGCACCTCGCGAAGATCGGCAAGGCCGGCGGCAAGACCGCGATGCCCCGGATGGAGCTGCCCGACGGCTGGGGATCCATCGCGCTCTTCTGCGACCCGGCCGGCAACGTGACCGGCCTCTGGCAAGCGCCCAAGAAGCTGCCCAAAGCGCGGCGCGCGAAAGGCGCCGAGGTGTCGACCGGCGAGACACGGGCGAAGCCCGAAGCGCCTGCCGCCGCCGAAGGGAAGAAGAGCAAGAAGCAGAAGAAGGGCGGCAAGAAGGACGGCAAGAAGGACGAGAAGAAGAACGCCAAGAAGGCCGGCAAGAAGGAAGGGAAGAAGGGCGGCAAGAAGAAGAAGGGGTGACGGCCCGACAGTTGCTCGCTGGCGACGCGAGACCCCGGAGTCTCGCAGGAAACGCCCTGGATCACCGCCGTCGCGGTGGCCGGATCGCTAGCCAGTGGGTGGTGCCTCATGTCCTCTCCCCTTCCCTCCTTCCGACCGTCGTCGATCATTCTGGCGCTCGTGATCGGCGCGCTCGGAGGCGTCGCGTCGTGCGCGATGGAGCTCGGCGACGACGAGCACGATCACGAAGGCGAGTCGGCGCTCTTCGAGCAGGCGTTCGAAGAGGAAGCCGACGAGGGCAAGGCGGACGGTCCAGGCTGCTCGGGTGTCCACGTGCCCGATCGCGGCGGCTTCGGCAAGCGCGTCGCGCTGACCTTCGACGACGGGCCGAGCCCCGCGACGACACCCGCGGTGCTCGCGACGCTGCGGCGCCACGGCGTGCCCGCGACCTTCTTCATCAACGGCTCGCGCATGGGCACCGAGGCCGCGCGCGCCATCGCCCGCGACATCGCGAGCGACCCGAGCTTCATCCTCGCCAACCACACGCAGAACCATCGCAACGACCTGACCCGCGTCTCGCGCTCGGTGCTCGACGCGCAGATCGATCAGACGACGGAGCACATCCGCGGCTCGGGCGAGACGCCGCGCTACTTCCGGTTCCCCTTCGGCGCCTCGACGTGCAACACGGCGCGCGTCGTGCGCGATCGCGGCTACGTGATCACCGGCTGGCACATCGACAGCGCCGACTGGTGTTACGCGCGCAACGACGGCTACTGCTCGCCGAGCACGTTTCGCCACGTCCCGTCCAACGTGCGACGCGACATGCGCACGTGGGTGATGCAGCAGGTGCGCGAGCGGCAGGGCGGCATCCTGCTCTTCCACGACATCCACGCGTTCACGGCGGGCGCGATCGACGGGATCATCCAGCAGCTGAAGGACGAGGGGTACACGTTCGTCAACGTGGACGACACGGAGGTCTTCCCGCTGCTCAACGGCGCGACGCCGCCGCCGCCGTCGTTCGTCGGCACCTCGTGCACGACCGACGCGCAGTGCAGCTTCCGCTCCGGCAGCCGCAGCGGCTTCTGTGCGCCGCACGGGTTCTGCTCGTTGCCCTGTGAAGGCACGTGCCCCGATCTCGCCGGTCACGCGCCGACCTTCTGTGTGGAGCGAGCGGACGTCGCCGGCACCGGGATGTGCGCGAGCAAGGCCCACGCGCTCAACATGTCGTGCGCCTCGATGGCAGGAACGCGCGTCGTCCACGCCGCGCGCTTCGTGGGTCAGTCGGCCTCGCGCCCCGCGACCGCCGACGTCTGTCTCCCCTGAGGCAGGTCACCCGGCGAGAGGTACCCGGCCGTTGGCCGCGCGCACCGTCGCGGGGCGCGATGGCGTGCTTCGACGAGCTCGGCGCGAACGAGTATCTGCGCCCCTTCAGTCGCGCGAGGTCGTCGTCGAGGGCGGGTGCGGATCCGGCGCGAGCAGCACGGTGCGCTCGAGCAGGACCCACGCGACGAGCAGCACCACGAGCATCGCGGCGGCGAGCACGATCGGGAGCGGCGTGCCCGCGCGCGCACGCTCGCTGTAGCGGTCGCGGAAGAAGCGGCCGCCGGATC
Source organism: Deltaproteobacteria bacterium (assembly GCA_020854145.1). Classification (GTDB taxonomy): domain Bacteria; phylum Myxococcota_A; class Polyangia; order Polyangiales; family JADZFZ01; genus JADZFZ01. The sequence goes on along the minus strand of JADZFZ010000592.1, from coordinate 1,038 downwards.
GCTCCCGGATCTTCTTCTGCACGCCTTGCAGCAGATCCGGCGTGGGCCCGCCCTCGTCGAGGGATGCGGCCGCGCGACAGAGCTCCTGGTAACGCGCGAACTCGGCGCGAAGGGCCTCGTCGGTCTCGAGTGCGGCCTCGAACGCCGCGCGCGTCTCGTCGTCGAGGAGACCGTCGTGGGCGTCGCCGAACGCGTCGCGTGCTTCGTCGGGGCTCATCGTTTGATGCCTGGCCGGATGCGCATCGCTCGCTCGATGTGCTCCTTCAGCTTCTCACGGGCGCGGTGCAACCGGCTCTTGACCGTACCTTCGGGCAAGCCCGTGATCGCCTGGATCTCCTCGTAGCTCAAGTGCTCGGCGTCGCGCAGCACGACGAGCTCGCGTTGCTCGGGCTCGAGCGTCTCGAGCGCCGCGCGGAGCAGGCGTTCCATCTGGAAGCCCTCGACGAGCGCGTCGGGGCGATCGATGTGCGCCGTGGTCGACATGGTGGCGCTCTCGACGAGGTCGCCTTCGGAGCGTTCGGACAGCTCGTCCTGCTTGCCGCGTGCGCGGCGTCCCAGGTACTTGAGCCGATTCTTGCCGTGATTGACCGCGATTCGGTAGAGCCACGTGCTGAAGCGCGACTCGCCGCGAAACGTGTCGGCGCGCTTGAGCACGGTGATGAAGACGTCCTGCGCGACGTCCTCGGCTTCGTGCGGGTCGCCGAGCATGCGCTGCAGAAGGCGGAACACCTTCTTCTGGTAGAGGCGCACCACCTCGTTGAAGGCCGCTTCGTCGCGTCGCGCGAGACGCTCGACGAGCTTCTGCTCGAGCTCCTCGCTCATGGGCGCAGCAAACGACGCGGCCGCACGCGCCCAATCGACGCCGTCGCCGCCTGGCCCGTCGGCCGGGCTCGGGGCAGACGCCACGAACGCGAGAGACGACGGCCGCACGCACCAAGGGACATCGGTCGATCGAGCCGGTTCCGTGCGACGTTCGAGCTGGCGGCCGAGGACCTCACCGGGGCGCAGTGTCGCGCACCTCGGCCGAGACCTCTACTG
>JADZFZ010000591.1 GCA_020854145.1 Deltaproteobacteria bacterium | reverse complement strand
GCGTCCGTCCCAACACGTGGGACGTCGACCAGAATGCTGCGTCGGTGGAGGTACGCGTGACCCCGTCGGCCGTGCCCGGCCGCCGAGCGCTCCATTACTCGGCGACCTTCGACTCCCATTACGGCACGCAGACCGTGACGGGCTCGTTCGAGTCCGAGAGCACCGCCACGCAGCGCTGATCAGTAAACGGGGGGCTGGCGGGCAGCCCCCCGCGCCTCGCGAGCAAGTCGCTCGGGGTCCCACCCCCGACCGCGCTGCGCTTCGCTCGAAGACTCGCTGCGCTCCGCGGCGCCGCCTCGGATCGGCGGCGCGTTGCGCTCACCTTTCATCCCTGCGGGTCGCCCGCAGGGCGGTGGCGCAACTGGATCAATCGCCGAACTTGATCCCCTGGGCGAGCGGGAGATCGCGGCTCCAATTGATCGTGTTGGTCTGCCTGCGCATGTAGGCCTTCCACGAGTCCGAGCCGCTCTCCCGACCGCCGCCCGTGTCCTTCTCACCGCCGAACGCGCCGCCGATCTCGGCGCCGCTCGTGCCGATGTTGACGTTGGCAATCCCACAATCGCTTCCGGTCGCCGCGAGGAATGCCTCTGCCTCGAGCAGGTTCGTCGTGAAGATCGAGCTCGACAATCCCTGAGGGACGCCGTTCTGCTTGGCAATCGCGTCGTCGAGGCCCTTGGTCTTCACGAGATAGAGAATGGGGGCGAACGTCTCTTCCTGGACGATGTCCCACTCGTTCTCGCACTCGGCGATGCACGGCGTCACCCAGCAGCCGCCCGGGTACTGGGGACCGCTCAGCTGCTCGCCGCCGCAGAGGATTCGCCCGCCGGCCTTCTTCACGCGGTCGAGCGCGCTCATCATGTCCTTCACCGCAGCCTGGGAGACGAGCGGACCCATCAGCGTGCCTTCGGCGAGCGGGTCGCCGATGCGGACCTGCTTGTACGCCGACACCAAGCGGTCGCGCAGCGTGTCGTAGATCGACGCGTCGCAGAGGACCCGCCGCGTCGAGGTGCAACGTTGACCCGCGGTGCCCACGGCGCCGAAGACGATGGCGCGGCTCGCGAGCGCGAGGTCCGCGTGCTCGCTGACGATGATCGCGTTGTTTCCGCCGAGCTCGAGGATGGTGCGACCGAAGCGCTCGCCGACGATGCGCGCGACGCGCGCGCCCATCCGACAGGAGCCCGTCGCGCTGACCAGAGGCACGCGGCGATCGTGGAGCATGCGCTCGCCGACGGTGGACCCCTTGCCGATCACGAGCGACGTGAGCGCGGGATCGAAGCCGTTGTGCTCGAAGACGCGCGCCGCGATCTTCGTGCACGCGACCGCCGTCAGCGGAGTCTGGCTGGACGGCTTCCAGAGCACCGAGTCGCCGCAGACCCACGCGAGCGCGGCGTTCCAGGCCCAGACGGCGACCGGGAAGTTGAACGCGCTGATGATGCCGACGACCCCGAGCGGGTGCCACTGCTCGTACATGCGGTGACCCGGCCGCTCGGAGTGCATCGACAATCCGTACAGCTGCCGGCTCAGGCCGACGGCGAAGTCACAGATGTCGATCATCTCCTGGACCTCGCCTTCGCCCTCGGCGCGGATCTTCCCCATCTCGAGGCTGACCAGCGCACCGAGCGGACGCTTCAGGCGGCGCAGCTCGTCGCCGATCTGTCGGACGACCTCTCCGCGACGCGGCGCGGGCACGGAGCGCCACGCCAGGAACGCCGCGTGGGCGCGCGCGGAGATCTGCTCGTACTCGGCTTCGGTCGCCTGGCGGACGCGCGCGAAGACGCTTCCGTCGATGGGCGTGACGGCGTCGAGCCATTCGCCCGAGCCGAGCCACTCGCCCGCGAAGGAGCCCGGGCACTCGCGCGCGACGTCGAGCATCGCGAACAACGCGTTGCGGTCCAAGTCGGCGATCCCGCCAGAGATGTCGTCCTTCTTCGCCATGCGATCTCCTGTCCCGTCGGTCGTGAGAGTACGGGCTCGCATGCGCTCGCCCTGGTCCCCTGCTGGCGGTGTCGGCCGTTGGTCAGCGGCCACCATCGCCCCGAAGGGGTTGGCTCTTTACCTCGATCACGTGCTCGGTTCACGTGCGTTGGCCCCGTCCGGTTCGTGCGCTCACACTCCGCGCATGTCGTTGCGCACATCGCTGGGAAAGACTCTGATGGGCGGCACGGTGGCGCTGGCCGTGGCGCTCGCGGGCGCGTGCGGCGGCGGGGCCGTGCTTGCGGGCACGCCCGGGAGCGCGGGCTCCCGCGGCGGGGAAGGCGGGTGCCGCGCCGTGAGCCCGTGCGCCGACGGGATGCGTTGGGACGACGCGACTTGCAGGTGCGTCCCGCTCCCTGCACGCCCCTGATAAGCTGTCGCCGTTGCGTCGAACCGTCGCGGTCCCGATCCGATCCGTGATGCTCGCCGTCGCGCTGGTGGCCGCGGCCGGCTCGAGCAGCGTCGCCGGAGCGCAAGCGACACCCAGCGATGCCGAGGTGACGCTCGCTCGCGAGCTCTTTCGCGAAGGCGTCGCGCACGTTCGCGCCAACGAATGGCCGCAGGCTCGCACCGCCTTCGAGCGTGCGTACGCGCTCGTTCCGCGACCGTCGGTGTTGCTCAACCTCGCCGCGGCCCAGGTGCAGACGGGGCGTCTCGTGGCCGGCGCCGAGAGCTATCGGCGTTTCCTTCGCGAGGTGACGTCGGGGCCCGACGCACGTCGGCGCCCGGCCGCGGAGCGCGCCCTGCAGGAAGTCGAGAGCCGGATCCCGCGCGCCCGGATCGAGGTCACCGGACAGCGCGACGCAGACCGGTTGCTCCTCGACGGCAGCGAGATCTCCAGCGCGGTGACGGGCGTCGCGTTGCCGGTGGATCCCGGCGACCACGAGCTGACGATCGAGCGCGACGGCGAGACGGTGGGCCGCGCGAGCTTCACCGCGGTCGAGTCCCAGGAGGTCACGGTGCACGTGCGCGCCCGCGCGACGCGACGACGGCCCGCGCCCATCGAGTCGCCGACACGACGGCGTGATCGGGACGACGACGACGAAGGCAGCGTCGCCAGCTCCCCCATCCTGTGGACCGCGATCGGCGTCGCGGTGGTCGGCGGAGTCGTCGCCGCGATCGTGCTGCTCTCGGGCGAAGAGGATCCGTACTCGGGCAACGTCCCCCCCGGCGTGATCCCGCTGCCCTGAGAGCGTCGCTCAGAAATCGGGCTCGTCCACGATGACGGGCCCGCCGCCCCCTCCGCCGCCGGTGCCGGCCGGTCGCGCCTTCGCCGGTCGTCGTACGAAGCGCGGCGGTCTCGGCCGCGCGACGCGTGCGCCTCCGTCGACGTCCGTCGTCGTTTCGACCGAGTCCGGCGCCGCGACGTTCGGAGGTGGCTCCACCCGGGCGCGCACGACGGGTGGCGGCTCGTGCGGCGGCGGCGCGATCGGAGCTCGAATCGCGCGCGGCGCGGCAGGCCGCGTGACCGCACGCGTGGGTGCCAATCGAGTCTCGCTGCCGAGCGCGGCGGGGCGAATGATCACGACGGCGAACACGGCGAGCAGGGCTGCGCCGATCACGACCGCGAGCCCTGCTCCCACGAGCGCCGAGCGCCACGTGCGCGGAGCGGACGCGCGGCGCGACAACGACCCGCGACGGGTGACCGCCGCAGGCAGCGGTGATTGCTGCGTGACCGGCTCGTCGGGCGGCGGAGGCGCTCCGACCTCGACCTCCACCGAGAGCGACTCGAGCGCCTTCTTCGCAGCCGACGGGAGATCGAGCTCGGGGTCGGTCGGCCAATCCATGTCCGCGCCCGCGGCGACACCGGGGGCGAAGTTGGTCTTGATCCCGGTGAGGCTCTCGGGCAGCGCGCGCGCCTGCTCGTCGCGATAGTCGCCGAGCACGGCCGCGAGCAGCGCAGCCACGTGGGTGTGATCGATGGACGCAGCCGAAGGCAGCGCCTCGAGCAAGCGCTGCCGCAGCTCGAGCGCCGTCTGCGGACGCGCCTCCTTGCGGAATGCGAGCGCGTCGAGAACGACTGCGTCGAGATCGGGCCCCACCGTCGGCGTGATCGTGCTCGGCGCGGGGACGTACGGCTTTCGCACGCGCTCGAGCACCTCGACGTCGTCCGCGGCATCGAACAGACGGCGGCCGGCGATCATCTCCCACAGCAGGATGCCGAGCGCATAGACGTCGGTGCGGCGGTCGACCGGCAACGCGCAAGCCTGCTCGGGCGACATGTAGCTGAACTTGCCCTTGAACTCGCCGGTCGCGGTCTGCTGACGGCGCCCGCGCGCCTTGGCGATCCCGAAGTCGATGAGCTTCACCTCGCCGCGGTACGAGAGGAGGATGTTCGGCGGGCTCACGTCGCGATGCACGATGCCGAGCGAGTGCCCGTCGTCGTCGAGCGTCTCGTGTGCCGCGTGCAGGCCGTCGGCGACACGCGTGATGATGTGCACCGCGATCTCTGGCGAGAGTCGCCGTTTGCGGGCAGCGAGCTCGCGCGAGAGCGTGCCGAGCGAGCAGCCGTGCACGTACTCCATCACGAGGAAGTAGGTGCCTTCGACCTCTCCCAGCTCCTCCACGCGCACGACGTTCGGATGATCGATGCGCGCGGAGAGCAGCGCCTCGTCGACGAACATCTCGCGGAAGTTGGGCTCTTCGGAGAGGTGCGGGTGCACGATCTTGATCGCGACGTGCCGCGAGAACCCCGCCGCGCCGTGCCTGCGCGCGAGATACAACGTGGCCATGCCGCCCGCCTTGAGGCGTGCGACGACCTCGTAGTCTCCTACGCGGCGACCGACGTCGATCACCTTGACGCGGATTATAGCCGGCGCGGCCGCCGGGGAACGAACTAGGGCAAGCCCATCACCGGTCGTGGCTCGAGCGCGTCACCGCTGCTGCCGATCCCGAGCTGTCCCACGTCGTTCGCGCCCCAGCACACGAGCTCCGCGTTCAGGCGAATCGCACAACAGTGCGCGGTGCCGCACCCGATGCGGCGCGCGTCGGTGAGGCGCGTGACCATCACTGGCGTGGCCTGCGCAGCGCGTATCTCCCCGATGCCGAGCTGCCCTCGATCTCCGGCTCCCCAGCAGAACGCCGCGCCGGAGTCGGCGACCATGCAGGACGTGTTTCCGCCGCCGTCGCCGGCCAGGAGCATCGGAGGCACGCCGCCCACCGCCACGGGCACGGCGCTGCTCATCGTGCTTCCGTCGCCGAGCTGGCCCTGCGCGTTGGCGCCCCAGCAGCGCACGGCCGTGGCGTCGACCGAGCAGGTGTGCGCGTCGCCCGCTACGGCGCCCGGCGCGGCACCCAGGCCCATCACGGCGACGGGGCTCGCGGAGTCGACCATCATCGCGTTGCCGAGCTGACCGCTCGTGCCGAGGCCCCAACACGACACGGTGCCGGTGCGCGAGACGACGCACGCGTGCGCACCGCCGGCCGAGACACCGGACGCGTCGGTGACCGAGACGACCTGCATGGGCATCCCACGCGGCGTGCCGCTCATCCCGTCTCCGAGCTGGCCGCTCGCGTCGTCTCCCCAGCAGAGCACGCTGCCGTCGGCACGCACCGCGCACGCGAAGCCGCGCCCGGCGGCGACGGAGACCGCGTCCGGCACGTTCATCACGGCAACCGGCGTGCTGCTCTGAACACCGGCGCCCGTACGGCCGTCGCCGAGCTGCCCGAGGTCGCCGCGACCCCAGCAGACGACCGCACCCGTCGCGCGGCGCGCGCACCCGAACTGGTCGCCCACCGTGATGTCGACCGCGTCGGTCAATCCGTCCACCTGCGCGACTCCCGCGCCGGTGGGCATGCCGCCGAGCTGCCCGAACGTGTTGTCGCCCCAACACCAGACCTGCCCACCCGCGAGCAACGCGCAGGTGTGATCGACGCCGCCCGCCACCGCGACGGGATCGTCGGCGCACGCGCCCATGAGACACGCGTACCCCATCCCGCAGGCGTGTCCGCACGCACCACAATGGACGTTCGACGTCGCGAGCTCCGTCTCGCACCCAGGCGCCGTCGCGTCGCAGTTGTCGTGGCCGCTCTCGCACGACGCCACGACGCACGCGCCGGACGCGCACGCAGGCACCGCGAACGGGAGGCTGCACGCCATTCCGCACATCCCGCAGTGCGCCGCGCTCGTGGTCAGGTCCGTCTCGCAGCCGGGCATCGCCGCGTCGCAGTCGCCGCGTCCCGTCATGCACAAGACGCCGCATTCGCCGAGGCGGCACGTGGCCGTGGCGCCGTCGGGCTCGGGACACGGCTCGCACCGCAGCCCGCACGTCGCCGGAGACGTGTCGCTCACGCAGGTCGCGCCGCACGCGTGGAAGCCCTCGTCGCAAGCGAGACCACATCGCCCGGCCGCGCACGCCGCGGCGCCGTCCATGGGAACGGGGCACGCGTTGTCGCAGCCGCCGCAGTGCCGCGGATCGGTCGTCGTGTCGACGCACGCGTCTCCGCACTGCACCTCGTCGGCGGCGCAGCTGCTGACGCACGCGGGAG
>JADZFZ010000590.1 GCA_020854145.1 Deltaproteobacteria bacterium | reverse complement strand
GTGCTCGACGTCGGGCTCGCCGCCATCTCCCTGTTCGGCGTCGTGGTCGCCATCTTCCTCGGCAGCTCGCTCCTCTACAAGGAGATCGAGCGCAAGACCCTGTACGTCATCCTGCCCAAGCCCATCCGCCGATCGGAGTTCCTCGTCGGGAAGTTCGCAGGGATCGCGCTCACCGGCGCCGTGTTCACGACGAGCACGGGCGGCTTCTTGTTGTGGCTGCTCGTGATGCAGCAGGACGTCGTGCCGTGGCACGGAGTGCTCACGGCGCCGATCGTCGTGGCCGCGTCGCTCGGCCTCGGGCTGTGGAAGGGCCGCGGACGCACGGGCCTGGTGGTGCCGTGGGCGGCGGGGTTTCTCGCGATGAACGCTGCGATCGCCACTTCGTGCGGCGTCGATCCGTGGCCCGTCGTGTGGTCGCTCGTCCTCGTGAGCGCGGAGATCTCGGTGCTGACGGCCGTCGCGCTCGTCTTCTCTTCCTTCTCGTCGCCGTTTCTGACGGGAGTGTTCACGGCCGGGGTCTGGATCGTGGGACGCAACGCCGACGAGCTGGCCACGATGCGCTCGCGGGTGTTGCCCGACGACGTCAAGGCGTTGATGCGCGTCGTGGCCGAGGTGGCGCCGAACCTCCATCTCTTCGTTCCCGGGCGCCACACGCTGAGCGTCCAGTCGGCGGCGTTCGGGGGTCCCACGATGTACGTCGCGGCGGCGCTCGGGTACGCGACGCTCTACTGCGTCGTCATGCTCGTCGTCGCCTCGCTCGTCTTCCGCCGGCGCGACTTCATCTGACGGATGGCCGCGCGCGCCCTACGCGTCGCACTCGCCACGCTCGGCACGATCGGCGTCGCGCTCGCCATCGTCGCGACGCGCGTCGTGGTGGAGTCGGAGCGCGCGCTCGAGCGAGGCGATGCGCTCATGCGCGCGGGCGACGAGGACCGCGCCGCGATCCAGCTCGGTGAGGCCGTACGTTGGTACGCACCGTCGAGCCCGCACCCGCGCCGCGCGCTCGCCCTCCTGATGGAGCTCGCCGAGCGAGCGGACGAGCGTGGCGAACGCGACGTCGCGCTCGCGCGGTATCGGCGTGCTCGTTCGTCGATCCTCTCGGTGCGCAGCGTCTGGACGCCTTTCGAGCGCGAGCTCCGCGCCGCCGACGCCCGCATCGCGGACCTCATGGCGCGCACCCCTCCCACCGCGGCCGACGCCGAGCGCCCGTTCGAAGCGCGCCGGGCAGCCTTTGCGCGTGAGCTGCGCGATGCCGCCGAGGCCGACCCGCATCCCGTGTGGGTCGTGCTGCTCCTCATCGGTTTCGCTCTGTGGGTGGGTGCGTCGTTCGGCTTCGCCGCGCTCGCCATCGACGCCGACGATCGGGTCGTGCGTCCCAACGCGCGCTTCTGGGGCGCGCTCGTCGCGATCGGGCTCGCGATGTGGATCGCCGGGATGGCTCTGGCGTGAGGGTCGCGGATCTCGCTCGCACCGGGCGGCTCGGCTAAGGTCGCGCCGAGGCCGAACGTTGGACAACATCCGCATCGAAGGAGGCTCGACGCTCTCGGGTCGCGTCGCGATCAGCGGCGCCAAGAACGCCGCGCTCCCGATCCTCGCAGCGGCCATCCTGGGCGACGGCGAGTCGACCATCCGCAACGTGCCGGACCTCCGCGACATCGGCACGATGGCGCGGCTGCTGCGGCACCTCGGGCTCGACGTCTCGCGTCGAGACGATCACCACGTGCTCGACATCGTCGCGCGGCCGGTCGCGCACGACGACGCGCCCTACGAGCTGGTCAAGCAGATGCGCGCGAGCGTCCTCGTGCTCGGCCCGCTCGTCGCGCGTTACGGCCGCGCGCGCGTGTCGCTGCCCGGCGGGTGCGCGATCGGAGCGCGTCCGATCGATCAGCACCTCAAAGGGCTCGAAGCGATGGGCGCGAAGATCGAGCTCGAGCACGGGTACGTGATCGCGAGCACCTCGGGCCCGCTGCGCGGCGCCGAGGTCGTGTTCGACGTGCCCACCGTCACGGGCACCGAGAACCTCATGATGGCGGCCGCGCTCGCTCGCGGTCGCACCACGCTCGTCAACGCCGCACGCGAGCCCGAGGTCGAGGAGCTCGGCCGGGTGCTCAACAAGATGGGCGGCCACGTCGAGGGCGCGGGGACCGACACCGTGATCATCGAGGGTCGCGAGGGCCTTCACCCGGTCGATCACGCGATCATCCCGGACCGCATCGAGGCCGGGACGTTCGCGGTCGCCGCGGCGGCGACGGGCGGCGACGTGCTCCTGGCCGGGATCTCGATCGAGCCCATCGAAGCCATCGCGCACAAGCTGCGGCGCGCCGGCGTCGAGGTGCGCAGCGAGGAAGGCGGCGTGCGCGTGCGAGGCCACCGGCCGATCCGCCCGACCAACCTGACGACCGAGCCGCACCCCGGATTCCCCACGGACATGCAGGCCCAGCTGATGGTCCTCATGTGTCTCGCGGAAGGCACGAGCGTCATCACCGAGACCATCTTCGAGAACCGGTTCATGCACGTCGCCGAGCTGCAGCGGATGGGTGCGACCATCGAGGTCCGCGGTCGCAGCGCCATCGTGCGCGGTCCCTGCGTGCTCAACGGCGCACCCGTCATGGCGACGGACCTGCGTGCGAGCGCGTCGCTCGTCATCGCGGGCCTCGTCGCGCGCGGCACCACCGACGTGCTGCGCGTCTATCACATCGACCGCGGCTACGAGCGGATCGAGGAGAAGCTCGCCGCGCTCGGTGCGGCGGTGCGTCGCGTGCCCGGCGCTGCATGAGCCGCCCCGCGAAGAGCCGCGTGACCGCGCGCGGGAGCGTCCGGGGCACGACGCCCGCAGCCGGCGTCACGGGTGCGTCCGCTCCGCTCCGCGTGGCCGTGCCGAAAGGGCGCGTGCTGCGTTCGCTCGTCGAGCGGTTCGCGCGCGCGCACGTGGATCCGGCCGTGTTGCTGAACGACGACCGCACGCTCGTGCGCGACACGCGCGATGGGCGCTATCGTTTCTCGCTGCTCAAGCCCGATGACGTTCCGACGCACGTCGAGTACGGAGCCGCCGACGTCGGGATCGCGGGTCGTGACGTGCTCGCCGAGCGCGGCTACGACCTCTACGCCCCGCTCGATCTCGGCATCGGTCGCTGTCGAATGGTGGTCGCCGCGCTCGGGTCCGAATCGCTCGTTCCGCCTCGCGGCCGTCCCATCCGCGTGGCCACGAAGTACCCGGCGATCGCGGAGCGCCACTTCGCGAAGCGCGGCTGGCCCGTCGAGATCGTGTTCCTGCAGGGCTCGGTGGAGCTCGGACCTCTGACGGGGCTGACCGACGTCATCGTGGATCTCGTCGAGACGGGCACGACGCTGCGCGACAACGGACTGGTCGAGCTCGACGAGGTCATGCAGGTCTCGAGCGTCGTGGTCGTGAACCGTTCGTCGCTCAAGCTCCGGCGCGGGGCCGTGCAGGCGCTCCTCGACGCGCTCGCCTGACCCTCCGAGACGAACGAGGCTCCCGAGCGTGGTGCTCGGAAGCCTCGTCGATCGCCCGTCAGCGTGGAGCGATCAGCGGCAGCTGATGTCCTCGCAGTCGCCCACGCTCGAGTCGTCGATCGGGTAGTTCTGGCAGCACTCGCCGGCTGCGAGGCAGCACGCGAGGTCGAAGTAGAAGTCGCTGATCACCGCGCAGAAGCCGGGCGGCGCAGCCTCGTTGCACGTGCCCCAGTGTCCGTCCGGGCCACAGACCTGCTTGCCCCACGAGCAGTAGGTCGGCGTGTCGCAGTACCGCTGCGCCCCGGGGATACATTCGCATCCGGGCGGGCCCATCGGGCCGTCGGGCGGGGGCGGAGGCGCAGGCGGCGGAGGCGCGGGCGCGGGCGGAGGTGCAGGCGGCGGGTTCGGCGTCGGCTCGCCGGGGCCACCGGGCGCGGGCGGCGGAACGTCTCCACCAGGTCCGGGGCCGGGCTCGGAGGGAGTCGCTTCGCAGATGCGCGCAGGACCGTCGGGGCCCGGGGTGAAGTAGCAGTCCCACGGGTTGCCGCCGCCACCTTCACCGTAGTCCGGCCCGCCCGGCGTGCCCGGAGGAACCTCGGAGTCCGGCGGAGTCGAAGGCGTCCCGTTCGAGGTGCAGACCCAGAGCTCGCCCATCTGCTCGCAGGTCCACTCGGCGCCGCCGCCGCCGTCGGGCGCGTCGGAGCTCGAGCACACCGTGCGACCGCCCGAGTCTTCGCACGCCCAGGTGTGCGTGCCGTCGGGGAGGTCCGGCCCGGGGTTGGTGCAGCGCTTGGTCCCGCCGACGATGGTCTCGCACCGCCAGACGGCCGGGCACTCCTGCCGGCCCATTCCCGACAGCGCCCAGTCCGGATCCTGCGGGCACGCGGCGATGTCGCCCGGACCCGGAGGGGGAGTCGTTCCGCTCCCACTCGTCGAGGCCGCGCTCGAGCTTCCCAGCTCACCGGAGCACGACATCGCGAGCATCGCGAGGAGCGTCCCGATCGACGCCACGCCCCATCGCGCGATGTCCCCCCGATTCTCGTCCGACCTTCTCATGGCTGCTCTCCCGCGCGCCGCTCACCCGCTGCCCAGGCGCACCTACCGGGTACTGCAAGCCCCACGCCGTCTTCTCACACAAGGATCGTCCGAGATTCCGTGGGGTCGGCGGAACACGAGGTGCTCCTCACGGTCATCGGTGGAGCCCGGCGCGTTCCAGGCTCCACGACGGCACCGGTGACTCGAGACCCCACCCCGCCCGAAGCGCAGCAGGGCGACCCATCGAGGCGACCGCGGGTGCTCGTTCACGATCCCGACCTCGACCGTGATCGTCGCCCCGGTGCATGACGGGTTCCCGACCGTTCGCCCGAGCGGCGTCGAGGCGCGCGATCGGGTGCTTCGACCCGTCGGCACGAACGGTCGGTCGTCACCTCTTCAGCGTCCTACTCCGCGCTCACCTCCTCGTCCGGTGCCGCGGAGCGCCGCGGCGTCGAGGGACGCGACGTCATGGTCGTCCCTCCCTGGAGCGTGACCATCGTGCGGATCCGTCGGAGCGTGGCGCGGCCGATCCCGCGCACGCGAAGCAGGTCCTCGACGCGGCGGAAGCGGCCCATGCGCTGCCGCGTCGCGAGGATCGCGCGCGCCTTCGACGGCCCGATGCCTGGCAACAGCACCAGCTCCGCCTCGGTCGCGCTGTTGACGTCCACCACACCCGATGCGCTCGGTGTCGTGGGTGCCGTGCTCGTGGTCGTCGAGGCGGCCGCGGTCCGGCCGGCGGCTCGCGCCTGCGATTGCGCCGCCGCTTCGCTCGCTGCCACCGACGTCACGATCGCCAGCGACGCGATCACCCATGCGATCGCGCGCCGTGCGGCGCTCGCCATCACCCGTCGTCCAGTCTCGTTGCTCGTGCTTCGGTTCGTCTTCGTCATCGTCGTCCATCTCCTCGTCGATCCACGGCTCGTCGCGGGCAGACGAGCCCCTCGCGCGCGACCGTCGATCGCACGCTGCTGCGCGGCGTCCCCCGCTCGACGCCGTCGACCATTCGGAGCTCGGAGCGGCGGTCGAACACGCTCCGAGCGAGCCCCTCGCGCGCGTCGTCGGCGCGCGGATGGCATCAGGATCGCGCCGCGGATCAGCCCACTGCGCGAAGCGCCGCGTCGTCCACGTCGTCGGACGTCATCCGACCGTGGGCACGTGGCGGAAACGGATCGCGGATCTGCAGCGTGCGGTCCGCGGGGAACGCGTCCAGACGCACGGCGATGCTGCCGTCGCGGTTGGTGAACGCCGCGCCGATCCGCACCCAGAAGCGGCGGCCAGGCCCGCGCTCCACGATCGTGTAGACCGCCTTGGCCGTGCTCGGCGCGTGCGCCGCCGCGTCGCCGCCGCCGAATGCCGATCCGCCTGCCGGCCCTCTCTCCTCGTCGTCTCTCTCGAACATGGTCTCCTCCTCGGCCAGGGATCGGCGCACGACGCCCTCACGCACGGCGCTCGCGCGCGGGTGCCCAGAGCGACGGACCGAGGCGTCGTGCCCCGGTCGCGCCGACCGATGTGCAGGCGAAGAGCAGCGCCCGTGCCGGCCGAGCGACACGCAAATACGCCTGGAAATCGCGGCATCGACACCGAGGTCGAGGGTGTCGGACAGATGGCGGACATCTGTCGGACAGCTGCGAGCCTGCCGCTTGTCGCGTGCGCGGACGCCGTGTCAACATTCGCCCCCGCGCCGGGGGACACCGAACACGGAGCCTCATGAAGATCACGCTGACCGACGACGCGCCGCATTCTCTGACCGCCGATGTGCTCGCGGTTCCCGTGCTCGAAGGAGCGCTCGACGACGATCCGATCGTGCGTGCGCTCGACGCGAAGCTCGGCGGCACGCTCGTCGCCGCGGCCAAGGCCGAGGAGTTCGTCGGCAAGGTCGACCAAGCCGTGGCGGTCAACGGCGCCAAGGGCGTCGGCGCGCGTCGCGTCGTGCTCTATGGGCTCGGTCGTCCCTCGACGCTCGGCCGTTCGGAGGCGCGCGCGTTCGCGGTGCGGGCTTCGCGAGGCAACGGGATCACCAAGCTCGCGATCGTCGCGCCGTCGTCGGACGACGACGCGTACCAGGGGATCGCCGAGGGCGTCGGGCTGGGAGCGTATCGTTACACGCGCTACCTGACCGGTGATCGTCTGCCGAAGAAGACCCTCGGCGAGGTGACGATCGCGTCGCGCACCGGCAAGGTCGCGGGCAAGGGTGCGGCCAAGGCGAACGCTGGGCACAAGGCGGCCGTGGAGCGCGGCACCGTCGTCGCCGATGCCGTGACGTGGACGCGCGACTGGGTCAACGGCCCTCCCAACGACGTCAACGCGCTGACGCTCACGGCGGAGGCCAAGCGCCTCGCGCACGCGCACGGCTTGACGTGCACCGCGCTCGACAAGGCGGCGCTCGCGAAGAAGCGGATGGACCTGCTCCTCGCGGTCAACAAGGGCAGCGCCATCGAGCCGCGGCTGATCCATCTGAAGCACGCGCCCAAGAAGGCGCGCGGGCGCGTCGTGTTCGTCGGTAAGGGCATCACCTTCGACTCGGGAGGTCTGTGCATCAAGTCGGCAAAACAGATGGCCGACATGAAGTGCGACATGGCGGGAGCGGCGCTGACGATCGCGACGTTGGTCGCCGCCGCGCGCCTCGACCTGCCCGTGGAGGTGCACGGCATCTGCGCCATCACGGAGAACATGACGGGCCCCGAGGCCTACCGGCCCGGCGACGTGTACAAGTCGTACGAGGGCAAGTCGGTCGAGATCATCAACACCGACGCCGAAGGGCGCCTCATCCTCGCCGACGCGCTCGCGTACGCAGCCGAGCAGAAGCCGGACGTGATCGTGGATCACGCGACGCTGACGGGCGCGTGCATGGTGGCGCTCGGTCCCTACACGGCCGGCATCTACGCCAACGACGATGCGTTCGGCTCTGCGTACGTACAGGCCGCCGGGCGCGCGGGCGAGAGCGTGTGGCGCATGCCGTTGCTCGAGGAGCTGCGCGACGGGCTCAAGAGCGACGTCGCCGACCTCAAGCACACGGGAGAGCAGTACGGCGGCTCCATCACCGCGGCGCTCTTTCTGCGCGAGTTCGTCCGCGACGCGAAGTGGATCCACCTCGACATCGCGGGGCCCGCGTTCCTCGAGCGCGCCCAGGGCATCGCGCCGAAGGGCGCCACGGGGTTCGGCGTGCTCGCCGCGCTGCGCTTCCTCGAAGACTACGACCGTCGCTGATCGACCGGGCTGACGTGGTCGATCGCGCTCGCCGGCTCGTGATCGCGGTCCTCGCGACGGCGGCCGCGCTCGGCACGATGGCAGAGGGCGCCCTCGGCCCCGTCGTGGCGCGGGCGCACCTCGGGCATCTCTCGCTGCGCGCAGAGCGCTACCTCAAGCTCGACGTCCGCAACGACACGGTGCGTGCGGTGATGTCGCTGCAGCTCGAAGGCGCCGAGTCGCTCCGCGCGCGCGAGCACGTCGATGCCGATCACGACGGCACGATGACCGCGCGCGAGGTGCAGGACGCGCTCGGACAGTGGCGCGCGCAGCTGCGTCGCGAGCTCGCGTTCACCGTCGGCGGCCGTCCCGCGGCGGCGCGATGGGACGAGGGCGTCATCGTTCCGATCGGCCCCGTGCGCACGACCTCGACGACGATCGAGCTCGTCACGCGGGTCGCGCTGCCTGCGGGCGAGCGCGTGCGCATCGAGCTGCGCGACGCGCTCACGTTCGCGGGGCTCCAGAGCACCGAGCTCCGGCTCGAGCCCAACGACGGCATCCGCTTCGAGGTCGCCGACGTGGCGCCGGGCACCGGTGTCGTCCGACGCATGACGCTTCCGGAGGTCGCCTCGACCGCGCGTCCTCGGACCATCGTCGTCGTCGCGCGCCGCGCAGAGACGCCAGCGCGCCGTGGGGGCGAGCCGGCGCCATGGTCGCCGCTGCGATCGGTGCTGGTGTTCCTCGGTCTCGTCGCCGCCGCAGGCGTGGTCGCGGGGATCGTGATGGTGCGCAGGCGCAGGCGCATCGCAGCCGCTCGACGTCCCTGACGGGCCCGCCCGATCCCGCGCAGCGGTCAGGTGTCGCTGCGGGCCGCACGATCGCGGCGCGGGCCCCATACGTGCCACGCCACGAACGCCGTCGAGGTCGCGATCGTCAGAAGGACGGGCAAGATGGGTGCACCGAAGGTCCACAGGAACGTCGTCGCGACCGCGGGGATCTGCGCCATCGACGACGCGACGAACGTACCCTGAGCACGCTTGCGCAGCGTCGCTCCCGGGACGTCGAAGCGTCTGCGCACGAAGCTCGACACGACGCCCACCAGCGCCGTCACGCCGATCATCGCGTAGGTGGGAGCTTCCAGGATGGGCCGGAGCGCCTGACGCAGATCGTCGAAATCCGCCGGGAAGAGCAGCACGCGGAGCAACGTCTCGAAGCCGAGCGCGACGGGCACGGCGATGACGGTGAGCAGACCGAGCCGCCCGACCGCCCATCGCTCGCGTGCCACGTCTGTGCTCGACGGCTCGTTCACGCCGCATCGATACGAGCGTGGCTCGTGGTCGGTCAAGCCCACGCGACCGGATTGGAACTGCTCGTCTACGGAGCCTTTCATTCCGAGGACTTGGAGTGGTCGATCCTGTCCCCGGTCAGTCGAGGGTGCGGAGGATGAAGTCGCCGAAGAGGAGGAACTCGAGGGCGCCGAGCGCGAGGAAGGGGCCGAAGGGGACCTTGAGCTGTCCCGCGTGCGCGGCGGGCGGCTCGGTGGCGGCGAGCTCGGCTTGGGCTTCCTCGAGGGTGAGGCCTTCGCGTTTGGCCTCGTGCTCGAGCACGTCCTTCGGGATCTCGGGCGTGACGTTCTTGCCGGAGAGGAGCAACGCGACGGAGACGACGGCGCCCTGCAGCGCACCGGCCACGAGCGCGAAGATCGCACCGTGCCATCCGGTCGCCGCGCCGATGAGGAGCATCAGCTTGGCGTCGCCCTCGCCCATGCCGCGCCTGCCGGAGAGCTTCTCGTAGCCCCACACGAAGAGCACCTGGATGGTGAGGAACCCGATGCCCGCGCCGAGCGCCGCGTCGATCGCGCTGGGCGCACGATCGCGGATGCCCGCGGCGACGAGCGCGATGGCCGCGCCCGGCAGCACGAGCTCGTCCGGCAGGAGCATCGTGTCGAGGTCGATGAACGCGAGCGCCACGAGCAACGAGGCGATGGTGAAGAGGTAGAAGGCCTCGAGCCCGACGTCGGCGAGAGGCAGCTCCGGGTCGACGGACACGACGAAGCGCTCCGCGATGGCGAGGGCGAGGATCGCGACGAGCGCTTCGACCATCGGGTAACGCGGCGAGAGCTTGGTCTTGCAGCATCGCGTGCGACCGCGCAGGAGCAGCCAACCGAAGATGGGGATGTTGTCGTACGCGGCGATCGGCGTCTTGCACGATGGGCAGAACGAGCGCGGCTTGACCACGGACAGACCGCGCGGAAGCCGATAGACGACGACGTTGAGGAAGCTCCCGACGGATGCGCCCAGAAAAAACGCGAAAACGCGTACGAAGACGGGCGGGAACTCGCCGACGAGGACGGGCACGTGAGCGCATCGTACCGAACGCGCCCGCGAAGAACCGCATTCCGAGAGGCGTAGTTCCGAGACGCGCTCGGATGCGGCTACCATCGCGCCGTGCCGAAAGACGCGCCGGCTTCGACGGGTCTCGACTCGGGGTTGCTCGTGTACGCCACGCTCGCCGGGCTCGCCGGGCTCGTGCCCCTTCCGCTCGTCGATCGCGCGCTCGCGAGGCGTGTCGCGGTGGGCGCCGTCCGTCGTGTGGCCGCGCGCCACGGCGTGACCGTCGAGCGCGCGGCGTCGCGCGTGCTCGTTCGCCGCACGAAGAAGGAGTCGTTCGTCTCGGTGCCCTCCGTCGTGCGCGCGATCCTGGGACGCCTCCTTCCGGCGCTCGAGATGGGCAGCCGGATCGACGACGCGCTCCGGACGTTCGTGACCGCTGCGCTGCTCGACCGCTATCTCGGGGCTCGGCCCGCGCGGTGGTCGGGCGCGTTCGGCGAAGACGAAGCCAAGCGCGTTCGTGCGGCGATCGACAAGGCGCTCCCGGAGGGCGCCATCGCGGCGGTCAAGACGGCGCCCGAAGGAGCCGCGAGCCGCGTACGGTCGGGTGCGCAACGAGGTGGATCCATCGCAGCGCGTGCGGACGGCATCGTCGATGCGCTGCTCGAGTCGCTCGCCGATGCGCCGGGCGCGCTGGGTGATCGTGTCGAGGAGGCGTTCGACCTCGCCGTCGCGGACGACGCCCGATGAGCGACAAGGCGAGGAGCAAACGAGCGTCGCGCACCGCGACGGACGCGCGGGGCGGCGCCGATCCGCGCGCGGGCTTGGCCCGAGCGCGCACCATCGTCGTGAAGGTCGGCAGCCGCGCCCTCGCGGAGTCGAAAGAGCGATTCCGCGAGCTCGCCGACGACATCTCCTCGGTCGTGGCGCCCGCATCGCGCAGCTCCACCCGGTCCGCCGAGCCGAGCGCGGGGCGCGGCGCCTCGGAGCCGGCACGCAGGCGCATCGTGCTGGTCTCGTCGGGTGCGATCGCGTTCGGCTTCCGGCGGCTCGGGCTCAAGTCGCGCCCGACGAGCATCGAGCTTCTGCAGGCGTCGGCCTCGGCAGGGCAGAGCCTGTTGATGCGCGCGTACGAAGAGGCTTTCGCGACGCACGGGCAGCACGTCGCGCAGGTGCTGCTGACGCACGCGGACCTCGCGGACCGCGAGCGTTACCTCAACGCACGCGCCGCGCTCGAGGCGCTGCTCGACCGCGGCGTCGTGCCGATCGTCAACGAGAACGACACCGTCGCCGTCGACGAGATCCGCTTCGGCGACAACGATCAGCTCGCCGCGATGCTCGCGACGTTGATCGGCGCGGATCTGCTCGTGCTCCTGACCGACGTCGGCGGGCTGCTCGACGCGTCGGGCGCGCGCGTGCCCATCGTGCACGACGTCGTCCAGGACGCGCTGCCTCTCGTGAAGGAGAGTGATCCGCGAGCGCCCGGCGCGATCGGCTCGGGTGGCATGGGCTCGAAGATCGAAGCGGCGCGGCGCGCCACGTTGCGCGGCGTCTCCGTCGTGATCGCCGCGGCCTCCGAGCCGCACGTGGTGCCTCGTGTGGTCGCGGGCGAAGACCTCGGCACCTTGTTCCTGCCGACGGGCTCGCCGCTCGCGAGCCGCAAGCACTGGATCGGCTACACGCTCAAGCCGAAGGGCGCGGTGCTCGTGGACGAAGGCGCGGTGCGCGCGCTCGCCAACGGACGAAGCCTCCTGCCGGCGGGCGTGCTCGGCGTGCGCGGTGACTTCTCGCCGGGCGAGCCCGTGAGCGTCGTCGGTCCGGACGGCGTCGAGATCGCGCGCGGCCTGACGCGTTACGGGACGCTCGACGTCGCGCGCCTCGCGCGATCGGACACGGCCGACATCACGCGGCGCATCGGTCATCACGCCGGCGACGAGGTGCTCCACCGCGACGACATCGTCGTGCTTTGAGGCACAATGGCGCCGATGCGCCGCTCCCGTTGTACCTCCGCGCGCCGACCCGCCATTGTCGCCGGTGCAGTCGTGATTGCCGTATTTGCGTCTTGCGGTGACGACGACGGTTCCGCACGCGACGCCTCCGCCCCCGACGGCTTCGTGCCCGACACGGGCCCCGAGCTCGACGCGAGCGAGCCGGACGCCCGGGAGACTGGGCCGACGGACTCGGGACCCGAAGAGCTTCCCGACGTGGTGATCGAGTGCCCGCCGCCCCCCGCCGGGCCTGCGCCGCCCGCCGGGCGCTGGTCACTTTCGCTGTTTCACTACAACGTCCAGTACGTCGCCGGAGGCACGGTGGGCTTCGCCGAGATCGCGCTCGGCAACCCGCGCCAAGCGCGCCTCTTCGATCACTCCGAGGAGGTCGTCGAGGACCGCATCGTGACCGAGAGCCTCGTGCCCGTGCTCGAGATCCTCGAGCGCAACCCCGACATGGCGCTCACCTTCGAGATGCAGGGCTACATGGTCGACGTCATGCGCGAGCGGCACCCGGACACGATCGAGCGCATGCGCGCGCTCGTCGAGAGCGAGCAGCTCGAGCTCGCGTCGATCCACTGGAGCGACCAGATGTTCCTGACCTGGGGACGGGCCGACATGGACGAGAGCGAACGTCGCACGCGCGAGAGCTTCGCCGCCGCCGACCTGCCGCTGTCCCGTGTCGTCTTCGCGCAAGAGGGACAGTTCGGCGAAGGCTTCGCCGCGTGGCTCGCCGAGAAGCGGCCCGACGCGATCGCGGTGATGGCGCGTAACCTCCAGGGCTTCTATCAGAGCGACCTCGTCGAGCGCGCGTCGTGGCGCGTGCGCGGCACCGACGTCGTGTTGCCGCGCGGGCTGACCGACGAGACGGTCGATCGCAGCTTCAGCTTCTTCGACGATGGCGAGCTGCTCGCGACGGCCGACGCCAACCCGTATCTCGGGCCCGCCTTCGCGCGCGTCGAGAGCGCGGTGCGCACGTACGAGGCCGAGCTGCGGTGCGCGATCGACCGGGGCTACCGCGTGGGCCGGATCACCGACTACCTCGCGGCGGTCGAGGCGACGGGCTTCGAGCCGATGGAGCTGCCGCCGTTCCTCGACGGCACCTGGCAGCCGGGCAGCACGCGCGGTCCGCTCCGCTGGCACGGTGGGCGTGGCGACCTGTGGGCCAAGCACGAGCGCGACAACGACGTGATCACGCTCTGCGCCGAGGCGCGGCAGCTCGTGCTCGCGCTCGACGGGATCGCCGCCGCAGCCGGGCCGATGGCGTCGATGGCGCTGCGCGACGCTCGCGACCTCGCGTGGCGCGAGCTGCTGCTCGGGCAGGTCTCCGACGCGCGCGGCGTCAACCCGTGGCACGGCGAGATGGTCTACGGGCGCACGCACTGCAGCGCGGCGGCGACGGCGGCCTTCGAGGGGATCGACGCCGAAGCGGAGGCCAACGACGCCGCCGGTGTCGAGGTCGACGTGCGCTCGGGCGTCGTGCGCTGGCTGGCGTCGGTTCCGAGCCCGGCCCCGCCCATGGAGGTCGCCGCGCCCGCCGGCATCGACGTGACGATCAGCGAGGGCGCCGAGCGTGCGCCCGAGGTTCGCTGGCTCGAGCCGGCCGGGAGGTCGCCGAGCGATCCTCCGCTGCACCGCGTCGAGATCGAGTGGCCTGCGGTCGACGCGGCCGTCGATGCGCTCGCGTCGTGCGTGGCCGACGGCGGCACCGCGCAGACGTGCGCGGTCGTGCCTCCGCCCATCGCCGTTCGGTTTCCGCGGCGAACGGGGTCGATCGGCTACCGGCCCGCGTTGCTCGGCGACGTGGTGCAGTACTCCGACGACGACTTCTCGTTCGACGGTCGCGCGATGACCGAGGGTGTGTGGACCGTCGTCGGCGACGGGTTCGTCGACCTCGGCAACGGGTGGTTCCTCGTGAAGGACACGCTCGAGGTCGGCCTCGCCGTCGGGTTCACCCCCGGCACGGACTACGTCGAGATCCGCGACGAGACGCAGACGGACACGGAGGCGACGCGGTGGGCTTTCTGGCTCACGCAGGACGAGACCACCGCGCTCGAGCTCGCAGAGCGCAACCTCGCCCCCGTGGTCGTCGTGGACCGCGAGCGCCCGTTCGCTCCCCCGCCTTCGCCCTGACCTCGACGCCCGCTCGTCACCAAGTCGCTACTTGCGATCGGGTGATCCTGCTAGGATCGAGTCGATCGCAACGGGCTCGACCGGAGGTCCCCCGCGAAGGTGAACGCAGAGATGCCGTCGATGAAGCAGTTGGCCATCGGTGCCAAGCGCGCATCGCGAGCGCTCGCGTCTCTCGAAGGAGCCAAGAAGGACGCCGTTCTGCGTGCGGCGGCCGCTCGGATCCGGGGCGTGGACAAGGACGCGATCGCACGCGCGAACGAAGAAGACCTCCGTGCGTCCGAGGCCGACGGGAAGAACGCCGCGTTCCTCGATCGGCTCCGTCTCGACGGACCGCGCATCGATGCCATGGCGCGCTCGATCGACGACATCGCCGCGCTCGCCGACCCCGTGGGCGCGATCAAGGACCTCGCGCGGCGTCCCAACGGGATGCTCGTCGGCCGGATGCGCGTGCCGCTCGGCGTGGTCGCGATCATCTACGAGTCGCGGCCCAACGTGACCGCCGAAGCCGCGGCGCTCTGCCTGAAGAGCGGCAACGCGTGCATCCTGCGTGGCGGACGCGAGGCGTTTCGGACGAGCCAAGCGATCGCCGCGTCGTGGACGGCGGCGCTCGACGCGGAGGGGATCCCGCCGGCTGCGGTGACGCTCGTCCCCACGGTCGATCGCGAGGCGACGCTCGAGCTCATCGCGCAGAGCGGGCTCGTCGACCTGGTCATCCCGCGCGGCGGCGAAGGGCTCATCCGCTTCGTCACCGAGCACGCGCGCGTGCCCGTCATCCAGCACTACAAGGGCGTCTGCCACGTGTACGTCGACGAGCACGCGGACGTCGCGATGGCCGACGCGATCGCGTTCAACGCGAAGGTGCAACGTCCCGGCGTGTGCAACGCGATGGAGACCTTGTTGGTCCATCGTGCGGTGGCCCAGGCGCTCTTCGCGTCGCTCGCGCCACGCTACCGCGAAGCCGGCGTGGAGCTCCGTGGCTGCGACGAGACGTTGCGTCTCGTGCCGTGGGCGTCGCCTGCGACCGACGACGACTGGGCCGCCGAGTACCTCGAGAAGATCCTCGCGGTGCGAGTCGTCGGCAGCTACGAGGAGGCGGTCGAGCACGTCGCGAGGTGGGGCTCGGGCCACACGGAAGCCATCGTGACACGCGACCACGGGCGCGCGATGGCGTGGCTCCGCGACGTCGATGCGAGCTGCGTCGTGGTCAACGCTTCGACTCGGTTCAACGATGGAGGAGAGCTCGGGCTCGGTGCCGAGATCGGGATCTCCACCACGAAGCTGCACGCCTACGGACCGATGGGCCTCGAGGAGCTCTGCACGAGCAAGTGGATCGTCCTGGGCGAAGGACAGGTCCGTTCTTGAGGACGAGGGCGCGCGCCTTCGCAGCATCACCTTTCGGAGGAAGCATCGTCGTCGCTCGAACGAGCGTCACGCACGGCGCCCACACCGTGCTCGCGCACACGGATCGAGCTGGGGAGCGACCGCGTCGCACGCATCCCGCGTGAGGCGCCATCACCGCGACAAGGAGGGGCATGGCCACCACGAGGCAAACCAAGAGCAAGACCGGGAGCACGAGCAAGAGCAAAGAGAAGACACTCGGCGCGAAGCCGTCGAAGCCCAAGACCTCGCGCGCGACACCGAAGCGCGCGGCCGTCAAACCGAAGCGCGCGACGGCGACCCCGAAGCCGACGGTCAAGGCGTCGGGAGCCATCCGGACGCGCACGCCCAAGCCGACCCCGTCGAAGGAGAGCCCGAGCGAGGCGGCCGCGCGCAACCTCGCGCTCGCGGTCGCGTCGGCCGCGCTCGACAAGAAGGCCGAGTCGGTCGAGGTCATCGACATTCGCGGTCGTGTGGACTACGCGGATTTCCTGGTGGTGATGTCGGGTCGCTCGGACCGGCACGTCGTGGCGGTCGCGCAGGGCATCGAGCAGGCGCTCAAGCAGCAGGGCCACCGCTGCCTCGGCATCGAGGGGCTGCCGCAGGGGCAGTGGGTGCTGATGGACTACGCCGACGTGATCGCGCACGTCTTCCACGCGGACAGGCGCGGGTTCTACGACCTCGAAGGGCTCTGGCTCGACGCCGATCGCGTGCCCTTCGCCTCGAGCGCGAAGGTAGCCGGCGGAGCGGGGTGACGATCTGCGCGTCGTCATCGCCGCGGCGGGCAAGATGAAGGAAAGAGCTGCGCGCGAGCTGCTCGACGAGTATCTCGCGCGCATACGGCGCTACGCGCCCTGTGACGAGGTCGAGGTCCGCGACGACGACCGCATCGAGGCGGCGTTCACCCGGGCAATCCCGTCCCGCGCGACGACGGTAGCCCTCGAGGTCGGAGGCGACGCGCTGTCGAGCGAGCGCTTCGCGGCGCTCGTGGGACGTGTGCGCGACGGCGGCGCGGGCGCGCTCGTGTTCCTGATCGGCGGCGCCTACGGGTTGCCGGCCAAGCTCTCGCGCGAGGCGAGCCATCGGCTCTCGCTCGGCCCGATGACGCTGCCGCACCGCCTCGCGCGCATCGTCCTCGCCGAGCAGCTCTATCGGGCTTTCACGATCCTGGCCGGCGAGCCCTACCACCATTCCGGGTGACCGAGCGTCCCGGCGCGAAGCGCAAAAGAACAAAGGTACATCGGCCGCGTCACGCCGCGGCGAGGGCGAGCGCGAGCACCTCGATCGCGCCCGCGTCCCGCGCCACGCGGGCGCACTCGTCGAGGGTCGCTCCCGTGGTGCGGACGTCGTCCACCAAGAGCACGCGACGACCCGGCAGCGCCCGCCGCCCCGACGAGGTCGGCACGAACGCGCCCGCGACGTTCTCGGCCCGCGCGCGTGCATCGAGGCTGCTCTGGGGCGCCGTCGCGCGGATCCGTGACAGCGCCCGCGCAACGAGCGGTCGTGCGAGCGCACGGGCGAGCGGTCGTGCGATCAGCACGGCCTGGTCGAACCCGCGCTCGACGAGGCGCGTGCGATGCAGCGGGACCGGCACCACGAGATCGACGCGACCGCGATAGGCCGGCCCGCAGGCCTCGG
>JADZFZ010000589.1 GCA_020854145.1 Deltaproteobacteria bacterium | reverse complement strand
GGGCTCGGCGACGCGTGCGACGAGTGCCCGCTCGACGTGGACGAGGTCTCCGCCTACACGGCGGGCGTGCCCGCGCTCGGGATCGCGCCGTCGCCGCTCACGCCCGACAGCGACGAGGACGGAACCCCGGACTCCTGCGACGAGACTCCGTTCGGCAACGGGACCCAGGTCGACGGCGGTCGCCCGACCGACGCAGCGCTCAGGCCCGGCACCTCCTCGGTACGCATCGACGCGACGGTGGAGCGCGGCGGGGCCGCGTGGCTCCCGATCGATCCGTGCGGCGGCCGATGCGCCGGCGACTGGGACGAGCGCACGTTCGTGATCCTGAGCTTCGAGTCGCTCACGCCCGAGACGCGCGCCGCGGTGCTCGACGACCGTGGTCGCGTGGCGGCCGCGACGAGCCGCCACGGTTCGCGCCGACTGCAGTTCCGTCCGCGCGGCGGGCGCCGATACGCGCTCTGGCTCGCGCCGCAGCCGGACCGCGCCGGCGCCATCTCCGCCGTGCTGAGCATCGATCTCGGGGATGCGATCAGGCCGGAGCCCGACGACGCGTGTCATGGCCGCGCGAACGGCCTGCCCTGTCGGATCTCCGACCTCCAGGCGGGGATCTGCATCGACGACGCGTGCGAGCCCGCGCGCTGCGGCGACGGCTTCGTCACGGGGACCGAGGAGTGCGAGGACCTCAACGACGCATCGGGCGACGGGTGCGAGCCGGGCACGTGCCAGCGCTCGTGCGAGCTCGACTCCGAGTGCGACGACGGCCAGGCGTGTGACGGCATCGAGACGTGCAGCCCGGTCCTGTTCCTGTGCCTCGCGGGCCGTCCCCTCGACGAGGGCACCCCGTGCACCCTCACCGCGGGCGGCGCGGGCACCTGTCGGAGCGGGACCTGTGCAACCGGCGGATGCGGCAACGGCGCACCCGACCCGGGGGAGCAGTGCGACGACGGCGACACGATGGACGGGGACGGCTGCGACAACGATTGCACCTACTCGTGCACCACCACCGCCGACTGCGACGACGGCAATCCCTGCAACGGGATGGAGTCGTGCTTCGAGGCCTCGCACTCCTGCATCGTGGGCCGCCCACCCGACTGCGCCGACGCCAACGCGTGCACGGCCGACGCGTGCTCGCCCGCCATGCCCGGCGGCTGCACCCACGTGCCGGTCGACGCCGATGGCGACGGGGCCTCGCCGACGTCGCTCGGCGCGTGCGGCACGGACTGCGACGACACCTCGGCCGCGATTCATCCGGGCGCGACCGAGGTGTGCAACGGCGTCGACGACGATTGCGACGGCATGATCGACGACGTCTCGCGCACCTGCGAGCGCGACATGGACGGCGATCGCTTCGCCGACGAGACGATGACGATGACTGCCTGCGAGTGCCCGGCGGGCTGGATCGAGCCCAACCCCCGTGATCCTCCGGATTGCGCCGACTGGCGCGCCGACGTCTATCCCGGCGCCGAGGCGTTCCACGACACGTACTACTGCGATTCGCCTTCGGTGACCTCGTGCCCGCAGTCGTACGACTACGACTGCAACAACTTCGAGCAGCCCGAGAACGCGACCGTCTCGACCGGATGCGTGGTCTCCGGCGTCGGATGCGCGGGCGGAGGCTGGGAGGGAGGCGTGCCCGCGTGCGGCACGGACGGGACGCAGATCAGCTGCCTGCGAATCGGCATGCTCTGCACCCCGTTCCGAACGACCGTGCGGCTGCGCTGCCGGTAGCAGGCCGTGAGCGTGTGGGGGCCCGCGCGCGCGCGCAGCCCCCGCCGCTTCACTCGAGGACGGGCGCGGCGGGCGCGTCGCGCGCGCTCGGAGCCTCGATGGCCGCGCGGACGTCGAGCAGCACGACCTCGCCGACGACCACGTCGAGCCCCGTCGTCGTGCTCGCCGCGACGCCCACCGCGTGGTCGCGCACCCACCCGACGCCGAGCGCGCGGCTCGGGGTCGGCAGCAGCTGCAGGCCCGTCGCCGGCGCCGCGTCGTCGCAGGCGAAGCGCGACACGTCGAAGGTCGGATCCTCGTAGAGCCCGAGCGACGCGGCGACGCCGCCCTCCATCGCCGTGCCCGAGATCCGGGCGTTGGACAGCGTGAGCGACGTCGAAGACCCCCACGCGCCGACGCCGACGCCGCGGGCGCCGGAAACCTCGATCCTGTCGACGCGCACGATCGCTCCGCCGATCGCGACGAGCCCGTCGGTCCGCCGCGCGACCCGCGCGGGAGCGTCGATCCGCAGGTCCATCGCGTCGAGCAACGCCGCGTCCACGAGGACGGCGGCGAGCTCGTGCCCGACGATGGCCACGCTCCCGAGCATCGCGAGGGATCCCGCGCCCGCGACCACGACGGCAGGGCCCGCCGAGTCGGACGCACGCACGGCCGACAACGCGAGGGACGAGCCGTCGGTCGCGCTCACCGCGGTGCCGGCGCTGCGCAGGACCTCGGCCGAGACGACGTCCACGGCGCCCCCCTCCGACGCCTGCAGCGCGGCGCGCGACGGCGTCCGCGACGACGCCGTGTCGGCGACGATCGCGCCCGTCAGCCGCACGGACGATCCCGCGCCGCGCGCCTCCGCCGCGGTGCCCGTCGATCCCGCGAGCACGACGTTCGTGCCGTCGATCGTGCCGGCCGCGACGGAGCGGAGCGCGACCGCGAGGTCTGCGATGTCGGCCCCGCCCGGCGCGACGACGACGTCCTCGAGGTGGGCCATCGCGCCGCCCGTGTCCTCGGCCGACTCCGGCTCGGTCGTGACGGCGGCTCCCGTCCAGCCTTCGATCCGCGCGAACGACAGCGTCGCGTCGCCTTCGAGCCCGACACGGAGACCGACCGCCGTGACGCCGGGCCGACCGGTCACGAGCGTCCGGCTCGCCGTCAGTCGCGCACCCCCGTACGCGCGGATCCCGTACGACGGAGCCGCCTCGAGCTTCGCGTGATCGACCATCACCTGCGCGGCCCCGAGCGCGGAGAGGCTGCCGCCGCAGAATCCCGCCGGGTTGCAGCGCGTGTCGCGCACGACCAGGTGCGACGCGGTCAAGCGGCTGGGGTCGTTCCAGACCCCGACGCCCTGATCGAGGCTACGCGCGACATAGAGCCGCGTGACGTCGGCCGTGCCTCCCTCGAGCACGAGGAGACCGATCCCGAAGCCGCCCGCCGGCGTCGCGGCGGTGTCGACGATCACGCCGTCGGTGAGCACGGCGACGCCCGCGTTGACGTGCACGCCGTTGTCGATCGAG
>JADZFZ010000588.1 GCA_020854145.1 Deltaproteobacteria bacterium | reverse complement strand
GAATTCACGCCACCGGCCCCTCACCCTGCCTCTCCCCGCTGCGCGGGGAGAGGGGCCGCGCGTCGATGGGCGCGGGCGTGCTGCAGCTTCGCCGGCGCCCTCGGAACTCACGCCACCGGCCCCTCACCCTGCCTCTCCCCGCTGCGCGGGGAGAGAGGACGCGCGTCGATGGGCGCGGGCGGAATTCGGACCAGGCCCCTCTCCCCGAATGGGGAGAGGGTCGGGGTGAGGGGCGAGCGCCGGACGAATTCACGCCCTTCGCTAGACGCTCGCGCGTGTTGCGACTTCGCCGTCGCCCGCCTTCGCGGCCTCGGGCTCACTCGGAATTCACGCCCTTCACTAGACGCTCGCGCGTGTTGCGACTTCGCCGTCGCCGCCTTCGCGGCCCAGGGCTCACTCGGAATTCACGCCCTTCGCTAGACGCTCGCGCGTGTTGCGACTTCGCCGTCGCCGCCTTCGCGGCCCAGGGCTCACTCGGAATTCGCACCGGTCGACACGCTGCGCGCCTTGACTGATCCGCGTGGCGCGGGTGAGAACCCACCAGGGCGATGGACGAGGGCGTCGGGATCGCGTGCGGTCGTTGCGACCTCTTCAATCCGAGGGAGGCCGCAACATGTGCCGAGTGCGGCTCGAACCTGACGCTTTGGGAGCAGGCGATCGTCTCCCCCGGCGGGCCTGCATTCGGAGACACGTCCCAGGACGCGATCGAAGTGGAATCGGGCCTGCCGACGCCTCTCGAGATCGTTCCGCCGCTTCTTGTTCTTGCACCATCGTCCGACGCAGCCGACACGCCGCCGACCGATGCGACGCCGGCCGCTGGCAAGGCGCGTAGAACGGGGGAAGGCAAGCGCCCATCCGCGCGCCGAGGTCTCCCGCGCGCCGTGCCTCCGCCACCGGCCGTTCCCGATCTGGACGCAAGCAGCGGCGCACTCCCGATGCCCTCGCGGGCGGAGCCCGGCCCCGCAATCCCCGACCTCGATCTCCCGAGCGGGTTGGCCCCGGCCCTTCCTCCGAGAGAGGAGCCCGCCGCTCCTCGCCCCCCGACCGTCCCCCCGCCGCGTGCAGGTGCCCGCGGCGGCGCCGTCTTCTCGCGACCTCGCGATGTCGTCCCGCCCGTAGCCGCAGGGCAACGGACCGCTCCGGCGAGTGTTCCGTCGCTCCTTCGCCCGCCCACCGACCCTCTCGAGCTGGCGCCGGCGGGCCGCGTACCGCCACACCCCGAAGCTCCACCGTTTCCCGCGATCGCTGCTCCCACAGCGGCGAATTTCGTCGACGCGCCCGCTCGTTCTCCGGCAGAATCCGGCGCGCCTTCGTTCCCCGAGGAGGATCTGATGGATCAAGCCCGGAACTTCGTGTGCCGTTCCTGCCAGACGCCGGTACCGCCGGGTCACAAGTTCTGCGGCCGTTGTGGCGCTGCGGTGCCTCCGGAGATCCTGAATCTCCGCACCAAGTACTTCAGCGACATGCAGGCTCCCGGGAAGGTCAAGCTCATCCTGATCAAGGGAGAGGGCGACGACGGAATCAGCTACCAACTGCAGGCGACCGAGCACGTTGCTGGCCGGTCGCAGGGGCAGATCCTCTTCCAACACGACAATTGGCTGTCGCCTCGTCACGCCAACTTCATCTACCGGGGGAACAAGCTGATCGTCCGTGACGAAGGCAGC
The DNA here is from genome assembly GCA_020854145.1 of Deltaproteobacteria bacterium. Classification (GTDB taxonomy): domain Bacteria; phylum Myxococcota_A; class Polyangia; order Polyangiales; family JADZFZ01; genus JADZFZ01. The sequence continues at coordinate 2,166 of JADZFZ010000588.1, read as the reverse complement.
CTCAATGGTGTCTACCTGCGTGTTCGCGAGGGTGGCCAGGTGTTGGCGGGCGGCGACACGTTCCTCTGTGGCGAGCAACTGATCCGTCTCGATCCGTCTCCGCGCCCGAACGATGGGCCGGACGCGGACCAGACGTACTTCTACTCGTCCCCCAAACGCCCGAGCCCGTTTCGCCTCACCCAGATCCTCCGGGGCGGGGGCATCGGAATGGTGTTGTGCCCTCGAGAGAGCGCCGCGACGATCGGCCGCGAGGGAAGCGACATGAACTACCCCGACGACCCCTATATCTCGGCATCCCACGCAAAGGTCGAAGCCGACACGAATGGGCGATTCACCCTCGTCGACCTCGGCTCCAAGAACGGAACCTACGTGCGAGTGAAGCAAGAAGCCGAGCTGCTGCACGGCGACTACCTGTTCCTCGGCAAACAACTGCTCCGAGTCGAGATCACCTGATCGACGCGGTCGAGCCCTGGAACACGCGTGATCCGCTGGGCCCGTTTCTTTCGCGAGCGGCACCCGTAACGCGGCTGCTCGCACCCTGCACCCCGACCAATGCCGCGGCCGAGCGTTGGCGCGCCGTCACGGCGCTGCAGGCTGGCCGAGCTCCAGTCGAACCTGATTGGCAATACCCGTCCCGCCCGAACCTTTCCGGACTTCGACGCGAGGTCGACCAGGCACGCCGCCTCGTTCCCGACTGCGTGGCGCCCGATCTCCATGCCGCCCGGTTGGACGAGATCGAGCTCGACGCCGCCCTCCTGGAACACATTCCGGACAGGAAGCGCGTGCTGCCGCTGGCAGCACGCAGACACGGGACGCCCGCGAGCCTGCTCCCCGACGGCACCCCGATTCGGGAGCTGGCGCTCGAGTGGCTTGCCGAAGCGGTGCCGACTGCCGACGAGCACGCCCTCGTCCCACTCGAGCGCGCATCGGGCCTGCTCCGAAACCTCGCGCGACGGCTAGGTCTGGAGATCGAAGTGCGGATCGAACCCGGCCTCGCCGCCCTGGCCGCCGCGGGTGACCGAGCCCTCTTCTTGTCCGCAGGCGCCTATCGTCCGCGGCAGCTGGTGCGACTCGCCGCGCACGAGCTCCTCGGTCACTTGACCAGCGCCTTCAACGGTCGCGCACAACGACTCCGTCTGCTCGAGCACGGAACTGCTGGAAGCTACGAGGATCAAGAAGGGCTGTGTCTCTGGCTCGAGCGCGGTGCAGGCGCCCTCGACGCGAATCGCCGTCGGACCTTGGCCCTCAGAGTGGAAGCCGCCCAGCTCCTGCACACGGGAGCCACATTCGGCGAAGCCTGCATGTCGCTTCGCGACCGCTGCGGGCTCACGGCCGAAGAGCTCGTTCGCGCAGTCGAACGCAGTTACCGCGCCGGCGGCGCCGCTGCGCGCGACCCGGGCTACTTGCTCGGCCTGGCGCGCGTTGATGATCTCGCGCGGGTACAGGGCTCCGAAGCCGTCCTCGGTCTACGCGCGGGTCGGATCTCCGTGGCGGCGGCCCGTCAGCTCGGGCCGCTGCGGGACTGCGGCTTCGTTCGGGCTCCCATCCTCGCGCCTTCGATCGACGCCCTGGCCGAGCTCCGCGGTGAGCTCGGCCTTCCGGCAGCCGCGCCGAGCTCGTAGCCCGGAGCCTCCAAGCACCCCCGAAGCAACAGGGCATCCGCTACCCGCCGCGCTCCGACTTCGACCCGAAGGGAGCCGTGGGCGTCGTGGGAGCGCACCGAACCAAAAAGGAGAACGCCGCACGGCATCCACCGTGCGGCGTTCGAGTTGAGCTCCGGCAGCGACCTACTCTCCCACACGCTCGCGCATGCAGTACCATCGGCTCTGAAGGGCTTAACTACCGAGTTCGGGATGGGATCGGGTGTGGCCCCTTCGACAACGCCACCGGAAAATCGCGGGAAGTCAGGAGGGTCCCTCGGGACTACCTCCCCGTGCGTCGAACGGCGAGCGTCAATCACATGGATTGTGCTCCAGCGGACGTTCGAAGCTCGTGCGCCCAACCTCGGGCTCGAGCCACCCACCGTCCAATGGACGGCAGTTTCGATTCGTACCTTAGTGATATGGCAAGCCTCACGACCGATTAGTACCGGTTAGCTCCGCGCATTGCTGCGCTTCCACACCCGGCCTATCAACCTCGTGGTCTACGAGGGGTCTTCAGGAGCTT